>NZ_JBEPKL010000010.1:0-112101 GCF_040544655.1 Sphingomonas sp. 1185
TTCCAGCGGATCGGCGCTCCCGAACCCCACCAGCAGACCAAGGCGCAGACGCATCTGATCGAAGCGTCCAACGCCTCGTTCCGCGACATGCTGGCTCGCTTCAACCGCCGAACCAAGCGCGCCTCCAAGACCCAAAACATGCTCGAGATCACCCTCGACATATTCCTCGCCAGAAAACGCCTGCAGAGTTCGGGGTGAGCACTCCCCCTTGCAGGGGAGGAATGGGAGGGCGCACTATACGCCGTATATATGCGAAACCGGGCAATCGCCCTCGCATTGCTACGCCGCCCAGGCCTAATTGCCCGGCCCTGGAGGTCGCCCATTTCTTCGCGGCGGCCTGTCCATAGGGGCCTATATGAAGACCATCACCATTTGCGCCGCCACGGCGCTGTTCGTGTTTCCGGCCGCCGCATCGGCGCAGACCGCTGAAACCGCGCCGCCGCCGCCCGTGACGGTCAGCGGTTCGGCCGCGATCGTCTCCGACTATCGCCTGCGCGGCATTTCGCAGTCGGATGAACATATGGCGGTGCAGGCCGGTATCACGGCGACCCATGAGAGCGGTGCCTATGTCGGCGCCTGGGCGTCGAACCTGGCGGGGTGGGGCACCTTCGGCGGCGCCAACATGGAGCTGGACCTGATCGGCGGGTACAAGACCAGGATCACGTCCAACGGCACGCTGGACGTCGGGCTGACCTGGTACATGTATCCGGGTGGCGCGAACAAGACCGACTATGCCGAACCCTTCGCCAAGCTGTCGGGCACGACCGGCCCGGTCTCGCTGACCGCCGGTGTCGCCTATGCGCCCAAGCAGCAGGCGATCGGCAAATGGTATGACAACGGCGCCCGTGCGGCGGCGGGCGTCTATGACCATCCGGGCGCCAAGAGCGACAATCTGTATCTCTGGGGCGACGGCGCGGCGGCGATCCAGAGCACGCCGATCACCGCCAAGGCGCATATCGGCCATAGCTGGGGCATGGACGGCCTCGGCCCCAACGCCACCGCGCCGACGCCGACCGGCGAATATTGGGACTGGTCGCTGGGCGCGGACACGACGTGGCGCAACCTGACGCTGGGTCTGGCCTGGGTCGATACCGACATTTCCGACCGCAAGGCCGCCTATCTGCGGCCGAGCTTCAGCAAGGGGCAGGACGGCACCGGCAATATCGCGGGCAGCACCTTCCTCGCCACCCTCACCGCTGCCTTCTGAGGAGCCGCACTATGGACGATCTGATCTGGTTGCTGGTCATGGCCGGGCTGGTGGCGGCGACGCTCGCCTATGCCCGCCTGTGCGACCACGCGTGAGGAGGGCGGAGCCATGACCCTAGACCTCTGGCTGGCGGCGCTGACCGCGCTTGGCCTTCTCGTCTATCTGGTGGCGGTGCTGATCCGCCCCGAACGCTTCTGAAGGAGGCGGCATCATGACGCTTCAGGGATGGGCCCTGATCCTGGGCTTCGTGGCGATCCTGCTCGCGCTGACCAAGCCGGTCGGCGCGTGGCTGTTCGCGCTCTATGAGGGGCGGCGCACGCCGCTTCACTCCGTGCTCGGCCCCGTCGAGCGCGGCTTCTACGCGCTGTCGGGCATCGACCCGGAGGCGCAGCAGGGCTGGCGCCGCTATGCGCTGCACATGCTGATCTTCAACGTCGCGTTGATGATCCTGACCTATGCGGTGCTGCGCCTGCAATATTACCTGCCGGGCAATCCGCAGGGGCTGGCCGGACTCGCCCCGCATCTGGCGTTCAATACCGCGATCAGCTTCACCACCAACACCAACTGGCAAAGCTATGCGGGCGAGTCGACCATGTCGAACCTGTCCCAGATGCTCGGCCTGACCATCCACAATTTCCTGTCGGCGGCGACCGGCATCGCGCTGGCCTTTGTGCTGTTCCGCGGCTTTGCGGGGCGCGAGACGAAGAATCTCGGCAATTTCTGGGCCGATGTGACGCGGATCACCCTGTACCTGCTGCTGCCGATTTGCGTCGTCTACACTCTGTTCCTGATCGCCAGCGGCGTGCCGCAGACCATGGCGGGCGTCGTCAATATCGACACGCTGGAGGGTGTGCGCCAGTCGATCCTGCTCGGACCCGTCGCGAGCCAGGAAGCGATCAAGATGCTCGGCACCAATGGTGGCGGCTTCTTCAACGCCAACAGCGCGCATCCATTCGAGAACCCGACCGCGCTGGTCAACTTCGTCCAGATGCTGTCGATCTTCGTCATCGGCTTCGGCCTGACCTGGTGCTTCGGCAAGGCGGTCGGCAACACCCGCCAGGGCTGGGCGATCCTGGTCGCGATGATCCTGCTGTTCCTGGGCGGCGCGACCGTGGCCTATTGGGCGGAAGCGGCGGGCAACCCCGTGCTGCACCAGCTGGGCGTGGCGGGCGGCAATATGGAGGGCAAGGAGGTCCGCTTCGGCGTCGCCGCGTCCGCCCTGTTCGCGGCTGTCACCACGGCGGCGTCGTGCGGCGCGGTCAATGCGATGCATGACAGCTTTACAGCACTTGGCGGCATGATCCCGCTGTTCAACATGCAACTGGGCGAGGTCGTCATCGGCGGCGTCGGTGCGGGAATCTACGGCTTCCTGCTGTTCGCCATCCTGGCGGTGTTCGTCGCCGGCCTGATGGTCGGTCGCACGCCCGAATATGTCGGCAAGAAGATCGAGAGCTGCGAAGTGAAACTCGCGGTCCTCGCCATCGCCGTCCTGCCGCTGTTCATCCTTGGGATGACCGCGCTGTCCTGCGTGACGGGGCAGGGGCTGGCGGGGCCGCTCAACAAGGGGCCGCACGGGTTCGGCGAGATCCTCTACGCCTTCACCAGCGCGGTGGCGAATAACGGCTCGGCCTTTGCCGGTCTGACCGCCTCTACCCCCTGGTATGACGGTCTGCTGGGCGTCGCCATGTGGGTCGGCCGCTTCTTCATCATCGTGCCGATGCTCGCCATCGCGGGCAGCCTGGCGGCGAAGAAGCATGTCCCCGCCTCGGCCGGGTCCTTCCCGACCACGGGTGTGCTGTGGATCGGTCTGCTCGTCGGCATCGTGCTGGTGCTGGGCGGCCTGACCTTCCTGCCGAGCCTCGCCCTTGGTCCCATTGCCGATCATCTCGCGATGATCCGCGGTCAACTCTTCTGATCGGGAGCGCCAGTCGTGGCCAATTCCCCTACCAAGAGCCTGTTCACCGCCGAGCTCGTGCTCCCGGCGATCAAGGCCTCGTTCGTCAAACTCAATCCGCGCGAGCTGATCCGCAATCCGGTGATGTTCGTGACTGCGGCGGTCGCCGCCCTCCTGACCGTGCTGCTCGTCGTCGGGCATGACGGGCTGACCACCGGATTCAAGCTGCAACTGGTCGTCTGGCTGTGGCTGACCGTGCTGTTCGGCACCTTTGCCGAGGCGCTGGCGGAAGGCCGGGGCAAGGCGCAGGCCGCGTCCCTGCGCGCCGCCAAGGCCGAGCTGACCGCCAAGCGGCTGAAGGGCGCTGGCCAGGAGTGGGAGAATGTCCCCGCCAGCGCGCTGAAGATCGGCGACGTGGTGCTGGTCGAGACCGGCGACCTGATCCCCTCGGACGGCGAGGTCGTCGTGGGCGTGGCGAGCGTCAACGAAGCCGCGATCACCGGCGAGAGCGCGCCGGTCATTCGCGAGGCGGGCGGCGACCGTTCGGCGGTGACGGCGGGCACGCGCGTCATCTCGGACGAGATCCGCGTCAAGGTGACGGTCAATCCGGGCCAGGGCTTCCTCGACCGCATGATCGCGCTGGTCGAGGGCGCCGAGCGTCAGAAGACCCCGAACGAGGTGGCGCTGACCATATTGCTTGTCGGCCTGACCATCATCTTCCTGATCGCGGTCGGCACCATTCCGGGCTTCGCGTCCTTTGCGGGCGGCAGCATCCCGGTAGCGATCCTGGCGGCGCTGCTCATCACCCTGATCCCGACGACCATCGCCGCTTTGCTGTCGGCGATCGGCATTGCGGGCATGGACCGGCTGGTCCGCTTCAACGTGCTCGCCAAGTCGGGCCGGGCGGTCGAGGCGGCGGGTGATGTCGACGTGCTGCTGCTCGACAAGACGGGGACCATCACCATCGGCGACCGTCAGGCGAGTGAGTTCCGCAGCCTCGGCGGCGCGGACGTGGATGCGCTGGCCGAGGCGGCGCTGATGGCCAGCCTGGTCGACGAGACGCCCGAGGGCCGCTCGATCGTCGTCCTGGCGCGCGAGCAGTTCAAGGTGTCGATCGCCAGCCTGCCTGCGGATGCCGAGATCATCCCCTTCACCGCGCAGACCCGTATCTCGGGGGTGAGGATCGGTGACCGGCTGATCCAGAAGGGCGCGGTCGACTCGATCCTGCGCGCGCATCCGGGCGTGGGCGAGACGGCGGCGGCGACCCAGCTGCGCCGCATCACCGACGAGATTGCGCGCGCCGGTGGCACGCCGCTGGCGGTGGCGGAGAATGGCCGGTTGCTAGGCGCCATCTTCCTGAAGGACGTGGTCAAGGCGGGCATCCGCGAGCGTTTCGGCGAGCTGCGCCGCATGGGCATCCGCACGGTAATGATCACCGGCGACAATCCCCTGACCGCCGCCGCCATCGCCGCCGAGGCGGGCGTGGACGACTTCCTCGCCCAGGCGACGCCGGAGGACAAGCTGGCGCTGATCCGCAAGGAACAGCAGGGCGGCAAGCTGGTCGCGATGTGCGGCGACGGCACCAACGACGCGCCCGCGCTGGCGCAGGCGGATGTCGGCGTCGCGATGAACACCGGCACCCAGGCCGCGCGCGAGGCGGGGAACATGGTCGACCTCGACAGCGATCCGACCAAGCTGATCGAGGTCGTCGGCCTCGGCAAGCAGTTGCTGATGACGCGCGGCGCGCTGACGACCTTCTCGGTCGCCAATGACGTGGCGAAATATTTCGCGATCATCCCGGCGATGTTCGTGGCGCTCTATCCGGGGCTCGGCGTGCTCAACGTCATGGGTCTGGCGACGCCGCAATCGGCCATCCTCAGCGCGATCATCTTCAACGCGCTCATCATCCCGCTGCTGGTGCCGCTGGCGCTGAAGGGCGTCGCCTACAAGCCGATGGGGGCGGGGCCGCTGCTGGCGCGCAACCTCGCCATCTATGGCCTGGGCGGCCTGATCGCGCCGTTCGTCGGCATCAAGATCATCGACCTCGTGGTCGGTGGGCTGGGTCTCGCGTGAGTTGAGAGCGAACGCCCCTCCCCTTCAGGGGAGGGGTTGGGGTGGGGCGTCGCCGCGAACGAAGCGCTTGTGGAAAGGCCCCACCCCCTACCCCTCCCCTGAAGGGGAGGGGCTTGAGGAAGGAAGCATTATGAATACCGACATCACCACCGCATTACGGCCCGCGATCGTCATGACGATCCTGTTCGCGGTCCTGCTCGGATTGGTCTATCCTCTGGCGATGACCGGCATCGGACAGACGATCTTCCCGCATCAGGCCAATGGCAGTTTGGTGCAGGTCGGGGGGCGCGTAATCGGCTCCGAAGTCGTCGGGCAGGCGTTCGTCAGCGACCGCTATTTCCAGACGCGACCCTCGGCGGCGGGCAAGGGCTATGACGGGCTCGCCTCGTCGGGCTCGAACCTGGGGCCGACGTCGCAGGCGCTGGCCGACCGGGTGAAGGCGGATGTCGCCAGGCGTCGGGCCGAAGGCGTGATGGGCGACGTGCCTGCCGACCTCGTCACCACCAGCGGTTCGGGGCTCGACCCCGATCTGTCGCCCGAAGCCGCACTGGCGCAGGCCGCCCGCATCGCCCGCGTCCGTGGCCTGGGCGTCGAGCAGGTCCGCGCGCTGGTCGTCCGAAAGACCGAGGGTTCGGTGCTGGGCGACCCCCACGTCAACGTCCTCGCCCTCAACCGCACGCTGGACGCCACGCCCGCGCGATGACGGCAGGCGAGCAGCGCCCCGACCCCGATGCCCTGCTGCGCGCCGCCGAGCGTGAGGGGCGCGGCCGCCTGAAGATCTTCCTCGGGGCAGCCCCCGGCGTCGGCAAGACGTTCGAGATGCTCTCCGAGGGCGCGGCACGCCGCCGCGACGGCGTCGACGTCGTCGTCGCGGTGGTCGAGACCCATGGCCGGGTCGAGACCGAAGCGCTGGTGCGCGGCCAGGAGGTCATGCCCCGCCGCGCCGTCCCCTATGAGGGGCGGACGCTGCACGAGATGGACATCGATGCGGTCGTCGCCCGCGCGCCCCGCCTCGCATTGGTCGACGAACTGGCGCACACCAATGCGCCGGGCAGCCGCCATCCCAAACGCTATCAGGATGTCGAGGAGCTGCTGGCGGCGGGGATCGACGTCTATTCCACCGTTAATATCCAGCACGTCGAGAGCCTGAACGACGTCGTCGCCAGCTTCACCCGCGTCCGGGTGCGCGAGACGGTGCCCGACCGCATTTTGGAGGCCGCCGAGATCGAGGTGGTCGACATTCCGCCCGACGAGCTGATCGAGCGGTTGAAGGCGGGCAAGGTCTATCTGCCGCAGGAGGCGACGCGGGCGCTGTCGCATTTCTTCTCCAAGTCGAACCTGTCGGCGCTGCGCGAACTGGCGCTCAGGCGGGCGGCGCAGGCGGTCGATGCGCAGATGCTCGATCATGTCCGGTCGCTTGGCGTCGGCGGGCAATGGGCGGCGGGCGAGCGGCTGGTCGTCGCGGTCAGCGAATTGCCTGGTGCCGACGAACTGGTCCGCGCCGCCAAGCGCGCGGCCGATGCGCTTCGTGCCCCCTGGACCGCCCTTTTCATCGACACCCCGCGCACCGCGACGCTGGGAGAGGCGCAGCATCGGCGGCTCGCCGCGACCATGACGCTGGCGACGCAACTCGGCGCGGCGGTCGCCACCGTGCCCGCGCCCAGCGTGGTCGAGGGCATCCGCGCCTTCCTGACCGATGCGCGCGCCACGCAACTGGTCGTCGGCAAGGCCAAGCGGTCGCGCTGGTTCGAGTTGCGCCACGGCTCGGTCGTCGACCGGCTGGTGCGCGAGACGCCGGGCGTCACCGTCCATGTCCTGCCGGTCGGCGAGGTCCCGGTCGAGCGCGAGCGGGCCCGGCGGCGCGGGCAATGGGGATCGCCCACCGGCTATGGCCTGACGCTGCTCGGCGTGGCCTTGGTGACGGGCTTGGCCAGCGCGCTGTTCCATATCCTGAACCTCGGCAATGTCGCGCTGCTCTATCTGCTGCCGGTTATGGCGGCGGCGAGCCTGTACGGCCTGCGTACCGGGCTGTTCGCGGGGCTGGCGTCGAGCCTCGCCTATAATTTCTTCTTCCTGCCCCCGGTGGGCACGCTGAGCGTCAGCAATCCCGAGAATGTCATTTCGATCTTCGTCCTGCTGGGCGTTGCGGTCGCGACCAGCCAGCTGACCTCACGCGTGCGGGCGCAGGCCGACCTTGCGGCGAGCAGCGCGCGCGACAATGCGACGCTGGCGGGCTTCCTCCATCGGCTCAGCGGCCTCGCCGATCCGGCCGAGGCGGCGCGCGTGATCTGCGAAGACATTGCCCGGCTGTTCGAGGTGCAGGCGGTGCTGCTCACCCCGTCGCCCGCCGGTCTGGCGGTGCAGGCGGCGACCAAGCCCGATTACCGGCTGGAGACGATGGAGATGGCCGCCGCGCACTGGGCCTTCGATACCGGCACGCCGGCGGGCAAGGGTTCGGCGACGCTGGCCGCGTCCGAATGGCTGTTCCAGCCGCTCAAGGCGGGCAACCGGACGCTCGCCGTCCTCGGGCTGGCGCGTGAGGCGGGGGGCGAGCCGGTGCGCGCCGACCGCCTGCCGCTGCTGACCGGGCTGATCGACCAGGCGGCATTGATCCTCGAACGGTTGCGGCTGGAGGCGGAGGTGCGCGACGTCGATGCGGTGCGCACCCGCGACCGGCTGCGGGCGGCGCTGCTCTCCTCGGTCAGCCACGACCTGCGCACGCCGCTGACCGCGGTGATGGCCGCCGCCGCGCAGTTGCGGCAGGGCACGACGCCCGATCTGATTGCGACCATCGAAGGGGAGGCGGCGCGGCTCAATCGCTTCGTCGCCAATCTGCTCGACATGGCCCGCGTCGAGGCGGGGGCGCTGAAGCTGAAGATCGAGGCGATCGACCTGAGCGACGCGGTGACGGGCGCGGCGCATGACGCCCGCCGCGCGCTGGAGGGGCATGCCGTGCGGCTCGACGTGCCGCCCGACCTGCCTTTGGTGCGCGCCGATCCGCAACTGCTGCACCATTGCCTGCTCAACCTGCTCGACAATGCCGGGCGCTATGGCGATCCGGGGACCGAGATCGTGATCGAGGGGCGGCATCGCCACGGCAGCTTGCGCCTCTCGGTCCTCGACCATGGCCCCGGCCTCCCGCCGGGCCGCGAGGCGGAGGTGTTCGAGACGTTCCGGCGGCTGGAGGGGTCGGACCGGGTGGCGGGCGGCACCGGCCTGGGCCTCGCCATCGTCAAGGCCTTTGCGGAGGCGATGGGTCTGGGCGTAGAGGCGGGCAATCGCGACGATGAAAGCGGTGCGGCCTTCGCCCTCGTCTTTCCTCGCGACCTGATCATGCGCGACGGCGCGCCGGAGGGAATGGCCTGATGCCCGCGACGATCTTGGTGGTGGATGACGAAGTCGCGATCCGTCGCCTGCTGCGCAACACGCTGGAGCAGGCGGGGCACAAGGTGGTCGAGGCCCGCGACGGCCGCGACGCGCTGGCACGCGCGGCGGCCGAGCATCCCGATGCGGTACTGCTCGACCTGGGGTTGCCCGATCGCGACGGGCTGGGCCTGATCCCGCTGCTTCGCGCGGCCGAGCGGGTGGTGCTGGTCGTGTCGGCGCGCGACGCGACCGACGAAAAGGTCGCCGCGCTCGATCTGGGCGCGGACGATTACGTCACCAAGCCGTTCGACAGCGACGAACTGCTGGCGCGGCTGCGGGTCGCGCTGCGCCACGCCCGCGCGGCCGAGGCGGCGCCAACGATCGTGCGGACCGGCGACCTGGCGATCGATCTTGACCGGCGGCTGGTCACGCGCGGGGGTGAGGAACAGCATCTGACCCGCAAGGAATATGGCGTGCTGGCGGTGCTGGCGCGCCATCCCGGCCGGGTGGTGACGCATGACCGGATCATCGACGCGGCCTGGGGCGGGGACGAAGATCCGCGCATCGACTATTTACGCATCGTCGTGCGCAACCTGCGCCAGAAGCTGGAAGCACCGCAGCCGGTCGGGAGCGTCATCGCGAACGAACTCGGCGTGGGGTATCGGTTGCGGGTGGAGGGGTAGCTGCCTGTTCCCCGGCGAAGGCCGGGGCCCAGTTTGTACGAACAGCGTGGCGCGCCAGCCGATGCGGGGGAGGCCATAGTGACCGCGTCGTTGATGCCTCCCCCGCATCGCCTCGCGCGCCATCGGCCACATCGTAACTGGGCCCCGGCCTCCGCCGGGGAACGGATTTCAACCCAGCTTTTCGTCCGCCCGCAGCGTCAGCACTTCCACCCCGGTCTTCGTCACCGCGACGGTATGTTCGAACTGCGCCGACAGCTTCCCGTCGTCCGTCACCACCGTCCAGCCATCCTCGCCGGTCGACACCTTGTGCTTCCCCTGGTTGATCATCGGCTCGATGGTGAAGGTCATCCCCTCGCGCAGCACCGCGCCGGTTCCCGGCCGTCCGAAGTGCAGCACATTGGGTTCCTCGTGCATCTCGCGCCCGATGCCATGACCGCAATAGTCGCGCACCACCGAATAGCCATTCGCCTTGGCATGTTTCTCGATCGCCGCGCCGACATCGCCCAGCCGTGCGCCGGGCCGGACCTGGCGGATGCCCTTCCACATCGCCTCCTGCGCGACGCGGACCAGCCGCCTTGCGCCGGGCGCGACCTCGCCGACCATATAGGTCTTGCTGGAGTCGGCGATGAAGCCATTCTTCTCCAGCGTGATGTCCAGATTGACGATGTCGCCGTCGCGGATCACGTCGTCGGCGCTCGGCACGCCGTGGCAGACGACTTGGTTGATCGAGCTGTTGAGCACATAGGCAAAGCCATATTGCCCCTTGCTCGCGGGCCGGGCCGACAGGTCGTGGGTGATGAAATGCTCGACCCGGTCGTTGATCGCCAGCGTCGACATGCCCGCCAGCGTCAGCCCGTCGAGCATCTCGAACACCTGGGCGAGCAGCCGTCCCGACACGCGCATCAGCGCCAGTTCGTCCGCCGTCTTGACCATGTCAGGCGACCATCGGCTGGGGCAGGGCGGCATCGGCGGCGGCCATCTGCGCCTTTACGATGTCATGGAAGCTGAGCGTCGGATTGGCCTCGGCCAGCATGCCCATCTTCATCCAGAATTCGGCCTGTGCGTTGATCGAACGGCACATGACGGTGCTGGTGCGGCGTACTTCTTCGTGCAGTTCGTCATCTATTTTCACGATACCCATATATGGACTATATATGGTTCGTATATTAGGCGCAACCGGTCAGTAGCGGGCAGTCGGACGGCTGAGGACGAAGGCCGCGCATCCGCCCATTATAACCGCCACGCATAAGGCGAGCGGCCAGTGCGGTCTGGCGGTGGCCCAGAACAGGCCATAGCCCAGCGCCATCCCGCCGCACGCCATGGCCTTGCCCTTGACCCCGATCGCGCCGTCCCGTCGCCAGGCCCGCAAGGTCGGTCCGAAGCGGGGATGGTCGAGCAGCCACGCCTCCAGCCGGGGCGAGGACCGCGCGAAACAGCCCGCCGCCAGAATCAGGAAGATCGTCGTCGGCATCAGCGGCAGGATCGCCCCGATCACACCGAGCGCGACGAACAGGCATCCCAGGATGAGCCAGCCGAACCGTATCATGGGTGATGCGTAGCGGGGTGCGAGCATGGGGGGAAGGGGAGCCGCGCCCGTGACATGGCCTTGGGGGGAGGGCAGGCCGCAAAGCCCGCCCCGCCCATTATTCGCCCGCTACGCCCAGCTGCGACAGCATGAATGCCTGCCACTCGGCATTCTGGCGGATACGCTCGAACCGCCCCGACTTGCCGCCATGCCCGGCTTCCATATTCACCCGGAACAGCAGCGGGTTGGCGTCGGTCTTCGTCGCGCGCAGCTTGGCGACCCATTTGGCGGGTTCGTAATATTGCACCTGGCTGTCCCACAGCCCGGTGCCGACATAGAGCGCCGGATAGGCCTTGGCCGCCACATTGTCATAGGGCGAATAGCTGAGCATGTAATCATAATAGGGCTTGTTCGCCGGATTGCCCCACTCGTCATATTCGAAGGTCGTCAGCGGGATCGAGGCGTCGAGCATCGTCGTCACCACGTCGACGAAGGGCACCTGCGCGATGATGACCTTGTAGTCCTGCGGCGCCATGTTCGCGACCCCGCCCATCAGCAGTCCGCCCGCACTGCCGCCCATCGCCGCGACCCGGCCGGGCGCGGCATATTTCTGCGCCACAAGATAGCGGGTGACGTCGATGAAGTCGGCGAAGCTGTTCTTCTTGTTCAGCAGATGGCCGTCATCATACCATCCGCGCCCCATTTCCTGCCCGCCCCGGATATGCGCGATGGCATAGACCACGCCGCGATCGAGCAGCCCGATCCGCCCCGGATCGACCCCCGGATCGGTCGAAATGCCATAGCTGCCATAGGCATATTGGAAGAGCGGCGCAGTGCCGTCGCGCTTCACGTCGCGGCGATAGACCAGCGAGACGGGTACGCGCGTTCCGTCGCGGGCCGGAGCCCAGACGCGTTCGGTGACGTAGCGGCTGGGATCATAGCCGGGCACCGGCGTCACCTTGAGCGTCCGGCGCTCGCCGGTGCGGGCATTGACCTCATAGGTCGTGGTCGGCGTGACCAGCGAGCCATAGGTATAGCGGACCCAGGGCGTATCCGGCTCCTCGTTGGTCGACAGGCTCATGCGATAGGCGGGTTCGTCCGCCTTGACCGGGATCGACTTGCCCGCATCGGTCAGCAGGCGGATCATCCGGTTGCCGCCCTCGCGCTGGTCGATCGCGACGAACCCCTCGAACGGCTTGAAATCCTCGATGAACACGGTGTCGCTGCCGGGCACCAGATCGCGCCAGGCGGCGACCCCCTTGGCCATGTCGGCATCGGCCAGCGTCACGAGCTTGTAGTTCTTGGCCCCGCGATTGGTGCGGATGATCCAGCGATGGCCCAGATGGTCGGGGCTGTAGCGGAACTCGCGCTCGCGCGGGGCGATGACGGTGAAGCGGGTGGGCGCGGTGGCCGGTGCGCAGCGTTGCTCGTCGCTGACCGTGCTCTGGACGCCGATGCAGATATAGCGATCGTCGGTCGTCCGGCCGATGCCCATCTGGAAGGTGTCGTCCTTCTCCTCATAGAGCATGCGGTCGTCGCCGACCGGCGTGCCCAGCCGATGCGCCATGACCCGATAGCCGCGCAGCGTCACCGGGTCCTTGGCGATATAGAGGATGGTCCGGTTGTCATCGGCCCAGACGATGTTGGGCTCGATATTGGTCACAGTGTCGGCAAGGATGCGGCCGGTCGCGATGTCCTTGACCTTCAGCACATATTGCCGCCGCCCGACCGTATCCTCGGCCCAGGCGACCATCTTGTTGTCCGGGCTGACCGACCAGTCGGACAGTGAGAAGAAATTGTGGCCCTTCGCCATGGCGGGCTGGTCGAAGAGAAGGGTGGCGGGGGCGGTCTGGCTGCCCTGCCGACGCTCGATCAGCGGATAGTCGGCACCGGTGACGAAGCGCGAGGAATACCAATAGCCGTTCTTGCGATACGGGACGCTGCTGTCATCCTGTTTGATATGCGCGACCGTCTCGTCATAGAGCCGGGTCTGGAGCGGCTTGAGCCCGGCCAGCTGCGCATCGGCATAGGCGTTCTCGGCGTTGAGATAGGCGAGCATCTCCGGATTCTTGCGGGTGTCGTCGCGCAGCCAGTAATAATCATCCTCGCGTGCGCCGTTGGGCGAGGGCACCTGATAGGGCTTCTTCGCGGCGACGGGCGGGCGGACCGGAGCCTCCTGCGCCATCGCCGGGATCGCCAGCGCGACCATGCTTGCCGCCGCCATCCAACGCATCGTCATTCGCTTCCCCCCCGATCGATCCATGGGGGCAGGATGGCGGGGCCTGCGTGCCAGTGCAAGCCCGTCAGGGCGCCGTGATCCGGTGGACGATGGTGCGAATGGCTTCCCGGTCGAGCGGATCGCGATCGATCGAGTTGTGGATGCCGATCCCCTCGACCAGCGCATCCAGCGCGCGGGCGGTCAGCGGGTCGAAGAAACGCTCCAGCGCGGCGCGGCTGTTGTTCATCCACCCCTGCATCACGGTCGAGACCGAGGGGTGGCGCGCGGCAAAGGCATAGAGTTCATAGCTCAGCAGCAGCGTGCGCGGCTCGGCCCAGACCGATCCCGCGATGATGTCGATGATCGCCTCGCGCGCGCTGTCCGCATCGCTGGCCCGCGCCATATGCGCGGCGAAGGCGGCGGAGGAACGCTCGGCCAGCTGCACGAAGGCGGTGGTCAGCAGATCCTCCAGCGAGGCGAAATAATAGGTGACCGACCCCAGAGGCACCGCCGCCGCCGCCGCGATCCGGCGATGCGTGGTCCCCGGCACGCCCTGCTCGGCGACCACATCCAGCGTCGCGTCGATGATGCGTTGCCGCCGTTCGGGATCGTTCCGTCGTGCCTCGCCGCCTGCCACACCACACTCCCTGCCGCTCGATGGCGGGTCGTACACGGCTTGCCGCCGATGCGACAGGCGCGCCGCACGATCCTTCGCCTACCATGAAAGAATTTGGGGGCAGGGCGGACAATTGATCGTTGGTGCGCCGCTTTCCGCTGCGATAGCCAAACAGTGCTCCACAAGAGGGAGCGTCGCCATTCTCGCAGGTTTGCCATGTCTTCGTTCGTGCATGCCGCATGTCCGATCCCGCAACGTCGATCATGGCTCGGCCTGCTGACGTCGGGTATTGCCCTCGCGCTGGTCGCGCCGGGTATCGTGCTGGCCCAGACCTCCCCGCTCCCGCCGCCATCCAAGGCGGAGGACAAGGAGATACTGGTGCGGGGCCGCCGCCTGCCGGCCAAGCGGACGCTGGAGGGGGTGGTCTATTCCACCGCCGATCGCGTCCAGGGCGAGGGTGGAAGCGCGGTCGACCTCCTCAACACCATTCCCTCGGTCCATATCGCGCCGGATGGGCGGGTGACGATGCGCGGCAGCGACAAGGTCCGCATCCTTATCGACGGACGCCCTTCCGCCGCGCTGAATGGCCCGGAACGGGTCATGGCGTTGGAGGCATTGTCGGGCGGGTCGATCGAGTCGGTGGAATTGCTGACCAACCCTTCGGTCCGCTACGACGCGAATGGCGGCATGATCCTGAACATCCGCCTGAAGAAGCCGAAAGAGGAGGGGCTGAGCGGCAAACTCGCCGCCAGCGTCGGCGACTCCGGTGGCCGGACGCTGTCCGCCGACACCATGCTGCGGTCGGGCAGATGGAAGATGTCGATCGATACCGCCTTGCGACAGGATGTGCGTCTCAGCACGGTCCTTGACGATCGGCGTCTGCTGAATCGCGACGGCGGCGAGATCGGTCGATTTGCCACGGTCGCGCGCTTTACCCCGACGTTCAGCCGATCGGCCAGTCTTACCGGCACCCTGTCCTATGCCGCGACCGCCAATGACGAGATCGGACTGGAGGCGATGGGCTCACGCGGGACGCCGATCAATACCGTCTTCGAGGATCATCGCGACCAACTGCGGGACGGTGTGACGGCCCTCTATCGGCGCGTCCGGGGCGGAACCTATTGGAACGACGCGCGCGACGTTTCGCTCTATTACCGGGAAAAGGTGGCGGCCGACCGCCCGTCCCTGTCGGTCGAGGCGCAGCATAGCGAGACGGGGCTGCGGTGGGACCGTCCCTTCACCACGATCCATGACAGCCCGGCACGACCGGCTTCGGGTCAGATCGTCCTGTTCCGCAGCCGCTCGACCATCGACCGCGTCGCCATCGACCATAGCCTGCCGCTCGGCAAGCGGTGGACGCTGCAATCGGGGGCGGAGTGGAAACGCGAGGGGGAACGGGTCGCGAACGGCGCGGCGGCCTTCGACCCCGCCCAGGCGGGCGCGCTTCCCATGCCGTCGCTCGCCACCTTCGATGGCGTTCAGACCATCGCGGCCATCCATGCGGCGGCGGCCTATCGTGACCAGGACTGGGCGATCGAAGCGGGGACACGGGTAGAGGCCATTCGCATTACGGCCGCGACCTCACCCGAAGCGACGTCGGTACGGCGCAGGGTCGCGGGATTTGCGCATCGCTTGTCGGTCACGCATGACCTGGGACGCGACCATCTCGCGTTTCGCGTGTCGCGCAGCCGCGAGAGGATCGATTCGACCGAGCTCAGCCCGGTCGTCGTAACCATCGATCCGCAGAATCTGTCGATCGGCAATCCGCTGCTCCGCCCGCAGGACGTCACGGGTGTCGAGGTCGAATATGGCTTCGCCCATGCGGGCTTTCAGGCGACGGCAACGCTCTATTCGCGGCGGACCGACCGGTTGATCGGAAACTCCTATGTGTTCCAGTCGGACAATGTCCTGCTCCGCGTCGCGCGCAACAACGGCACATGGCATTCGGCCGGGGGAGAGGTCGTGCTGTCGGGCCCCGTCGGTGGGACGCTGCGATATTCGCTGACGGGGAATTTGCGGACCGACTGGACGACGAGCGGCGATCAGGCGGGCACGTATCGCGCCGCGCTTCTCAGCTATTCGCTCCAGGGCTCGCTCGACTGGCAGGCGACGCACCGCGACACATTGCGTGTCGATGCCGACCGGCAGGGGCCGGAGCTGATTCCGCTGGGCACCCGGACTGGCACCAGCGCGGTCGATCTGGTCTGGAGGCACAAGATTTCCTCGCGCTGGTCCACATCGCTGACCGCGCGCGGTCTGGTGCAGGACAGCGCGATCCGCACGGTGATCCGGACGCCGCTGGCGATCGCCGTGAACGATCGCATCACCGATACCCGCGCGATCCTTTTCGGCCTGTCCCATGACTGGGGGCGAATGCGGCAGCGGTGACGCTTCGGCACGGGGAGGGGCCCATTGCAAAGGTTTTTGTTAACCCGGCATGTCTATCGTCTGATGCCACTATGCGGGGGCATGGCGACGAATTCGAGAGATACAGGGAGTTTGCAATGAAGAACCTGCGGATCGGTACGAAGCTGATAAGCTGCTTCGCCGTCGTGCTGGTGGCCTTGCTGATCGTCGGCGGGCTGTCCATTCGCAATCAGAACGCCCTGAGCGCCAATGCCGCCGATATCGCCCAGCGGCTGGCACGTCTCCAGAAGCTGACCCACAGCATCGATACGCAGACGTCGAACACCCGCGCCGAGGAAATGACCCATATCGTCAGCACCTCGCCCGAGGTGATGGCCGCGCATGAAAAGGCGATGCGCAAGGCGGCCGACATGATCAACAGGTCGCTGGTGGAGGTCGCGTCGCTGGAACAAGACCCGACCGCGAAGGCTGCGATGCAGGACTTCGCCGCCGTCTGGCAGCGCTATTTCGATCATATCCCCGCCACGATCGCCCTGTCCCGCCAGAACGAGGTCGCCGCGGCGCAGGCCAGCGCGCTGACCGAGGTCAAGGACTATGACGCGCAGAACGCCGCGCTCGGCCGGGCGGAGGATGCCTATACCGCCGCGATGGACGCGGCGCGTGCCAAGGCCGATTCGATCGCCACGACCGGGCGACTGATCACCCTCGCGATGATCCTGGCCGCGGTGGCGCTGACGGTGGCGCTGCTCGTCCTGCTGATCCGCCAGATCGCCAAGCCGTTGGGCACGATGACCGATGCGATGGGCCGACTGGCGGCGGGCGATATGCATGTGTCCGTCCCCGAAGCCGATCGCCGCGACGAGGTCGGCGATCTGGCCCAGGCGATGACCCGGTTCCGCGACCAGCTTGCGGCGGCGGAGCGGGCCAAGGCGGAGCAGACCACGCTGATCGTCGACAGCATCGGCCATGGCCTGTCGGAACTGGCGCGCGGCGACCTGCTGACCCGGATCGACACGCAGCTGACCGGCCCGTTCGCCAAGCTGAAGACCGACTTCAACGCCGCCGCCGAGGCCTTGCAGGACGCGCTGGGCCGGGTGTCGACCGCCGTGTCGGGCATCAACGGCGGCGCGAGCGAGATCCGCACCGCCTCCGACGACCTGTCGATGCGCACCGAGCAGCAGGCCGCGAGCCTGGAGGAAACCGCCTCGGCGATGGACGAGATCACCGCGACGATGCGCTCGACCGTCGAGCGGACCGCCAGCGCCAATGCGGCGGTGCGCAACGCGCGCGAACTGGTCGAGCGGTCGGGCGGCATCGTCCGCAACGCGGTCGAGGCGATGAGCGGCATCGAGCGGCGGTCCAACGAAATCTCAGAGATCATCGGCGTGATCGACGGCATCGCCTTCCAGACCAATCTCCTTGCGCTGAACGCCGGTGTCGAAGCGGCGCGCGCGGGCGATGCGGGCAAGGGCTTCGCCGTCGTCGCCTCCGAAGTCCGCGCGCTGGCGCAGCGTTCGGCCGACGCCGCCAAGGACGTCAAGGACCGGATCAGCGCGTCCTCCGAACAGGTGGCCGAGGGCGTCCGTCTGGTCGGCGAGACCGGGGACGCGCTGACCGGCATCATCGACCGGATCGTCGAGGTCAGCAGCCTGGTCGGCGAGATCGCCAGCGCGGCCGAACAGCAGGCGGCGGGGCTCCAGCAGGTCAATACCGCAGTCGGCGAGATGGACAGCGTGACCCAGCAGAATGCCGCGATGGTCGAGGAAGCGACCGCTGCCGCGCGCAGCCTGGCGGCGGAAGCCGATGGCCTGGCCAACCAGATCGCCCGTTTCCGCATCGGGATGCCCGCGCCCGCGCCGACCTCGCCGGTCCATGCGCTTCAGGACCGGGTGGCGACGGCGGCACCGCGCATCCGCAGCAGCGCCCCGGCGCCGCGTGTCCAGGGCAATGTCGCGCTGGCCGACGATGATTGGGATGCCTTCTGATCCGTCCGCCTCGCTGCGGTCGCGCAGGAAGGCATGATGGGAAAAACGACATAGATTAGGCCGCTTCGTACCTTTCTTTACGCCGCAGAAACGATCCAGAAAAATTTCGGTGCGATGGGGCGCGTCGAAACGGAAAAGGGGGCCTTCGTGGCAGCGAAGCGGTTGGGATTTCGGGACGCGGTCGGCTGGCTGGCGCAGATCATGGGGCCGGACGCGGCCTATGTGCGGCTGGGCATGGTCTATACCATCGCGATCAGCCTGTTGGCGCTGGCCACGCCCATCTCGGTCCAGCTGCTGATCAACAGCGTGGCCAATACCGCGATGCCCGCCCCGCTCTGGGCGCTGTCGGGCGTGCTGCTGCTGTTGCTGTTGCTGGTCGCGGGGCTCAGCGCGCTTCGGGTGTGGATCATGGCTGCGTTCGAGCGCCGCCTGTTCTCGCGCGTGGTGGCCGAGGTCACGCTGCGCGCGGTGCATGCGCAGGACCCGTTCTTCGCGGACGGCAATCGCGGCGACCTGTTCAACCGCTTCTTCGATCTGGTCGTCGTCCAGAAATCGGTGCCCAGCCTGGTGATCGGGGCGTTCACCATCATGTTGCAGGCGGCGATCGGGCTGACGATCACCAGCTTCTACCACCCGGTCTTCCTGGCCTTCAACGCCGTGCTGGTGGCGGCGGTGCTGCTCGTCTGGCTGCTCTGGCGGCGCGGGGCGATCAGCGGCGCGGTCGCGCTCAGCCATGCCAAGCACAATGCCGCGCGCTGGCTGGAGAGCGTCGGCGGATCGAACGGCTTCTACAAGTCGCTGCGCCACCTCGACTTCGCGATGGCGCGGTCGGAGGCGATGACCGCCAGCTATGTCGACACGCATCGCCGCTATTTCCGCTATCAGTTCGCGCAGACGATCGCGTTCCTGCTGATCTATGCCTTTGCCAGTGCCGGGTTGCTGCTGCTGGGCGGCATGCTGATCCTGCGCGGGCAATTGTCGCTGGGCCAGCTGGTTGCCGCCGAACTGATCCTGTCGGGCGTCTTCTACGGCATTTCGCAGCTCGGCTTGTATCTCGATACTTTCTACGACCTGGTCGCCAGTTCCGAGGAGCTGTCGCTGCTGTTCGCCATTCCGCAGGAGCCCAAGGTGCTGGGCGACAACGGCCCGCGCGACGGCGCGGTGAAGATGACCGATGTCCGGTTCGACCAGGCGCGGTACAATCTGACGCTGGCGGCGGGCGAGCAGCTCGTCACCGTCGCCGAACCCGGCGCGGAGCGGCGGCTGGCCATGTTGCTGAAACGGCACGTGGTGCCCGAACGCGGGCTGGTGCGGATCGGCGGCAGCGATCTGGGGTCGTTCGACATGTACCATCTGCGCTCGGACGTGACGGTGCTCGACCGTTCGACCATCGTCGAGGTCACGATCCGTGAATATCTGCGCCTGGCCTCGGGCGAACGTGCCGAGGATGCGATGGCGGCGCTCGCCATGGTCGGGCTCGAGCGGCGTCTGGCCAGTCTGCCGCAGGGGCTGAACACCCTGCTCGGCTCGACCGGCTATCCGCTCAGCGTCGGGGAGACCATGGCGTTGAAGCTGGCCAATGCGCTGCTCGTCCGGCCCCGGCTGTTGCTGCTCGGCCAGCTGTTCGACCTGTTGCCGCCGCAGCGGCTGCTGGCGGCGCTGCGCCTGTTGAAGACGCATGGCACCACCGTGTTGCTCTGCACCGGCCGGCCCGAGGATTTGACGCTGGACGGGTATCTCTATCTGGGCCTGACCGAGCAGCGGCGCTTCGACCATCTCGCCGATCTTCAGGCCGCTTATCGTCAGGAGGATGGCGATGTCGCATCTGCCTGAGCATCTTGCGCATTTCCGCACCTTGGCCTCGCTGCGTCCGCCGCGCGTGGCGGTCGCCATCGCCTGGATCCTGACGGTCGGCATCGCGGTGGTGGTCTTCATCCTGTTCGCGGTGCCCTGGCTCCAGACCGCGCAGGGGCGGGGGCAGGTCGTCGCGCTCGATCCGGAGGACCGCGCGCAGGACGTGACCGCGCTGGTCCCCGGACGGGTCGAGCGCTGGTATGTCCAGGACGGCCAGCCGGTGAAGCGCGGCGACCCGATCGCGCGCATCGTCGATCTCGACCCCAATCTGCTGTCGCGCCTGGCCGCCGAGCGCGCGCAGGTCGAGGCGGAGATCGCCTCGGTCCGCCAGTCGCAGGCGGTCGCGCAGATCGACGTCAACCGCACCCGCCAGCTGTTCGCCGAAGGGCTGGCCTCGCGGCGCGACTATGAACAGGCGCAGATCAAGGTGTCCGACTCCGGGGCCAAGCTGGCGGAGTCGCGCGCCAAGCTCAACCGGATCGACGTCCAGCTGAACCGCCAGTCGGCCCAGCTCGTCCGCGCCCCGCGCGACGGCCGTATCCAGAATCTCAACGCCACCGCCGGTGGTGCGCTGGTGTCCGCCGGGACGGCGCTGGCGGTGGTCGCGCCGGAACAGGTCGAGCGCGCGGTCGAACTGATGATCGACGGTCGCGACGTGCCGCTGTTGCGCCCCGGCCGCCCGGTGCGGCTGGAATTCGAGGGGTGGCCCGCGATCCAGTTCAGCGGCTGGCCATCGGTCGCCTACGGCTTTTTCGACGGCCGCATCCGCAGCATCGACCCGACCGCCAACGCCCAGGGGCTGTTCCGCATCCTGGTCGAGCCGGTGCCGGGCAAGCCCGCCTGGCCCGAGCGGCGCTTCGTCCGGCTGGGCGGCAAGGTGCAGGGCTGGGTGCAGGGGGAGACGGTCAGCGTCGGCTATGAACTCTGGCGCCAGCTGAACGACTTCCCGCTGGAATTCGGCAAGGTCGCGGGCGACAAGACCACCGAGAAGGAGGACGACAAGAAGATCGCGGCCAAGGCGGGCAAGCCCAAATGATCCGGCCGCTGCTGATCCTGTCGATGCTCGTCGCGCCCGCCGCGCCCGCCACGGCACAGCGTATCCGGCCCAACCCGGTGCCGGTGCAGGCCACCGGCACGGGGCCGCTGACCCTGGACGAAGTGCTGCGCGCCTCCGCCCGCGCCGCGCCGCAGATCGTCGAGGCGCTGGCCAAGGTCCGCGCGGCCGAGGGGCGGGCCCTGACCGCGAACGGCGCGTTCGACACGGTGTTCGAGGCGGAGGGCCGGTCGCGCACGCTGGGCTATTATGACGGCACCGTCGCCTCGGCCACCGCGACCCGTCCGCTGGGCGACAATGGCGGCTATGTCTATGGCGGCTACCGGGTCAGCCGGGGCGATTTCCCGGTCTATGAGAACCAGAGCTATACCAACCGCCTGGGCGAGGTGAAGGTCGGCGCGCTCTATTCGCTGCTGCGCGACCGACTGGTGGACGAGCGTCGGACCCGCCGCACGCTGGCCTCGGGCGATATCGACATTGCGCGGTTCGAGCGCGAGGCGGTGGCGATCGGGGTGCAGCGGCGCGCGATCGACGCCTATCAGAACTGGGTGGCGGCGGGCCTGCGGCTGCGCGCCTATCGCGACCTGCTGGCGCTGTCCGAGAGCCGTCGCGGCGGCCTGGCGCGTCAGGTCCAGCTGGGCGCGCGGCCCGACATATTGCTGGCGGAGAACGACCAGAATCTCGCGCGCCGCCGGGCGCTGGTGGTGCGGGCGGAAGGCGATTTCCAGGCGGCGGCCAATGCGCTGTCGCTCTATTTCCGCGACGCGGCGGGCGAGCCGCTGCTGGTCGGGCCGGACCGTCTGCCACAGGGGGCCGAGGCGCTGTCGGGGGTGGCGGCGGCTGCGCGTGCCGACTTCGCGCAGCAGCGTCCCGACATCCAGATGCTGCTGGCGCGGATCGACCAGGGGACGGCTCGGCTGGCCCTGGCGCAGAACGACCTGCGCCCCCGGCTCGACCTGCGGGGCGAGGCGGGCAAGGATATCGGCCCGGTCGGGCTGGGCGGACCGTCGCGCACCCCGCTTGAGGCGGCGGTCGGCTTTCGCTTTTCGCTGCCGCTCCAGAACCGCGCGGCCAAGGGGCGGATCGCGGAGGCGCAGGCGGAGATGGACGCGCTGGCGGCGCGCAGCCGGTTCCTGCGCGACCAGATCGCGGTCGAGGTGGAAGGCATATTGATCGGCGTCGGCGCGGCCGAGAAGCTGGCCGGGATCGCCGACCAGGAACGGCAACTGGCCGAGCGGCTCGCGGCGGCCGAGCGGCGCCGCTTCGAACTGGGATCGAGCGACTTCTTCCTGGTCAACCAGCGCGAGGAAACCGCCAATGACGCCCGTGTCCGCCTGATCGACGCCCAGGCCAGGATCGCCGCCGCGCGCGCCGAACTGGCCAGCGCCACCGCCGATCGCGCCGCGCTGGGGCTCGACCTCTAGGTCGGATCGACATTCAGGATTGCGTCTTCTTCCCTCTCCCCTGGGCAGGGGAGAGGGTTAGCGAATTCTGGCTCGCGCAGCTTGGGTGAGGGGTACAGCGAGCCCAAAGGCTCGCGCGCTCGCTTCGCGAGCGCCCACCCCTCACCCAGCTCCGACTAAGCCTTTGCTCTCGCAAAGGCCAAGTCTGCGCAACCCTCTCCCCTCTGCGAGGGGCGAGGGGAGGAAGGCGTCGCCCTTTGCCGGATGTGGCCGATATTCCTCAAACATTACAACATCCTGTTCATATGCGATTGACTCTCATTAGCTGACGCCATTAGACGCCCCCGAATTATCACGGAAGCGCCGTCAGGGCGGCGCGTACCAAGGGGCGGGAGACGTATGAAAATCTGTTTGGGTATCGGGTTGCTGCTGTCGGCGGCGACCTCGGCCGAGGCGGCCCAGGATAACAAGGGCGATGCGCTTCGCGATACCGACATCGTCGTGACCGCCACGGGGCAGACCCAGGCGACGTCGGGCACCAAGACCGCGACGCGCCTGATCGAAGTGCCGCAATCCATCTCGGTCATCACCCGCGAGGAACTCGACGTCCGCGCGGTGCACAGCGTGACCGAGGCGCTGGCCTATACCGCCGGGGTCCAGGCCGAGCAGGACGGCATCGACAGCCGCGCCGACAGCTTTTCGGTGCGCGGCTTTTCGGCGGGCAGCTTCAGCGACAATCTGTTCCTCGACGGCATCCGGTTGCCGGCGGGCGGTCAATGGACGCGCACCGCCTTCGATCCCTTCGCGCTCCAGCAGATCGAGGTGCTGAAGGGCCCCTCGGCGGTGCTGTTCGGGCAGGTGGCGCCGGGCGGTATCGTCAATCTGGTGACGAAGCGGCCGACCGCGACCCCGCGCGGCGAGATCATGTTGCAGGGGGCCGGGTTCACCAGCCTCGGCAAGTGGCAGTATCAGGGCGCGGCGGACGTATCGGGGCCGCTGACCGCCGATGGCACGGTCACCGCACGGCTGGTCGGTCTGGCGCGCTATGGCGATGCCCAGATCGATTCGATCAAGACGGGCCGCTATTACATCGCGCCCAGCCTGACCTGGGCGCCCGATGCGGCGACCAGCGTCACGCTGATGGCGCAATATCAGCGCGACGAAGGCGGATCGACCTTCCAGTTCCTGCCCGATATCGGATCGCGCCAGCCGGGCGCGGGCGGACGTCATATCCGGCTGGACGCCTTTCTGGGCGAGCCGCAGTTCAACACCTATGACCGCAACCAGTATCTGCTCGGCTACGAACTGCGCCATGCCTTTTCCGATCGCTTCGAGCTGCGGCAAAATGGTCGCTATACCCGTGTCGAGACGCTGTTCGAGGGGACGGTGCTGCGCGGCGGCACGCTGTCCAACGGCAAGACGATCAACCGGCGCGCGGTGCGCGGCGTCGGCCATTCCGACGGCTATGGCCTCGATACCAAGCTGGAGGGGCGCATCGACACCGGGCGGCTGGCGCACCGGGTGCTGCTGGGCGTCGACATGCTCGACACCGAATGGCGGCACCTGCGCGACCTGTCGACCGACGTTCCGGCGATGCCCGACATCTTCAACCCCGTGTCGCAAGGGGTGGGGCGGATCCTCTCGACGCTCCGGCCGCAGGTCCATCTGAATGCGCGGCTGGAACAGGTCGGCGCCTATGGCCAGGATCAGCTTTCGCTCGGCCAGCTGCATGTCACCCTGGGCGCGCGCTACGACTGGGCCAAGAACCATCAGGTCAACGAACTGGCGACCGGCACCACCGATCCGGTGACGGTGACCAAGGCCGACAAGATGACGTGGCGCGCGGGCGCGACCTGGATCTCGCCGAGCGGCGTGGCGCCCTATGCCAGCTACTCGACCTCGTTCCAGCCGACGACCGGGCAATATTTCGACGGCACGCCGTTCAAGCCGACAACCGGCGACCAATATGAGGTCGGCGTGAAATACCAGCCGCAGGGCAGCAACGCGCTGCTCACCGCCGCGATGTACCAGCTGACCCAGAATAATCTCGCCAGCCCCGACCCGGACGAAAGCCATGTCTGCGCGGGCACGACCTGTCAGGTGCAGACCGGCCAGGGTCGCATCCGTGGCGTCGAGTTGGAGGGCAAGGCGACGCTGATCGGTGGCCTGAGCCTGATCGCGACCGGCACCTATATGGACAGCGAGATCACGCGCGGGGCGAAGGGGCAGCAGGGCAACCGGCTGACCCAGGTGCCCGACTGGATGGGGTCGCTGTTCGCCGATTATCGCTTTGCCGAGGGCGGGGCGCTGGGCGGCGTCGGCCTGGGCGGCGGGGTGCGCTATGTCGGCGTGTCCTATGGCGATACCGCCAACGCCTATCGCGTGCCGGGCTATACGCTGTACGACCTGTTCCTGCGCAAGGCCTTTGCCAGCGGCATCATCCTGTCGGTCAATGCGCGCAACCTGACCAACCGGCGCTATGTCGCCCTGTGCTCGGCGGCATCGGCCTGTTTCTACGGGTCGGGGCGCACGCTGAACCTGCGGCTGCAATACCGGTGGTAAGCGCGTGGCTGGCGGGCCTGCTCGCGCTGGCGTCGCCGGTTGCGGCGGCAATGCCGGAGCCACCTGCGGGGCCGCCCTATACGCTGCCGCGCAGCGTCGAGCGGGTCGTCCATGCGCCGGACGGAGAGGCGTATCGCCTCTTCGTCGCCTGGCCGGAGGCGCCGCCGCCGCCCTCCGGCTATCCGGTGCTCTATGTGCTGGACGGCGAGGATAATTTCGCGATCGCGGCGCTGACCGCGCGTCGGCTGGCCGGGGCAGGCGCGCGCAGCGGCGTGGGGGAGGGCATCGTCGTCGGGATCGCGGCGGGCTCGTTCCAGCGCCGCGCGCGCGACTATACCCCCGCCACGCCTGGCTGGACGATCCCCGCGAACAGCCCCGGCAGCGGATGGCCGACCGGCGGGGCCGAGGCGTTTCTCGACCTCGTCGAGCGACAGGTACAGCCGTTCGTCCGCCAGCATTGGCGGGTCGATCGATCGCGCGAGACGCTGCTCGGCCACAGCTTCGGCGGCCTGCTCGCGCTGCATGCCGCACTGACCCGTCCGGCGATGTTCGGCGGCGTCGTCGCGGTCAGCCCGTCGCTCTGGTTCGGCAACGGCCTGATCGCGCGTGAGGCCGCGACCGCCGGGGCCGCGCATCCCCGCATCCTGATCGCGGAGGGCGACGCGGCCGCGACACCTCCCGCCGAGCTGGCGCGGTCGCTCGATCGGGGCGGCGGCGCGGACCATGCCCGCTTCCTGCCGCTGCCGGGCCAGACGCACGGAACGACGATGCTGGCGGCGATGGCACCGGCGATCCGCTTCGCCTTTGCACGGGCCGCGCCGTGATCGCGGCCTGGTGCGCCGCTTTCGCCATTATCGGCGGAGCTCTATGCCTTTATGTGGGCACGCCGCATCAGGCCCTGATCGCCGGTAGCGGGGCGCGGCGGTCCGGTCGGATCGCCGGGATCGTGCTGCTGGCGGTCGCGCTGGCGCTGCTCATGACCGTGCAGGGCCCGGCGACCGCCGTCTTCACCTGGATGACGGGGGCGATGCTGGTCTGGAGCATCGTCCCGGTGGCGGTCCGCTGGTGGCGCTTCCGGCGGGAGGCGGCGCGATGAGCCGTCCGCTTCTCACCAGTCGCGACTGGTTCGGCAAGGTATCGGCCGCCGCCCTGCTGGGGCTGACGCTGGCCTTGGCGCTCACCTGTCTGTTCGCCGCGCTATTCTCGACGGACGATGGCCCGTTCAGCGCGCAGAAACAGCTCGCCATGTGGCTGGTGTCGCCGATCTGGTGCCTGGTGCTGGGCCTTTGTTTCCTGTTCCGCAGCGGCGCGCGCGCATGGGGTTGGCTGGCGCTCGCCAATCTGATGGCCTGGGCGGCCTATATCGCCGCGCGCCTGCTTCTGGGGTGATCGCCGATGCGCACCGATATTCTGAAGACCTATAAGGACGTGCATAGCTGGGTCGGCATTATCGCCGGGCTGGCGCTGTTCATCGCCTTTTATGCCGGCGCGATCACGATGTTCGCCGAGCCGCTGAACCGATGGGCCTCCGCCCCCGCCAGCATCGCGCCGCCGCCGTCGCTGGATCGCACGCCCGAGCTGATCGCCAAGGTGCTGCGCGCGCGGCCCGATGCGCGTGCCGCCTATACCGTCCATTTCGACACCGGCCCCGACATGCCTGCACGGCTGAGCTGGACCACCGGCAACCGCCGCGCGCCGGGCCCGACCTTCCTCGCCGCGCTGACCCCGGAGGGCGCGTTGCAGGTGGTCCGGCAGGACGCCTCGCCGGTCGCGGAACTGGTCGACGTACTGCACCAGCAGGTCGGCCTGCCGCTCGATCGCAGGACGGCGATGCCGATCATGGGGTTGGTCTCGCTGCTTTACGCCGTCGCGATCGTCTCGGGCGTCATCTGTCTGCTGCCGAGCCTTGCCAAGGACCTGTTCGCGCTGCGCTTCGGCAAGAATATCAAGCGGATGTGGCTCGACCTTCACAATCTTCTGGGTCTGTTCAGCCTGCCCTTCCATATCGTCATGGCCGTCACCGCCGTCATCTTCGCGTTTCACGACCAGATCTATGCCGCCCAGGGCGCGGTGTATCGGGTCGGCGCGGCGAGGGTCGAGCGGCGGGCCCCGCCGCCGCCCGGTCCGCCGGAGCCGCCCGCGCTTGAGGCGGTGCAGGGCACCTTGTCGCCCGTCGAACTGCAACGGCGGATCGCGGCACAGGCGCCCGGCTTCGCGCTGCGCTCGATCACCTATCGCCATGATGCCAAGAGTGGCGCCCAGGGCGATCTCACGGGCGTCGACCAGCGCTATGGCATGCGCGCGCCCACCTATGGCCGGGCGGAGATCGACACCCGCACCGGTGCGATTACCGAGGCGGATTATATGCCGGGGCGGCAGGGGCCGTGGTTCGCGGCGGTCACCTCCTTCTTCGCGCTGCATTTCGGCAGCTTCGGCGGCGCGTCGGTGCGCTGGTCCTATTTCCTGCTGGGTCTTGCCGGTGCCTTCCTGTTCTACTCGGGCAATCTGCTGTGGATCGAGAGCCGCCGCCGCAAGGAGCGCAAGGCGGCTATGGTGGAGCAGACGCGCGCGACCCGCATCCTCGGCAGCCTGACCGTGGGCGTGCCGCTGGGCTGCGTCGCCGGGATATCGCTGACGATCGCCGCCGCCAAGTGGCTGCCCGCCGACCGCGCCGATATCGGCGCATGGCATGGGCGCATCTATTATCTGGTGTTCGTCGCGGCGGTCGCCTGGGCGCTGATCCGTGGTGCGGCGCGCAGCGGATCGGAATTGTTGTGGGTCGCCGCCGGGGCGACCGCCGCCATTCCGCTCACCACGCTCCTGTCCCCCATATTCGCCCAGGGCTGGAGCCATCCCGGTGCGAGCCAGTTGGTCGACGGGGTCGCGACCCTGGGGGCGATCGGCTTTGCCATCATGGCGCGTGCCGCCCGGCGGCGTGCGGTGGCGGGGCCACGCGACAGCGTCTGGGCCGCACCGCGCATCGCCACGACATGACTCTTTGTTGATAATGACTATCAAATGCTATAATGACGGAGTCCCAGTAAGGCGTCGAAGGAAACCGGCATGAGCCCATGTCCGAAGCGAGCGGAAAGCCTCATGAACCCGCCAGCGCCGATGGGCGCGGCCCCCGATGCCGCCGGGCTTTTGACGGCCGCCGCGCGCTGCTGGCGCTATGCGCGCGATGGGGGCAGGCCGGTGCAACAGGCGTTGCACCGCATGCTGGCCCCGCATCGCTGCGAGATGCTGGCGCCGGTGTTCGACAGCTATCTGACCTTGTGCGAGGCCGCGCTCGGCCGTTGCATCGATGTGGGGGAGTGCGCGCGGTCGGACGACGAATGCCTGCTGCTCGGGCTGCTGGACGGATCGATGCGCCGCCGCGCCTGTATCGATTGCAACAAGGGCGCGGCCAGCGCGCTCGACTGCGCCATCTGTTCGACGCGCATCATGCTGGCGATGACGCTGGGCGCGCCGCGAGGATATGGGCTCCAGTGACCGTCGCACCCTGGTCGCCCGCGACGATCGGGGCGGCCAGGGGAGGGCGGGCTATGGAACGCCGAGCAGGCCGGAGGCGGGAACATCGTCGACCAGACCCTGCAACCCGAAGCAGTCCAGCCCCAGCGTCATCAGCGCCAGCGTGCCGCGCAGTTCGTCGGCGCTGACATCGCGGGTGATGAACACCAGCCGCGTGCGCCGGTCGTCGGACGGCCAGGCGTCGAGCACCACCGGCGGGTGGAAGACATGCTGCACGCCGTGGATCACCACCGGGTTCGGCTCGTCCTCCAGATTGACGATGCCCTTGATGCGCAGGATGTCCGGCCCCTTGAACATGGCCAGGACATCGAGCCACCGCTCGAACGCATGCGCCTTCAACGGTTCGTCGAAGGTCAGGCAGGTGGCGCGGATGCGATCGTCATGCCGGTTCACGTCATGATGATGGTCATGGTCGTGATGGTGGTGATCGTGCCCGTGATCGTGCCCGTGATGATGATGGTCGTGGCCATGATGGTGCGGATCGTCATAGGCCTCGGCCGCCAGCCAGCGGCGGACATCGTTGGTCTTGGTCTCGGGATTGTAGAGACCGGCATCGAAGAGCACGTCCGGCGATACCGCGCCGTTGACCGCCACGATCAGCGGCGCGGCGGGGTTGAGCGCGCGCAGCCGCCCGGTCAGGGCCTGCTGGTCCTGCGGAGAGGCGAGGTCGGTCTTGGTCAGGAGGATGCGGTCGGCGACGGCGGCCTGCTTCACCGCCTCTTCCTGCGCGTCGAGCGTCGCCATGCCGTTGACCGCATCGACCGTCGCGATCACGCCGTCGAGCCGGTAGAGCGTGCGCAGCCGATGGTCGGTCATCAGCGTGTGGAGGATCGGCGCGGGGTCGGCGAGGCCCGTGGTCTCGATCACCACCCGGTCGAACCAGCACAGGCCATCGCGGGCGAAGCGCCAGGGCGCATCGCGCAGGGTGCGCGCCAGGTCGCCCCGGACGGTGCAGCACAGGCAGCCACCGATCATCTCGACCACCAGATCGTCATTCGACCGGGCGATGAGATCATGATCGAGGCTGACCGCGCCGAACTCGTTGATGATGACCAGCGCGCGACTCATCTGCGGCGCGCGGACCAACTGGTTGAGCAGGGTCGTCTTGCCGCTGCCCAGAAAGCCGGTCAGCACCGAAACGGGGATCAGCGACTCGGGACCGGAGAATAGCGCCGGATGCGACTCAGCCATGGGCGATCCCTCCCCGCCGAGCGAGGGCGCCGGAAAATGGCGCGATTGCCGGAGTACCGGCCTTGCGGATCATGTCTTCATCCTTGTCGGGGGTGAACGGGTCGGACTTCGCGCCGTCGTGGAAAAGCATCATGCGGAACGGCTCAGCGAAGGACGGCGCAGGCGATGCGCGCGCCTGCGCCACCGATGGGCTGGGTCCGATAATCGTCCGGCTCGGCATGGATGACGAGCGCCGCGCCGTCGGCATCGTTCAGCGCGGGGCGTCCGCCCGCGCCGGTCATCGATACCAGCGTGGAGTGCAGCTCGACGGTGGCGCTGCCGTCCGCCCGGACGAACAGGTTGGGCAGATCGCCCGCGTCATTGGCGCCCGGCACCAGGAAACCGTGCACGACCGGCTTGGCGGCATGGACATGGCCGCCCGCCGAGCTGAAGCCCGCGCTGGAACAATCGCCTTTCTCGTGGAAGTGCATGCCGTGCCATCCCGGCGGCAAGCCGGTCGCCTCGATCCGCAGGAGCACGCCCGACGCCGTATCCCGCACGCTGACGCTGCCATGGCGCGTGCCGTCGGTGGCGAGGATCGGGCTCGCCTGGGGTTCGGTCGCCGCGACCGGGGGCGGTCAGCGTCAGCATGAGCGGCAGGGCGCAGGCCAGCGAGGCGCGGAAGGGCAGGCGCGAAAGCGCGTGCGCGGCGGTCGCGATCCGGCTCATTCGGCCATTTCCAGCGCGCGCTCGCCCCAGGCCGGGAAGGGATCGCGCAGGCCCATCCACAGGTCGGGCGTAAACGCCTTGACCGGCAACAGGCAGGCGTCGAGCCGGGCGCGGATCCGCGCCTCGTCCATGCCGATGCCGATAAAGACCAGTTCCTGCCGCCGATCGCCCCAGATCTCGTTCCAATGGCCCGCGACGAAGCGCTCGAAACGGTCGTCGTCGGGCCATTGGTTGCGCGGGATGCTGGCCCACCAGCGGCCCAGGCGCGCGGTCATCGTCTGCGCGCCCGCGACCGCCAGTTCGCCGACCCAGTCGGGCCGGGTTGCCAGCCAGAAATGCCCCTTGGCCCGCACGACATGATCCAGTCCGCCATCGGTCAGGAAGCCATGGAACTTCACCGGATCGAACGGCGCGCGCGCGCGGTAGACGAAGCTCTCAATGCCATATTCCTCGGTCTCGGGGACATGGCTGGCATAGCCGTACAGCTCCTTCGCCCAGAGCGGATGCTGCGCGGCCTTTTCCTCGTCGAACAGGCCGGTGTCGAGAATGGCATCCAGCGGAACGCGCGCCTGGTCGCAGGCGATGATCCGGGCATCGGCATTCAGGCTGGCGACCAGCTTCTTGACGGTGGCGAGTTGTTCGGCGGACACCGACGACGCCTTGTTGACCACCACCACATCGGCGAATTCGATCTGTTCGACCAGCAGGCCGACCAGGCTGCGCGTGTCCTCCTCGCCCAGCGACTCGCCCCGATCGGCGAGGAAATCCTGGCTCGAATAATCCTTCAGCAGGTTGATGGCGTCGACCACCGTCACCATCGTGTCGAGCCGCGCGACATCGCCCAACGACTGCCCCGCCTCATCGCGGAAGGAGAAGGTGGAGGCGACCGGCAAGGGCTCCGAGATGCCGGTGCTCTCAATCACCAGATGGTCGAACCGCCCGGCCTCGGCCAGCGCGCGGACCTCCTGCAACAGGTCGTCGCGCAGCGTGCAGCAGATGCAGCCATTGGTCATCTCGACCAGCGTCTCCTCGCTGCGCGACAGGGTGGCATCGCCGCCGCGCACCAGATCGGCGTCGATATTCACCTCGGACATGTCGTTGACGATCACCGCCACCCGCCGCCCTTCGCGATTGGCCAGGATATGGTTGAGCAGCGTGGTCTTGCCCGCCCCCAGAAAGCCCGACAGGACGGTCACCGGCAGGCGGGCCTGCCCGGTCTCGACGATCGAAAATGCGCTGTTCATACCAAGCTCTCATCATTGATATGATGTATCATTACGTCATCGAGGCGTGGCAAGTCAAAGCGTTTGACCCGGGCAGCCGTCGCATGGGTGGCGATCGGCCCTGCCGACAGGAGGGGGAGGGCGGGTAGGTCCGCCCGCGGATCGCCGCCCCTGACGGGCGATCCGCGGGCCGTTCGGTCAGACGATGGTGCGTTTCAGCCGGATCAGCATGGGGTCGCCCTCGACCGGATGGGGCTCGAAACCCATTTCGCGTTCCAGGGTGATGGCGGACCGGTTGTCGCGATCCTCCAGCGCCTCGATCGTGCGATATCCCTTCTGCCTGGCATGGCCGACCAGATGGTCGAGCAGCGTCCAGCCGATGCCCTGCGCCTTCCGGTCATGCCGGATCGCGATCGCCGCCTCGGCCGATCTGGTCGCGTCGTCCCCCACCAGCATCGCGGCCGCGAGCACCGACCCGTCATCGGCCAGGGCGATCAGGCTGGTGCTGGCGGCATCGTTGGCGCGGATCATCCCGGTCAGCCGCTCGTGACTGACCTGCCGCACGCTGGTCAGGAAGCGGAAGCGCAAATCCTCGGGCGAGACGCGCGCGAAGAACTCGGCCAGCGCGGCCTCGTCCTCCTCGCGCGTGGGACGAACGTGCAGCCGCACGCCATGGCGCGTGACGAGCAACTCGGTATCCGCGATCATCATCCTGTCCTCCTGACTGGGTGCCTTCATGGTCGGGGCGACCTTCGACATGGTCAAGATGGCCGCATCGTTCCCGTTTCCATGAAACGACGATGCCAGGACAACGCCTCGGCGGGCAGCGAGGGTGCATGAAGGCCATAGGAACCGCCCTCGGCCCGCAGCGCATAGTCGGCGAGGAGGGGGCGGTAATCGGGATGCGCGCACCGTTCGATCACCGCCCGCGCGCGCTGGCGGGGCGACAGGCCGCGCAGATCGGCGAGCCCCTGTTCGGTCACGATCACCTGCACGTCCTGCATGATGTGATCGACATGCGCCGCCTGCGGCACGATCGCGGAAATCTTGCCGCCCTTGGCGGTGGAGGGGGTCATGAAGATCGAGACATAGGCGTTGCGCGCGAAATCGCCCGATCCGCCGATGCCGTTCTGGATGCGTGATCCCATGACCAGCGTCGAGTTGACGTTGCCATAGATGTCCGCCTCGATCAGGCCGTTCATCGCGATGCAACCCAGGCGGCGGACCAGTTCGGGATGGTTGCTGATCTCCTGCGGGCGCAGGATCATGCGATCGCGATAGCCCGCCATGTTCGCGTTCAGCCGCGCCGCCGCCTGCGGGCTGAGCGAAAAGGCGGTGGCGGATGCCATGCGCAGCTTGCCGGCGTCCAGCAAGTCGAGCATCCCGTCCTGGATCACCTCGGTATAGGCGGTCATCGGTTCAAAGGGCGTGTCGATCAGCCCCGACAGCACGGCATTGGCGATGTTGCCCACCCCCGACTGGATCGGCAGCAGGGCAGGGGGCAGGCGGCCGCGCGACACCTCATGGGCGAGGAACTCGATGATATGCCCGGCAATGGCGCGCGCGGTATCGTCGGGCGCGGCGAAGGGCAGGTTGCGGTCGGGCGCGTCCGTCTCGACCACGGCGACGATCTTGTCGGGATCGCAGGCCAGATAGGGTGTGCCGATGCGGTCGTCGGGCCGCACCAGCGGGATCGGCACGCGGTCGGGCGGCAGGCGGGTGCCGTAATAGATGTCGTGCATCCCTTCCAGCGCCGCGTCCTGCCAGCGATTGACCTCCAGGATGACGCGCTTGGCCCGGTCGGCCCAGGTCTTGTTGTTGCCGACCGAGGAGGAGGGGATCAGCGAGCCGTCCGCGCGGATGCCCGACACCTCGATGATCGCGGTGTCGAGCGTGCCCAGCACCCCCTCCCACGCCATCGGCGCGACCTGGCTGAGATGCATGTCGAGATAGTCGATCTCGCCGCGATTGATCTTCTCGCGCGCGACCGGATCGCCGCTATAGGGCAGGCGCTGCGCGATGCCGTCGACCGCCGCCAGCGCGCCGTCCAGTTCGGGGCCGGTCGAGGCGCCGGTCCACAGGTTGACGCGGAAGGGCCGCCCCTCGGCATGCTCCGCCGCCATCCGCCGCGCCAGCGCCTGCGGCACGGCCTTGGGATAGCCCGAGCCGGTGAAGCCGCTCGTCGCCACCGTCTCGCCGGGGCGGATCAGGGCGGCGGCGCTATCGGCATCGGTGATACGCGAACGAAGGGTCGGGCAGGCGATACGATCGGTCATTGTCACTCCCAAAGCGGCGGGCGGCGCCGAAACCGCCGCCCGCCCTGATGTCAGGCGGCGAGGTCGAGGACGATGCGGCCCTCGATCTGCCCTTGGCGCATCCGGTCGAACACGTGATTGACCTCGGTTAGCGGCGCGGTGGAAACCGTCGCCCTGACCTTGCCGTCCGCCGCGAAGTCCAGTGACTCCTGAAGGTCGAGCCGGGTTCCGACGATCGACCCGCGCACGGTGATGCCGTTCAGCACCAGACCGAAGATGTTGAGCGGGAAGTCGCCGGGCGGCAGGCCGTTGAGCGCCACCGTGCCGCCGCGCGCCATCATGCCCACGGCCTGCGCGAACGCCTTTTCGCTGACCGCCGTGACCAGCGCGCCTTGCGCCCCGCCGCCCGTCTCGCGCCTGATCGCCGCCGCCGGGTCCGCCTCCGTCCGCGCATTGACCGTGACCTTCGCGCCCAGACGGCGGGCCAGGTCCAGCTTGGCATCGTCGACATCGACCGCCGCGACGTTCAGCCCCATGGCGACCGCATATTGCACCGCCATATGGCCCAGGCCGCCGATGCCGGAGATGACGACCGTGTCGCCCGGCTTGGTGTCGGTCATCTTCAGCCCCTTATACACCGTCACCCCGGCGCACAGCACGGGCGCGATCTCGGTAAAGCCGATATTGGCGGGCAGGTGGCCGACGAAATTGGGGTCGGCGATGACATAATCGGCGAAACCGCCATTGACCGAATAGCCGGTGTTGACCTGGCTTTCGCACAGCGTCTCCCACCCGCCCAGGCAATGCACGCAGTGGCCGCAGGCGGTGTAGAGCCAGGGCACGCCGACCCGGTCGCCCTCCTTGATGTGCTTGACGCCCTTGCCGACCGCCGAGACATAGCCGACGCCCTCATGCCCCGGAATGAAGGGCGGGTTGGGCTTGACCGGCCAGTCGCCCTCGGCCGCGTGCAGGTCGGTGTGACAGACGCCCGACGCCTGGATCGCGACCTGGATCAGGCCGTCGCCGACTTCGGGAACGGGGACTTCATCGATGCTGAGCGGTTCGCCGAACGCACGGACGACCGCCGCCTTCATCGTCTTCGCCATGGTGTTTCTCCTGTCGAATGAGGATAGGCCGGGGATGGGCGCGGCGGCCGATCCCCGCCTTGACCGCGGTCAAAAGAAGCCGAGCTTCTTGGCCGAGTAGCTGACCAGCAGATTCTTGGTCTGCTGATAATGGTCGAGCATCATCCGGTGCGTCTCGCGCCCGATGCCCGAGCGCTTATAGCCGCCGAATGCCGCATGGGCGGGATAGGCGTGATAGCAGTTGGTCCACACCCGCCCCGCCTGGATCGCGCGGCCCATGCGATAGGCGCGGGTGCCGTCGCGCGTCCACACGCCCGCGCCCAGGCCATAGAGCGTGTCGTTGGCGATGCGCAGCGCCTCCTCATCGTCCCTGAAGGTCGCGACCGAGACGACGGGCCCGAAAATCTCCTCCTGGAACACGCGCATCCGGTTGTTGCCGCTCAGCACCGTCGGCTTGACATAATAGCCCTCCAGCCCCTCGGGCCGGTTGCGCGTGCCGCCGGTCAGCACCTTCGCGCCCTCGTCGCGGCCGATGTCGAGATAGCCGAGGATCTTGTCCATCTGCTCCTGCGACGCCTGCGCGCCGACCATGGTGGCGGGGTCGAGCGGATCGCCCTGGATCATCGCCTCGACCCGCGCGACCGCCTTTTCCATGAAGCGGTCATAGATGGATTCGTGGACCAGCGCGCGGCTGGGGCAGGTGCAGACCTCGCCCTGGTTGAGCGCGAACATGGCGAAGCCCTCGATCGCCTTGTCCAGATAATCGTCATCCTCGGCCGCGACGTCGCCGAAGAAGATATTGGGGCTCTTGCCGCCCAGCTCCAGCGTCACCGGGATCAGGTTTTCGGACGCATAGGACATGATGAGCTGCCCGGTCGTCGTCTCGCCGGTGAAGGCGATCTTGGCGATGCGCGGGTTCTGCGCCAGCGGCTTGCCCGCCTCGACGCCATATCCGTTGACGATGTTGAGCACCCCGTCGGGCAGCAGGTCGGCGATCAGTTCGGCCAGCACCATGATCGACGCCGGGGTCTGCTCGGCGGGTTTCAGCACCACGCAATTGCCCGCCGCCAGCGCGGGCGCCAGCTTCCAGCAGGCCATCAGCAGCGGGAAGTTCCACGGGATGATCTGCCCCACCACGCCCAGCGGCTCGTGGAAATGATAGGCGACCGTGTCGTGGTCGATCTCCGAAATCCCGCCTTCCTGTGCGCGGATGCATCCGGCGAAATAGCGGAAATGGTCGATCGCCAGCGGCAGGTCGGCCGCGGTCGTCTCGCGGATCGGCTTGCCATTGTCCCAGGTCTCGACGGTGGCGAGGCGGCTGAGATTCTCCTCCATCCGGTCGGCGATGCGGTGGAGGATCAGCGCCCGCTCGGCGACGCTGGTGCGGCCCCAGCCGTCCTTGGCCTTGTGCGCGGCGTCGAGCGCGAGTTCGATATCGGCCGCCTGGCTGCGCGCGACCTGGCAGATGACCTGTCCGTCGATCGGCGATCGGTTGTCGAACCAGCGTCCGTCGACCGGATCGACCCAGCGCCCGCCGATGAAATTGGCATAGCGTTCCTTGAACGGCGCGGTGCGGGCCTTGATGCTTTCCTGGATCGTCATGAAACCTCTCCTTGGTCTGTTATGACGCCAAGGCTCTGCCTGTGCGGCGCGCGGGGCAAGCCGATCCGCGACGAGATGCGCGGTGCCGATGGACTTTCCGTCGGCAAGGCGTAGCATGTGTCGCATGGCGCGACGCGAAAGCCGCGCCGGTGTCGCACTTTGCGACAGTCGGAGAAGGATGCGGCGATGGACGGCGCCGGGATAGAACAGGGCCGGCGAGCCTATTTCGACGAGGGGCAGCTGCCGCTCGAAAGCGTGCGCCAGCCGGTGCTGCGCTCCTGGCTGCGCTGCACCGACATGGGGCTGGCGCAGGGGCGGCTGCGCGACGGCGGGCCGCTGACCGAGGGCGAACTCCATGCGCTGCGCCAGCGTCGCGAGTCGCTGCGTCGCCTTTGCCGTCCCGAACTGGAGATGCTGGCAGGCGAGGCGCGCGACACGGGCAGCGTCGTGATCCTGGCGGATGCCGACGGCATGATCCTCGACACCATCGGCGACACCGGCTTCCTGTCGCGGGCGGCGCAGGTGGCGCTGCGGCCCGGCGTGTCCTGGACCGAGGCTAGCACCGGCACCAATGCGATCGGCACCGCCATCGCCGAGCGCCGCCCGATCGCGGTGCATGGCGGCGAACATTTCTTCGCCGAACATGCGGTGCTGAGCTGCGCCGCGACGCCGATCCTCGATCCGCGCGGCGCGATCGTCGGGGCGCTCGACATTTCAGGCCCTTCGGTCAGCGGGCACGGGCATGCGCTGGGGCTGATCCGCCTGGCGGTCGACCAGATCGAGCATCGGCTGTTCCGCACCGGCTTTGCGGATTGCCGCGTGCTGCGCATGCACGACGATGCGGCGATGCTGGGCACGGCGCGAGAGGGGATATTGGTGTTTCGCGACGACCGGCTCGTCGCGGCCAACCGGCGCGGCCTGTCGCTGGTCGGGCGCAGCTGGGAGGCGCTGGACGACACCGCGCTGGGCGAGTTGGTCGACATGCGCAGCCAGGCGGCGAAGGGGCAGTTGCGCCTGGCCAATGGCGCGACGCTGATCGGCGGTTGGGATGCGGAGGCGCGAAGCGGCGGCATCGAACTGTCGGTCGCGCGTCCGCTGGCGGATGACCGGGCTCAGGCGATCGACGCGGCGCTGGCAGCCCATGGCGGCAATGTCTCGGCGGCGGCGCGGCAACTGGGCGTCCACCGCAGTACGATCCACCGGCATCTCGCCCGCCATCGTTGAAGGGGCCGGGCGCCCGCGTTTGACCATCGTCAATGTCGGCGACGCTGCCCTGCGTCACGAGGGCGGCGAAGGAGACCCTGCGCGATGGACCGCAACCCGCTTCAAGGCAGCGTCGTGCCGTTCGCGCGTCGCTGGCACGTCATCCACGAAATCGACCTGGTCCGGCTGATCCAGGAACATCGCCGTCGCCTGGCCTTGTGCGACCAGGCGGAGGCGATCGCGGACGGCCTGCCAGCGCAGCCCGACGCGCCGATGACGGCGGCATTCCTGACGGCCTTGCAGGGGCTGGTGGCGAAGGGGGAGCGGGTCGATGGCGATTATCTGGCGGCGATGCTGCTCAACGGGCATGAAGACCCGCTCGCCTGGACGCTGCTCGACCATGTCCGGCATCGGCACATGGCGGACGGCGCGGCGGCGCGCGATCTGATCGAGGCTTTTGACGGGGCCGACGCCACCATGGGGCCCGAGGCACTTGGCCATATGCTGCGCTGTTTCTTCACCGGGTGCCGCCGCGCGGTCGATTTCGAGCAGCTGACCATCATCGCCCTGGCCGGGCACCGCCTGACGCGCGAGGCCCGCGCGCTGCTGGTCGAGGCGCTGGCGGACAACGTCGCGGCCTGACCGCCTCTCAGGCCGCGGCGCGGGCGGCCAGCGCGTCGCGGTCGCTGATCGTGATGGCCCGGCCGCCGGGCAGGCCGATGATCCCGCTCTGCTTCATCCGGGTCAGCTGGCGGCTGACCGTCTCGATCGTCATGCCCAGCACGTCGGCGATCTGTCCGCGTGTCAGCGGCAGGTCGAAGGTGAGCGGCCCGTCGCGACTGGCCCGGCACCCGCCGGCCCCGGCGCGCGCCGCCATGTCGAGCAGGAACCCGGCCAGCTTCTCCCCCGCCGATTGGCGCGCCAGCACCAGCATCCGCCCGCGCGCCTCGTTCAGCGACTCGAAGGTCCGCTGGAGCAACAGCCGCTCCATGCGCTGGTGATCCTCCAGCACCCGCTCGAAGGCGACACGCGGGAAGACGCAAAGCTCGGCATCGGTCAGCGCGGTCAGGGTGAAGTCGACATCGCCCGCATAGGGCTGTCCGAAGAAATCGGCCGGATAGAGCAGGCCGACCGTCTGTTCGCGCCCGTCGGCGGTGGCGGCGACCAGTTTCAGCACCCCCGACAGCAGGTTGCCGCAGAGCACCGCCTCGTCGCCCGCCCAGGCGATGGTCTGGCCCCGCGCGACATGGCGGCGCTGGCCTATCGTGTTGAGCGCGATCAGCTCGCGGTCGTCGAGGCTGCCGCACAGGGCCCGGTCGCGCACCGCGCAGTCGGCACAAACGTCGTTCGGGATCATGGCCTTGCCCGATAGCATGGCCATGATCCCTTGTCGTCGGACGGATTGTCCCATCCGTCAGTGTCGCGGCGACACATCCTCCTCCTGCGGCAAATGGAATTCATGCCACATGCCGTTGAGGATGCCGAAGCCGATGGCCAGGCCGAGGCCGAGGACCCAGGAGAAATACCACATGGACGGGGCCTTTCAGTAGAAGTCGGGGTTGGTGCGCACCGCCTCCGCCGTCACGCGGCCGAACATCACCCGGTAGGCCCAGGCGGTGTAGGCCAGCACGATCGGCAGGAAGACGATGGTGACGAACAGCATGATGCCCAGCGTCTTTTGCGAGGACGAGGCGTTCCAGACCGTCAGGCTGCTATGCGCATCGATGCTGGAGGGCAGGATGAAGGGGAAGATCGAACAGCCGACCGTGGCGATGATGCCCGTCGCGGCCAGCGACGACCCGGCAAAGGCGACGCTCTCGCGCTTGGTCCTGATACCGATCAGGGCCAGCGCAGGCCCGGCAAAGCCCAGAATGGGCAGCGCCGTCATCCAGGGATAGGCGGCATAATTGTCCAGCCACGCGCCGCCCGCCGCTTCCGTCGTCATGTGCAGCGGATTGGACGGGCCGAGAGGATCGACCGCACCGACGACATGATAGCCCATGCCGCCCCAGGCGACGAAGGCAAAACCGCCCGCGAACAGCAGGATCGCGGCGATCGCCGCCACCGTCCCGAACGTCCGGGCGCGGTCGTGCACCGGCCCGTGCTCGACCTTGATCGACAGCCACGCCGCGCCGTGCAGCACCAGCATCGCCACCGACAACAGCCCGCACAGCAGCGTGAAGGGCGTGAACAGGTCCAGCAGCGTTCCGTCGTAAAAGGCGCGCAGATCGCTGTCGAGGCGGAAGGGCGCGCCCAGCAGGACGTTGCCGACCGCCACGCCGAAGACGAGCGCGGGCACCAGCCCGCCGACGAACAGCGCCCAGTCCCAGCGGGTGCGCCATGCCGGGTCGGGCCGCTTGCTGCGATATTTGAACCCCACGGGCCGCAGGATCAGCGCGGCGAGGACCAGGAACATCGCCAGGTAGAAGCCCGAAAAGCTGACCGCATAGACGAAGGGCCAGGCGGCGAAGATCGCCCCGCCACCCAGGATGAGCCAGACCTGGTTTCCCTCCCAGGTCGGCCCGATGGAATTGATGACCATCCGCCGCTCGGCATCGTTCCGCGCGACGAAGGGCAGGAGGGCGGCGACCCCCAGGTCGAAGCCGTCGGTCAGCGCGAAGCCGATCAGCAATATACCCAGCAGCGCCCACCAGATCAGGCGCAACATCTCGTAATCGAACATATCCCAGTCCTTCGGGTCAGGCGGCAACGGGAATGGCGGCGGGGATCGGGCCGGGGCCGGGCTGGTCGTCCCGTTCCTCCGGCCCGTGCGCGATGGCGGCCAGGATCAGCCGGACCTCGATCACGGCCAGCACGCCGTACAGCGCGGTGAAGCCCGCCAGCGTGGTCCATAGCGCGCCGCGCGACAGCGAGCTGGTCGCCAGGAAGGTCGGCAGCACGCCCTCGATCGCCCAGGGCTGACGCCCCAGTTCGGCGACCAGCCAGCCCAACTCGATCGCCACCCAGGGCAGCGGGATCGCCGCCACCGCCAGCTTGAGGAACCAGCGCGCGTCCATATGCATCCGCAGCGAACACAGGGCGAAGGCGGTTGCGAACAGCGCGATCATCGCAAAGCCGATCCCCGCCATGATGCGAAAGCTCCAGAAGAGCAGGCCGACATCGGGCACCGTGTCCCATGCCGCCGCCTCGATCTGCTGCGGCGTCGCGCTGCGCGGGTCGGTCATTTGCCGCTTGAGGAGCAGGGCATAGCCCAGGTCGCGCTTATGCGCCTCGAACCGCGCCCGCTGGGTCCGGTCCTGCGGATGGGCCTTCAGCCGCTGTACCGCGTCATAGGCGATCACGCCCGATGCGATCCGCTCCTGCGCCTTCAGCACCAGTTCGGACATGCCCGTCACCGTGCCGTCCAGGCTGCGCGTCGCGATCAGGCCCAGGACCCAGGGGATCTCGACCTTGTAGCGGGTCTCGTGCGCCTTGACGTCGGGCAGCCCGAACAGCGTCAGCCCCGACGGGCCGGGTTCGGTGTGCCAGACCGCCTCGATCGCGGCGAGCTTCATCTTCTGGTTGTCGGTCAGCGCATAGCCGCTCTCGTCGCCCAGCACGACGACCGACAGCGAGGAGGCGAGGCCGAACGCCGCCGCCACCGTCATCGACCGGCGCGCGACGGATACGAAACGCCCCTTCAACAGCCAGAAGGCCGACACGCCCAGCACCACGACCGAGGCGCAGACATAGCCCGCGCTGACCGTATGGACGAACTTGGCCTGCGCCACCGGATTGAACAGCACCGCGCCGAAGTCCGCGACCTCCATCCGCATCGTGTCGGGATTGAAGGTCGCGCCGACCGGGTTCTGCATCCAGCCATTGGCGATGAGGATCCACAGCGCCGACAAATTGGTGCCCAGCGCCACCAGGAAGGTGACGATCAGATGGCCCAGCTTCGACAGCCGGTCCCAGCCGAAGAACATCAGCCCGACGAACGTCGCCTCCAGGAAGAAGGCCATCAGCCCCTCGATCGCCAGCGGCGCGCCGAAGATGTCGCCGACATAATGCGAAAAATAGGACCAGTTGGTGCCGAACTGGAACTCCATGGTCAGCCCGGTGGCGACCCCCAGCACGAAGTTGATGCCGAAGATCTTGCCCCAGAAGCGCGTCGTCACCCGCCACACCGGGCGATTGGTCATGACATAGACCGATTCCATGATGACCAGCATCATCGACAGGCCCAGAGTCAGCGGCACGAACAGGAAATGATACAAGGCGGTGGCCGCAAATTGCAGCCGCGACAGGTCGACGACCCCGGGGTCCATGGCATGTCTCCATAAAAGGAGCCGCCCCCCGGCCCCTTGTCCGCGGATTCGCTACGCCCCGGTCCGCCCCCCGACATTGACCGCGGTCAAAGACGCCCGCCCATGCCGCTGCGACGGTCGCGGCATGACGACGATCGCCCATGATGCCCCCGCCGCCCGGATGCGGAGCCGCTGGTTGAAGGATGCGGCCGCGGGCCGTGACGGGACGCCGGGCCTGCTGCTCCTCGATACGTTGGCCGCCATCGGCTTCGCGGCCGGGATCGCGGGGGGCGTGGCGGCGGTGGCGGGGCGGGGGGCGGTGCTGCCCTGGGCCCTGCTTGCGATTGGCATGGGGATGGCGCGCGGATGGTTCGCGATGCTGGCCGTGCGACAGGGGGCCGCGCGCGCGGGACTGGTCAAGCGGGCGCAACGGCGGCGCGTCGTCGCCGCTGCCCTGTACCGGCAGGCGGGCATGCCGATGGACAGCGGCCAGCTGGCGACGCAGGCCGTGGATGCGGTCGAGGCACTGGACGGGTTCGTCGCCCGTTTCCTGCCCGCACGCCGGGCCGCCGCCATCGCGCCGATCCTGGTCCTGGCGGCGACGGCCTGTGCCAGCCCGGTCGCGGCCGTCATCCTGGCGGCGACGCTTCTGCCCTTCGTCGCGGCGATGATCCTGGCGGGCGGCGCGGCGGCGGACGAGTCGCGGCGGCAGTTCCTTGCCCTGCATCGTCTGTCGGCGCGTTTCGCCGACCGGGTGCGCGCCTTGCCCGTCGTGCTGGCCTTCCGCGCCGAGACGCGCGAGACCCAGGCGATCGGCGCCGCCGCGCAGGAACTGGCGGAGCGGACCATGCGGGTCTTGCGGATCGCCTTCCTGTCGTCCGCCGCGCTGGAATTCTTCGCAGCGCTGTCGGTCGCGCTGGTCGCGGTCTATTGCGGTTTCTCGCTGCTCGGCCTGCTGCCCTTTGCGGCCCCCGAGACGCTGAACCTGCCGCGCGCCTTCTTCGTGCTGGCCCTGGCGCCGGAATTCTATGCGCCGATGCGCCGCCTGGCCGCCGCCTATCATGACAAGCAAGGCGCGGAGACCGCCGCCGAGACGCTGATGCCGCTGGTCGAGCCGGGGCGCGCGGTTCCGGTCGCGGCGGCTGCGGCGGTGCTGACCCTGCGCGACGTCACGATCCATTATCCCGGCAGCGATGCGCCCGCCGTCTCGCGTCTTTCCCTGTCCGTCGGGGCCGGTGAGACGGTGGCGCTGCTGGGGCCGTCGGGCAGCGGCAAGACCAGCGTGCTGCACCTGCTGCTGGGCCTTGCGCCGCTATCGGCCGGAACGGTCGAGATGGACGGCATGGCCTTGGCCTCGCTGGCGGGGCAGGCAAGCTGGGTCGGCCAGCATCCGTTGCTGATCGCGGGCACGATCCGCGAGAATCTGTTGCTGTCCCATCCCGGGGCCACGCCGCTGGCCCTGCAACGGGCCGTCGTCGTGGCGGGGCTGATGCCGATGCTCCGCCGTCGTCCGGGCGGCCTGGATGCGCCGCTGGACGCGCGGGGGAGCGGTTTGTCGGGCGGCGAACGGCGGCGTATCGCCCTGGCTCGCGCTTTGTTGAACCCCGCGCCCTTCCTGTTGCTCGACGAGCCGACCGCGCATCTCGACGCGGTGGCCGAAGCCGCGCTGATCCGGACGATCGGCGGGGCGGCGCGGGGGCGCACGACATTGATCGCCACCCATAGCCCCGCGCTCGCCGCCATCGCGACGCACGTCATCCATCTGGGACCTGCCGCATGACCCTTCGCACATGGATCGCCGCCCAACGCCGGAACGAGCGTCGCCGTCTGTGGCGGGCGGGTGGCTGTGCTGCGTCGGTGGCGGCCGCATCGGTGCTGCTGCTCGCGCTGTCGGGCTGGTTCCTGACCGCCGCCGCGCTGGCGGGCGGGGCCGGGATCGTGGCGGCGCAGGCGTTCAACTATATGCTGCCCTCCGCCGCGATCCGCCTGCTGGCGATCGTGCGGACCGGCGCGCGCTATGGCGAGCGGCTGGCGAGCCATGGCGCGGCGTTCGGCGCGCTCGCCCGGCTGCGGCCCGCGCTCTACCGCGCGATCACCGCCGCGCCGCCCCGGGTCGCGCTGGCGCTGGGGCGGGGCGAGGCGACCGCGCGGCTGATCGGCGATGTCGATGCGGTGGAATGGCGCTTCGTCCGTCTGTCGGGGCCGTGGGGCGCCGTCGCGGGCTTGGTGTCGGGTGCAGCGCTGACGCTGCTCGGCGGTTGGCCGGCGATGGTGGCGACGCTGGCCTGTGCCGGGGGCGTCCTGGCCCTGGCCCTTCAGGGCGCGCGCCGGTTGGAGCAGCCCGGCCGCGCGGTGCAACGGGCGACGGGCGCGCTGCGCGAGGAAGTGGCGATGCTCGGAAGCGCGGCGGCGGAGCTGCGCTGCTTCGCGCTGGAGGACTGGGCGGCCGCGCGCGTCGCGGCGGCGAGCGATCGCCTGGCCGAAGCGCAGAACCGGCAGGCCGCGGTCGCCGCGCGGTTCGAGGCGCTGCACGCGACCGGCGTGGCCGTGGCGGCGGCGTCGGCCCTGATGCTGTCGCTCGACGCCGGTGCGCCGGTCGCCGCGCTCGCGGCGCTGGCGGCGGCGATGACCATCGACGGTCTCGCGCCGATCCTGCGGGCGTTGACCGAAAGGGGGCGGCTGCGTGAGGCGGAGGCGCGGCTGGATGCGGTCTTCGATGCGGCGGCGGAACCACGCCCCGCTGTCGGATCGCCAGACCAGCCGACCCTCGTCCTCGATGGCGACCGGTGCATGCCGGGCAGCCGGATCGCGCTGACCGGGCCATCGGGCTGCGGCAAGACGACGTTGATCGAAGGCTTGCTGGGGCTGCGTCCGCTACGGCCCGGCCGGATCGGGATCGATGGCCGGGATGCGGCCGATCTGCCGCCCGCGACGCTGCGCGCGCTCTTCGCCTGGGCGCCGCAGGAGGCAATGCTGATCGCGGGCACGGTTCGCGACAATCTGCGCATGGCCGACCCGCATGCGACCGAGGATTGCCTGTGGCAGGCGCTGGGCGACGCGGCGCTGGATGCGGTGGTGCGGGGCTTGCCGGACGGGCTCGACAGCTGGCTGGGCGACGATGGCGCGAGATTGTCGGGTGGAGAGCGTCGGCGGCTGTCGCTGGCCCGCGCCTATCTGGGCGATGCGCCCTGGCTGTTGCTCGACGAACCGGGCGAGGGGCTGGACGCCGATGTCGCGGCGGAGGTCGCGCGTCGCCTTGCCGCCCGGCTGGAGCGGACCGGGCAGGGGATGATCCTTGTCAGCCATCGCCCCGTGCTCAGCGCGTTGTGCGAGCGGCAATGGGCGGCGGACGATGCGTCCCACCGATCCGCCGCCTGAGCTAGCCCGCGACGATGGCGAGGCGCGTCCGGTCGATCAGGCGCACGCCGCGCAGGCCGCAAAGCTGGATCACCCCGTCATTCTGGAGGGCGGTCATGTGGCGGCTGACCGTCTCGACCGCCAGGCCCAGCGCCTCCGCCATCGCGCCGCGTGACAGGGGCAGCCGAAACATGCCGTCGCCCTCCGCCCCGCAGCGCCGCGCCATGTCGAGCAGCAGCGCGGCCACCCGTGCATCGGCGCGGGCGCGGGCCAGCATCGGCATCCAGCGCCGCACCTCGCCCAAAGTCGCCAGCGTCCGGCGCAGCAGCAGTCGTCCGGCGGCGGGATGGCGGACCAGCATCTCCTCCAGCGCCTGGCGCGGATAGACGCACAGATCGGCATCGCCCAGCGCCGTGATCGCATCGGCGGACCGGTCGGCGAAGAGCGTGCCGGCGAAATCGCCGGGATAGAGGAGGCCGACGATCTGGACGCCGCCATCCGCCTGCATGCGGGTCACCTTCAGCACGCCGGAGACGAGATGCGCGCAATGGCGTGCGGGATCGCCGATCCAGCCGAAAGCCTGTCCCGCGCGCAGCCGACGGCGGTGACCGATATGATGGATCGCGGCCAGGGCGGCCTCGTCCAGACCGTCGCACAGCGCCATGCTCCGCCCGGCACAGGCCGCGCAGCGTGGCGGAAGGTCAGACGGCATGGCTGAAGCGGGTATCGTCCTCGTTGCGCCAGGCATCGATGGCCGCCGCGATGGTGCGGGCATAGGGCAGGGCCTCCGCCGCCAGCCGCAGGCACGCCCCGTCCCAAGCGATCAATCCGACCTGTTCGAACCGACCGAGCCGTTCGCGAATGGCGGTCCGCTCGGGCAGGCCATCGAGGTCTGCGACGCCGTGGCACAGCACGCCCGCAATCGCCCGTGCCCGGCGCTGTTCCAGGGGGCCGCGATGAAGGCCGCGCGTCGTCGCGAACCGGCCCGCACCGATCGCCTGATGCCATGCCCCCGCATTCTTGGCGTTCTGGAGCAGGCGGTCGGGAAAGGCGCTGATCGCGCTGGCGCCCAGGCCGATCACGATGTCGGCGGGATCGTCGGTAAAGCCCTGGAAATTGCGGCGCAGCCGTCCGTTCGCCGCCGCGCTCGCCAGCGGATCATGGCCTTGCGCGAAGTGGTCGAAGCCGATGGCGCGATAGCCGGCACGCGTCAGCCGGTCATGCGCCAGCGCCGCCTGGCCGAAGCGTGCCGCCGCCTCCGGAAGGGCCCGTGCGTCGATGCGGCGCTGGCGGGGGATGAGGTGCGGCACATGCGCATAGCCGAACACCGCCAGCCGTTCCGGGGCCAGCGCGATGGCCTCCTCGAGCGTCGCGGCCAGCGCCGCGTCGTCCTGGCCGGGCAGGCCGTACATCAGGTCGAAATTAATCGATCCGACTCCGGCGGCGCGCAACAGGGCGACCGCGCGGACGATCTGCTCGCGCGGCTGGACCCGACCGATCGCCGCCTGAAGTATCGGGTCGAAGGTCTGCACCCCCAGGCTGGCCCGCGTGACGCCGGTCTCCGCGATGACGCTCGCCCAGTCCGCATCGAAACCGCGCGGATCGATCTCCAGCGACAGCGTCGCCTCCTCGCTGGCGAAGGCGGTGCGCAGATGGCCGACCAGCGCGGCGAAGGCGGCGGGCGGGATCGCATTGGGGCTTCCGCCGCCAAAGGCGATCCGGGCGATCCGTCCGCGTCCCTTCAACCGGGCGGCCACCAGATCGATCTCGGCGTGCAACCGCGCTAGATAGGCGTCCAGCCGCGCGGTCCGGTTCGCCGCCCCGGTGCTGCACCCGCAATACCAGCAGATCGCCCGGCAATAGGGGATGTGGAGATAGAGCGACACCATCTCGTCCGCCCCGACCGTGTCGAGCGCCATCGCCATGTCGGTATGGCCCACATGGTCGCCGAACTCGGCGGCGGTGGGATAGCTGGTGTAGCGCGGCACGGGCCGGGCGAGCAGATCGGGATGATAGGGCCACATGCCCATGTCGTGCCCCGGCGGTGCGCGCATGCCTTTGACCGCCGTCAAACCGGCGCTTGTCGATGGTCAAGGCGGCGGGGCGGGGGGGCTCCTATCCCGACGTCCACAGCCTCACAGGAGACATGGGATGACCGTCATCAGAACCGCCGCCACCCTGTTCGCGCTCGCCGCGACGGGAATCGGTACGTCGGCATGGGCACAGGATAGCGGGGGACGCGACGCTCGGGTCGGGACTCGCGCCGGCGACGTGCTGCTCCGCGCCCGCGCCATCCTTGTCGCGCCCAATGAGCGGTCGGGCAGCATCCTGCCCGGCTTCCCCGGCGAGCCGGTGAAGGTCGACGACCGCGTGATGCCGGAGGTCGACGCGACCTATATGGCGACCGACCATATCGGCGTCGAACTGATCGCCTCGACCACGAAGCATGCGATCGGCGGGGTGCGGGGCACGACCGGCGGTATCGGCAGGCTCGCCTCCACCTGGGTCCTGCCGCCGACCCTGACCGTCCAATATCATTTCGCACCGACCCGGCATGTCCGGCCCTATGTCGGTGCGGGCGTGAACTATACGATCTTCTGGAACGAGGCGGCTTCGGACGGACTGGAAAGCGCGGTGGGGCCGACCAGGGTCCATCTGAAGGACAGCGCAGGCTGGGCGGTGCAGGCGGGCGTCGATATGGACCTCACCCGCCGGGTCTTTCTGAACCTCGACGTCAAATATATCGATATCGACACCACCGCGCGGCTGGACAATGCGGCGCTGGGCCGCCAGCGGGTGAACGTCTCGCTGGACCCGCTGGTCTTCGGGATCGGCCTGGGGCTGCGCCTGTGAGGATGGCCGGTCGGCGTCGAGGCTTATCGGCGGGTTGAGGGCGCGGGGCTGCGCCTGGTGTCGATCCATCGCACGAGCCCCGCGATCAGCGTACAGATCACCAGGGCGATCGACGTGCCCACGATCGTATCGACGGCGCGGGCCTGGGGCGCGCTCGCGCTTTGCAGGGGAAGGGCGATCTTGGCGATCACGACGAACAGGGGCGTCACGCATCCGACGAACATGGTATAGTTGACCGCACGCAGCGCGATCGTCAGCGCGGCCAGCGGTAGTACCAGGGCCTCCAGCGCGACCGGGCCGTTGGCGTGGCCGATCAGGACCATCACGATCGCGGTCCCGATCAACGTCCCCGCGATCCGCTCGACCGCGCGCCAGGACGAGGTGCGGATATTGACCGTGATGACGACCACCGCCGTCATCGTCGCCCATTGCGGATAGGCCAGCCCCAGTCCATGCGCCGCCAGGAAGCAGGCGAACACCGCGACACCGGCGCTGGCGGCATGAAGCAGCGCCGATCGTGTCGAGGGAAGCTCGGGCGGGGCGGGGCGTGCCGCATCGCGGTCACGGTTCGGCCGCTCCAGCACATAGACGCTGCCGATCCGAAGCAGCAGCGCCAGGCCGCCACCGGCCAGGAACGCGATGCCGACCGCCATCGGGCCTGCCGCGTCGACCGGCCATTCCGCCGCCACGACCACCACGACGCCCAGCAGCATGCCCACCGTGGCCATGCCATAGGACCGGCCGGCGACAAAGGTGATCGCCGCGACCGCCACCGCCGCCAGCGTGGCGGTCAGCGCAAGGGCGGGATGGACCATGGCCGTCATGGCGGTCGCCAGCACCGCGCCGCCGATGACGAACAATGCCATGGCCCGCAGGCGCGACGCGGCATGGAGCCGGTTGTCCGCCAGACAGGCCCAGAACGCGGCATAGGCCCCCCAGATATCCGCCGGGCGATGGGACGCCTGCGCCCACAGGATCATCGCCAGCACCGCGACGCTGCCCGATGCGCCCTCCAGCAGCGCGAACTCGCCCGCGCGGAACTGTATGCCACGACGCGCCAGCTCGGTGGCCAGGCGGCGGGCGATCGCCCGATCACGGGCAGGGACGGAAGGGGGCGGCACGGGCACGACGGGCTCTTTGGATAACCGAGGGGAACACGCCCCGATAGCCATTTTGCGGTCACGCCTGGAGCGACTTGTTGGCATGGATACTATTCCTTAAAGGAATGACATGGAGTTCCGAACGCTACGCGCCTTTGTCGAAGTGGTTCGCCAGGGCAGCTTTTCGCAGGCGGCCAGGACGATCTTCGCGACGCAGTCCACGGTCAGCAAGGCGGTCAAGCAGCTGGAGGACGAACTGGGCGCGCCGCTGTTCGACCGGATCGGCCCGCGCGTGAAGCTGACCACCTTTGGCGAGGCGCTGTATCCACGCGCCGCGCGCCTGCTGGCGGAACGGAGCGACCTGCTCGTCGAACTGGACGAGATACGCGGATTGCAGCGGGGCAGCCTCCGGATCGGACTGCCCCCGGTCGGCAGCGCGCGGATCTTCGCGCCGATGCTGGCCCGCTATCGCCGGACCTATCCGGGCATCGCCATCGAATTGCGCGAGCATGGCGGCGACCAGCTCCTCGACATGGTGCGCACCGGCGAGATCGAGCTGGCGGCGACGGTCGATCCCAGCGCGCCGGAATGGCATAGTCAGGAGGTCTGGCGCGATCCGGTGATGGCGGTCATGGCGCGCGATCATCCGCTGGCCAAGGCCGGGTCGCTGTCGCTCGACGCCTTGCGCGACGAGCCGTTCATCCTGTTTTCCGACAGCTTCGTGCTGCATCGCATGGTGGTCGATGCGTGCCACCGCCATGGGTTCAAGCCGAATATCGCGGTCCAGAGCAGCGAGGTGGAATTCATCCTCGAACTGGCCGCATCGGGGATCGGCATCGCCTTTCTGCCCCGGTTGCTGGTGGATCAGGTCGATGCGGAGCGTATCTGCGGCGTCCTGGTGACCGAACCCTATATCGAATGGCGGCTGGCGATGGTCTGGCGCAACGGCGCCTTCCTGTCGCACGCCGCGCGCGCCTGGTTGCGGATGGTGGCCGACCAGGCGGATTAGCCGGTCGGCTGGGGCGGCGATCCGTCTGGGCCAGTCGATTTGGGAATGGAGGCCAGTCGGAGCTTTCGTTTTTCGCAACCCGACCCTTGGCCTATTTTCGTCGCTTACCGGGTCGGTGACCCGTCAAGCGAGGTCTTTCGATGATCATTTCCGCCCCCACGGATTTCCGCGAGGCGGCCCGGCGCCGCCTGCCGCGCTTCCTGTTCGACTATATCGATGGCGGCGCCGTGACCGAGTCCACCATGGTCGGCAATGTCGACGCCTTGCAGCGGGTGGCGCTGCGCCAGCGGGTCCTCAAGGGCGCGGGGGACCCCTCGCTGGCGGTGACGGTGCTGGGCCAGCCATGGGCGATGCCGGTCGCGCTGGGGCCGGTCGGAGCGACGGGAATGTATGCCCGGCGCGGCGAGGTGCAGGCGGCGCGGGCGGCGGGCCTTGCGGGCATTCCCTATGCCCTGTCCACCGTCTCGGTCGCGTCGATCGAGGAGGTGGCGCGCGATGCGCCGGGGCAGCTCTGGTCGCAGCTCTATGTGCTCAAGGATCGCGGCTATATGCGCAACGCGCTCGACCGGGCCTGGGCGGCGGGGATGCGGACGTTGGTGTTCACCGTCGATATGCCGACGCCCGGCTCTCGCTATCGCGATCGGCGCTCCGGCATGGCCGGGCCCGCCGCGACGCTGCGCCAATATGCCCAGGCGCTCCGCCACCCGCGCTGGGCGGTCGATGTGGGATTGCGCGGCCGCCCGCTCTCCTTCGGCAATATCGAGGCCTATGTCGGCCATTCCATGAGCATGGCCGACTATACCGGGTTTCTGGCGCGCAATTTCGACCCCGCCATTCATTGGCGCGATCTGGAATGGGTGCGCCAGGACTGGAAGGGCGCGCTGATCCTCAAGGGCATTCTGGATCCCGACGACGCGCGCGAGGCGGTCCGTTTCGGGGCGGACGGGATCATCGTGTCCAACCATGGCGGGCGGCAGCTCGACGGGGCCATGCCCACCGCCACGGCGCTTCCCCCCATCGCCGATGCGGTCGCCGGGGCGATCGCGGTGCTGGCCGATTCCGGCGTGCGCTCGGGGATCGACGTGGTGCGCATGATGGCGCTGGGCGCGGATGCGGTGCTGCTCGGCCGGGCCTATATCTATGCGCTGGCGGCGCGGGGACAGCGGGGGGTGAGCGAACTGCTCGACCTGATCGCGGCGGACATGCGGGTGACGATGACCCTGATCGGGGCCGATCGTCCCGGCGCGATCACCCGAGACAGTCTCGCGGGATTGCCGTCCTCGGTGCAGGGCCGGTCGGAGGCGCTGCGGGGCGGCGGGTGAGAGGCGGCCGCCTCAGGCCAGGTGACGCCGCTCCAGTCGGGTGACGTCGGGCGTCCCCAGCAGCGCCAGCGTCGTATCGACCTGCCGCCGCAGCATGGCGAGTACGGCATCGACGCCGCGCTCGCCATCCGCCGCCAGGGCATAGAGCAGCGGGCGGCCGACCAGCACGCCCCTGGCACCGGCGGCCATCGCCTTCACCACATCGGCACCGTCACGAACCCCGCTGTCCATCAGCACGGGCAGCCCGCACGTATCCGCGACGGCGGGCAGAAGGTCGATGGGGGCGGGCGCGTCCTCCAGCTGGCGGCCGCCATGGTTGGAGACGACGACACCATCCACCCCCAGTCCTTCGCAACGGCGCGCATCTTCGGCGGAGACGATGCCCTTGACGATCAGCGTGCCGCGCCAGTCGTCGCGAAGCCGCGCCAGCGCCGCCCAGTCGAAGCTCGCATCCATCTGGCGCGCCATCAGCGCGGCCTGCGCCTCCACGTCCCCGTCACCGGCGGCGACGAAATGGGCGAGCTGCGGAAAGCCCTGGCGCACCTGCCGGAGCGACCAGACCGGATGGCGGACACCGTCGAGCAGGATGCGCGGCGTCATGCGCAGGGGGACGCCGAAGCCGTTGCGCCGGTCGCGCACCCGGTCGCCATTCACCGCGACATCGACCGTGAGGACCAGGGTCGTGCACCCCGCCTCGCGCGCGCGGGCCACCAGCCGATCCGCCAGTGTGCGCTGGACGACGTAGAGCTGGAACCACAATTCCCCGTCCGAGGCGCGGCGCACCGCCTCGATCGTGCTGGTCGCCGCGGTGGACAGGCAGAAGGGGATGCCCGCCCGCGCCGCCGCCCGCGCCAGGATCAGGTCCCCCTGCGGCCGCACCACGCCGGTCAGGCCCATCGGCGCGACCGCGAACGGGCTTTCCCAGGGGCGGCCGAACGGCGCGATCGCCTGTCGGCGCTGCGAGACATCGGTCAGGCGATCCGGCAGCAGCCGGGTCCGGGCGAAAGCCTCGCGGTTGCGCGAAAGGCCGCGCTCGGAACCGGCGCCGCCCTCCAGATAGTCGAACACGATACGTGGCAGCTTGCGGCGCGCGGCGGCGCGATAATCGTCGAGCGTGATGAGCGCGCGGGTCACGTCAGTGATGGTCCAGCCACACGTCCAGCACGGCGCAGCGCCGTTCCTCGCGCACGACCCGCAGCGCCTCGGCGATGGCATCGTCGATCTCCGCCGGGTCGCGAAGCTGTCGACCCCATGCGCCGCCCGACGCGGCGGCGATGCCGACATAATCGGGGGCGGGGTCGAACGAGGTGTCCAGATCGTCGGCATGCGCGGCAAAGCCGTCCGGATGGACCGCCAGTGTCGACAGCTTGGGCGATTTCCAGCCGCGATTGTTGAAGACGATCTGCACGAATGGCGCGTCATAGCGTCGCGCCATCCAGTGCACCGAACTGGGCACGGTGAACAGGAACGAACCGTCGCCGGTCAGCGCCACCACCGTCGCATCGGGCTTGGCCAGCCGGACGCCGATCGCCGCGCCGCCATTCCACCCCAGCGATCCGCCGCCACTCGTCGCGATCGCCCCCGGCGTGTCGAGCCGCAGGTGATCGAACACCACGCCATAGTTGGAGATCGCCTCGTTGACGAACAGCATGTCGTCGCTTTGTGCGGCTCGCAGGCGCGACACGAAATATTCCGGCGTGATGGTCCCCGCCGGAACCGCCTCGCGCGTTCGCAGCATCGTTTCGCGCGCCGCGTGGCGATCGGCATAATGCGCGCGCCGCTCCTCGATGCGCGCGGCGGGGAGGGGCTGCGCGGCGAGCCAGTCGTCCAGCTGCGCGAGCGCGGTCGCGGCGTCGGCGCGGCACACCGCCTCCGCCCCGATCCGCCACAAAGGCATCTGTTCCTTCAGCGGATCGACATCGATGTGGAAGATCCGCGCGGCATCGCCCGGCACCGACACGGTGGGGATCCACGGCACGTCGCTGTCGATCACCAGCACCATATCCGCCGCGGCCAGATCGGCATTCTGCTGCGGCTGATTCCATTGGTTGCCGAGATAGAGCGGGTGGCTGTGCGGGAAGTTCATCGCATTGGGCACGGATTCGAGCACCCCGATCCCCAACCGCTCGCACAGCGTCACCATGGGCGCGACCGCCGCCGGATTGCGGCCCAGGAAGGACGTGACGACAAGCGGTCGTCGCGCCGTCAGCAGCGCCTCGCCGATCAGGGCGACCGTTTCGGGCGGCAGCGCGCCCGGCCCGATGCAGCGCCAGGCCGCCGCCTCGTCGGGGGTCGGCGCAACCTCTTCCTCCATCACCTCGCGCGCGCCGATCAGATAGACGGGGCCTTTCGGATCGGAACCGGCGAACTGGAAAGCGCGGTGCACCAGTTCCTTGACGTTGCGCCCGGTGCGGATCTCGTTGTCGTAGCGCATATAGCCGCGCACCAGCCCGCGCTGGTCATGGACGTCCTGGATCCACTGGATGAACTCGTTGCGCGATCCCTTCAGCTCCCCATGCTGGGTGAAGGGGGACGCACCCGCGAAGATCAGCATCGGGGCGCGTCCCTTGGCGGCGTTGTGGACCGCACCGGCCAGCGCCTGGGTCCCGCATTCGACATGGACGACCACCGCCTGCGCCACGCCGCTCGCCAGCCAGAAGCCGTGCGCGGCGCTCATGCCGACCATTTCATTGGGGCAGGTGACGATGCGCGGGATCGGCCGCCCGGCGGCGCGCGCCTCCGCGATCGCCTCGACCAGCGCGGGGTGATCGCTGCCGAGATTGGCGAAGACATGGGAGACGCCATGCTCGATCAGGGCATCGAGGAAGGCGCTGGAGGTGGTGTACATCGGGGGGCTTGGCCTTGTCGCATCGCCGGTCGCCCGGCGGGGGTCGTCGTCGGGGTAAGAAGTGGCGGTCAGGGGATATAGTCGACCGCGCCGCGCCGGATCGTCACCCAGTGCGTCGTGGTCATCTCCTCCACGATCCAGTCGCCGCCGAAACGGCCGATGCCGCTGTTCTTCTCGCCGCCGAACGGATTGAACGGCATGTCGGCGACGGTCATGTCGTTGACATGCGTCATCCCGACGTCGAGCCCATGGGCGAAGCGCAGCCCGCGCGCCTCGTCGCGGGTGAAGACCGCGCTGGACAGGCCCGCATCGGTGGCGTTGGCGAGTTCGAGCGCATGCGCCTCGTCCCGCGCCCGGATGACGAAGGCGATCGGCGCGAACATCTCGGATTGTGCCAGCGGATCGTCATTGTCGACATCGGCGAAGATGTGCGGCGGCACCACCGCGCCCGACGGCTCGCCCCCCAGGACCAGGCGGAAGCGGGATTTGGCGGCGGCGAGGTGATCGAGGTTCGCGGCCAGCTGCTTCGCGTTCATCGCCGGGCCGATCAGCGTGTCCGCCTCGGCCGGATCGCCATGTTTCAGCCGCGCGGCGCAGGCGGCGAATTTTTCGAGGAAGGCGTCATGGACGCTGTCCTCCACGATCACGCGGTTGGTGCTCATGCAGATCTGGCCTTGGTGCAGGAACCGGCCAAAGGCCGCCGCCTGCGCCGCCTGGTCGAGGTCCGCATCGGCCAGCACGACGAACGGGTTGTTGCCGCCCAGCTCCAGCGCGACCCGCTTGATGACCGGGGCTTCGATGGCCAGCCTGCCGATGCGCCGCCCCACCCCGGTCGAGCCGGTGAAGGACAGGAAGCGCGGAACATCATGCGTGCAGAAGCCGTCGCCGATCACGCGCGAGCTGCCGGTGACGACGTTGAACAGTCCGGGCGGCAGTCCCGCCTCTTCATAGATGCGCGCCAGCAGCAGGCCGCCGGTGACGGGGGTGTCCTCGGCCGGTTTGACGACCACCGCATTGCCCACCGCCAGCGCGGGCGCGATCGTGCGGTGCGACAGGTGGAGCGGGAAGTTCCACGGGCTGATCACGCCGACGACGCCGATGGGGCGGCGATAGACGCGGCTTTCGGTGTCGGGCAGGTCGATCGGCAGGATGCGGCCGTTGATGCGATAGGGGATCGACGCGGCCTCGTTCAGGCCGCCCATCACCGCCTGCCATTCGATCCCGGCCTTGATCCGGGTGGAACCCGATTCGGCGACCAGCCAGTCGATGATCTCGTCGCGCCGGGCCTGGACGATATTCGCGGCGCGCCGGAACAGGTCGGCCCGGACCGCCGGAGGCGTTTGCGCCCATTCCCTCTGCGCCTTGGCGGCGGCGCGATAGGCGGCATCGACGTCGGTAAGGTCGGCGGCGCGCAGGCGGAGGAGGCACTCGCCCGAATAGGGGTTGCGGTCCTCCATGGTCTCCTCGCCCGAACCGGGCCGCCATGTTCCGTCGATATATTGCGCCTCGAAGCTGTAGCGGGTCATCCTCTCACTCCTTTTTTCCTTGTCGGTCCATGCTATGCCGGTCGCGGGCCGGGCCTCAAACGGCGATGGCGGGCGTTTCGGGACGGGCCGCCCCATGGCCGCGCCGCGGCGCGGTTTCGATCAGGGCAACGCTGGCGACCGCGCCCAGGACCAGAACGCCCGACACGGTGAGCAGCGTCGTCGGCAGCCCGGTGGTGACGGCGATCCGCCCGGCGATGCTCGGCGCGATGCCGCCGCCGAAAATCTCGCCCAGCCCCACCACCAATCCCATCGCGGTCGAGGACAGCGTATAGGGCACGGCCTCGCCCGCCACGGGCCCCGCGAGCAGCGCGTTCGCGCCACAGCAGCAAAAGGCGGCGAGGAACAGCAGCGCGAACAGCGGCAGCGGCGTGTGCGCGGTCAGCACCAGCGCGGCGAGCGCCGCCGCCCCGCCGAGGAACGCGGCGACGAGTGCGGGACGGCGACCGATCACGTCCGATATGCCGCACAGCGCGATCTGCCCGACGAAACCGCCAAAGCCCAGGCCCGACATCACCAGCCCCATTTGCGGGCCGTTCAGTCGCACCACGTCGGTCAGGAACACCGGCGTCATCGCGCCGAGGACGAAGATCCCGCTCATCGAGCAGAAGATCGCCGGGATGGCGACCCGGACGTTGCGCCGCGCCAGCACGTCGCGCCACGATGCGCGGGGGGCGGGATCGGCCGTCACGGCGGGGCGGGCCGCGCGGGGAGGATCGCGCAGCACCACGAACATCGCGCCCGCCAGCACGAGGCCGGGCACCGCGACGATCTGGAACACGGCGCGCCACGACGGGACGATCGCGACCAGCTGCGTCGCGATGATGGGGCCGAGCGCCAGCCCGAACAGCGCGAACGCCCCCTGGATGATGCCGAGGTTGAGGCCGCGCCGCGCCGGGCGCGACGCATCCAGCGCGGCGGCGTAGCTCGCGGGACAATAGGCCCCCTCCGCGACGCCCATGGCCAGCCTTGCGACCATCAGCATCGCCAGGCTGCCCGCCAGTCCGCTGACCCCCGACAGCAGCGAGAAGCCGATCACCGAGGCGATCACGATCCGGCGACGCCCGATGCGGTCGGCCAGATTGCCCATCAGGATCGCGAACACGCCCCAGGACAGGCCGACCGCCGCGGCCAGGTTGCCGAGGTCCTGATAATCCAGCTTCAGGTCGCGCATGATCTGCGGCGCGAGCGGCATCACCAGCCAACGATCGAGCCCGACCAGCCCGAACCCCAAGGCGAGCAGCGCGATCGCGCGAAACTCATAGCGGCGGTCGCCGCTCAGGGCGCCGCCATCGGCGGTGGGGGAGGGGGTCATAGCGCCTCCCATGTGCCAGCGTCGGGCAGCGCCGCGCCGAACGGCTCCACCGGGCGGCGCGGCCGGGCGTTCAGCAGCAACCGCGTCGCATCGGCGCGGCAATAATGGCCGGTCGGATCGAGTGCGCTCTTGGCATGGACGATCGCGTCGAAATCGGCATCGGCATAGAGCAGCCCTTCCTCGTCCTCCGGCATCGGCTCGGTCAGCGAGCGGCCGTCGGGGCCGAAGATCATGGAATTGCCCCCGCCCTGCACCGCACCGGCCGCGTTGAGCAGCGCCACCTTGTCGGGCGTGTCGCACAACATGTCATAGACATCGGGCGACATCACGCCGGTCGCATGAAGGACGAAGCAGCCCCCCTCCAGCGCATAGACGCGGCTGGCGGCCAGGTTCGCCTCCGCGCTCAGACCATAGGCGATGCCCTTGTAGAGCGTGAAGGACGGCCAGGAGGCGACATGGATCTGTTCGCCCTGCGCATAGAGGGCGAACTTGCTCAGCGGCTGGACATGCTCGGCGCAGCATAGGGCGCCCAGGCGACCGATGGCGGTGTCGACGACCTTCAGGTCGGACCCGTCGCCCTCGCCGAACACGGTGCGCTCGACATGGGTCGGCTTCAGCTTGCGCCGGTTGAACACCGTCGTACCGGTGTCGTCGATCAGCATCTGGCTGATGTAGAGCGTGCTGTCGGCGCGCTCGACATAGCCGATGACGCAGTGGATGCCGTGCCGCGCGGCGGCCTCGCGGATGCGGCCCAGTTCGGGGCCGTCGGCGGCCAGGGCGTTGCGGTGGTAGCGCGGCAGGAACTGCGCGCCCCATGCCGGTGCGCCCAGCCATATCCACCAGGGATAACCCGGTATCCAGATTTCCGGAAAGGCGATCAGCTTCGCGCCGTTCGCCGCCGCCTGGGCGATCAGGCCGATGGCCTTGTCGGTGGACGCCTGCGCGTCGAGATAGACTGGCGCCGCCTGTACGACGGCGAGCCGAACCATGGGCTTCGTCAACGCACTCTTCCCCCTCGCTGATATGGAATGAAGGCTAGCGGCGGCATCGAACCGCGCTTGCCGCCTGCGGCCCGAAAAATGGCCCGGACCGGCATGGCGCGCCGCCGCATGCGGGCTATTTCGCGGCGGGCGAGGCCGCCCGCCGATAGGGATGAAGCTTTTCGTAGAACGGCCCCACCGGCCAGATCGAGCGCCGGTCCTTGGGCGTGATCATGAAGCATTCGATGTCGAGGATTCGGCCGTCGACGATCTTGAAGATCTCATAGATCACGAAGGTGAAGGGCGCATCGGCCCTGGGGCCGTTGTTGCTGCTGATGCCGGGCACCACGTCCAGATGGCTGATCCCGATGACCAGGCCGCGCGCGGTGTCGACGATCGGGAAGCGGCGTTCGCGGACCACCGGGATCCAGCCGAACTTGGTGACGCCGATGTCGCAACTGTCGGAGGTTATGACGTCGGGCCGGTTGGTATTGGTGGTCGGCGTCCCGTTTTCGGTCCTGTTGCAGTCGGGATGGAACGGCACGATCGTCGGATCATGCTCCTGGATCGACTGGAAATAGAGGTTGGCGATGCGCCGCAACTCAGCGGCGGGGACGCGTTCCTCCGGCGGCAGGACGTCGGACCAGATCGGCTTGGGGAAATGAACGCCGTCCGGATTGAACAGCAGGTCGTCCTTGCCAGCCGTCAGCTGCTCGACCTCGGTGATCCGGCCGCCCGCCACCTTCAATCGGGCGACGTACAGCGCCTGCCCGGCATCCTTGCGCCGGACGATTCCGAAGAAGATCGCCTGCCCGGCCTCGGGGTCGACGATCGTCGATCGGCCGGTGATGATCGTCGCGTCCTTCCACACGCCGTCGTCGAGCCGGCCGGGCCGGCCATTCTCATACACCATCGCGCCGGGGGCGAGGGGCAGGCGGGCGGCGTCATGCGCCTCCAGCGCCAGCAGATAGCGGTTCGTCATGTCGAGCAGGCACCCGCGATCGCAGCCCGAACGGGCGGCGGGCGCGGGGGATGCGGGCGTGCGGGGCGTGGCGGCAGCGGGTGTCGCCGCCGCCGCCACCGCCGCGATGGCCGGGAACCATGGTTTCATCGAATGATCCTCTCTGGCGGACAGGAAGGGGGCCGACGCGCGATCGGCCCCGATGCTTCAGAATTTGCCGCGAATGCCGAAGGTGACGTAGCGTCCGACGACGTCGTGCAGGCTCTGGTTGGCCGGATAGGACAGGCCCGGCAGCGCGCTGGCGTAGAGCGGGGCCTGTCGATCGAACAGGTTGCGCACGTTGACGAAGGGCGAGAACTGGCCGCCCGCGACGTCGTAGCTGATGTTCAGATCGGTGTAGAACACGTTCGGCATCCGGTTGGACGCGTCTGCGATCACATAGCTGGCCCGCGTCGAGCGGTCATAGCGGCCGATCCAGCGTTCCTGCACGTTCAGGTTGAAGCCGCCGTTCGCGTAGTTCACCGACAGGTTGCCCCGCCATTTGGGATAGCCCGCGCCGTTGCCGCCGACGGAGGTGTTCGCGGTGCCCGCCAGTTCCTCGGCCGGCTGCGTCGCGCTCGTCTGCAACCTCAGCACCGGCACATAGCTGGCGAAGGCGCGCAGGGCCAGTTGCCCCTGACCCACGCCGAAGGTGTAGGAGGATTCGAAATCGAACCCCCGCGTCCGCAGCGAGGCGCTGTTCAGCGGCGAGACCAGGATGGCCGTGGGGACGGTCGAGCCGGACGTGCGGACGATCAGGTTGCACACCGGGGCGTTTCCACCGCTGGCCTGGCAATCGTCATAGGCCTGTTGCGCGTCCTGTACGGTGATCGCATCGCGCAGCTTCAGGTCGAAATAGTCGATGGCGAGGCGCGCGCCGGGCAGCCAGGAGGGCGAATAGACGAAGCCCGCGCTGGTGGTCAGCCCCTTCTCGGGCTTGAGCGCGGCGTTGCCGCCGGAGATCGCCTGGGTGGGGAAATTGCCCACGCCGGGGATCGACAGGCCGAAGACGTTAATCGAGCGCGAGGCGAACAGGTCGTACAGGGTGGGCGCCCGGATGTCGCGCGAACGCGTCGCCCGGATGACCAGGTCGTCGACCGGCTGATAGACCAGGCCCGCCTTCCACGTCGTCACGCCGCCGCTGGTGCTATAGCCGGTATAGCGGACCGCGCCGTTCAGGTTGAGCGAGCGGCCGAGCGCGCTGTCCTTGGCCAGCGGAATGTCGACCTCGCCGAACACCTCCTTGACGTCGTAACGGCCCTTGGCGCTGCCGACGTTCGTGAAGCTGTGGCCGAGCGTCCCGCTGGGCACGAAACGGATGCCGGTGAAGTCGGTCGCCACGCCGGGATCGGAATTGCTGGTCTCGACCAGCGACTGGCGCCGATATTCGCCGCCGATCGCCACCGACACCGGCCCCGCCCATGACGAGAAGGGCGAACCCGAGATCGAGCCGCTGACCACGTCCAGTTCGTTGACGACGCGGTAGCGCGAATAGTCGTTGACATAGGCGACCGCCGCGGCCGACGGCGAACCCTCTCCGAACAGGTTGAGCGGAACGCAGCCCGGATACAGGCCGGGATTGGTGAGGCTGACCCGGCAGACGATATTGCCGCTGCCGTCCCTCACCGCGTCGAGCGCGGCGTAGAATTTCTGGTTGTTGACCTCCAGCCCCTTCACGTCGAGCTGGGTGCGGCCATGGGAATAGGCCAGGTTCCAGCGATAATCGCCGAAGCGCCCGTCGACGCCCGCCGTGACATTGTAGCTGCGGTTGAACGCGTCGGACACGCGCTGGCCCAGGTCGCGGCTGTAGCGCGACATCGTGATCGGCGCGCCGCCCGACGCGGCGGTGAGCTGCGCCTGTTGCTGCGCCGACAGGAAGGCGTTGGTCGGCGAGAACAGGATGCTGCCGAAATGGAAGTCGGAGCCGTAATAGCCGATATTGCGCGAGTCGGCGTAGCTGCCCTGGACGAAGGCGTTGACGCCCGGCGCGACGTCCATCGACAGGCGCGCAAAGGCCTGGTTGGTCTTCAGGCTGCCGGTCAGGCCCAGCTGATCGAAATAGGCCCCGTCGCCGCCGATATTGATCGACGGATTGCCCGTCGCCGTCCCCCCGTTGAACGCGGTCAGCGCGCCGCCCGGCTGGAAGGCGAGGCCCAGGGCTGGCAGCAATCCGCCGAACGACGAGAAGCTCAGCCGGGTGTTGGCTGCGGTGACATAGGGATTGGCGGCGGTCCCGGCACCCACCAGGCTGTAGAGATTGCCCGCATAGCGTCGGTCGTAGCGGCTGAAGATACCGGCCGAGTCGTAATGTTCGAAGCTCGCGATCAGGTGCGCCCGGTCGCCGAGCAGCCCCGTCCCGACCGCCACGCCCGCGCGCAGGCTGGGCGCGTCGCCACGCGTCGAGACGCCCTTTTGCAGCGTGTATTTGACGCCCGTGAATGTCTTGTCGAGGACATAGTTGACCACGCCGCTGACCGCGTCCGAACCATAGGTCGCCGACGCACCGGCGGTCACGACATCGACGCGCTGGACCAGCATCTGGGGCAGGGTGTTGACGTCGACGCTGCCGTCGAAGCTGGTCGGGGGCAGTCGCCGCCCGTCGAACAGGATCAGCGCGCGCGCGGGCCCGATGCCGCGCAGGTTCAGATAGTTGCCGTTGCTGGGCGTGTTGGCGTTGGTCTGGCCATAGCTGGTCTGGCTGACCGAATTGCTGAACTGCGGCAGCTGGTTGAGCCCGTCGGCGATGTTGCTGGGCGCGGCGCGGGTCAGTTCGCCCGCGCTCAGGACGGTCACGGGGCTGGGCGACTTGCTGCCGTCGCGCACCACGCGCGATCCGGTGACGACGATGTCCTTCTGCCCATCGGTGTCGTCGTTCGCCGGGCTGGCCTGGGCCTCGATCCCGGTGGCGGTCGTGGATGTCGCCTCCTGCGCTAGTGCCGCGTGCGGCAACGCCATCAGGGAAACACCGGCCAATAACATCGAACTATATTGCACGCGCATAACGCCCCCTTCCTATGAACCAGGACCTCCTGACGGCGCCGCTCGAGCCTCTTTCGGGCTGGATGTCGGCCTATGGTGCGAACCTGCAAAGCCCGACCCACAAGACGGATAGTCTGCGAGGACGATCGGAAAAACTTGTACGGGACGGCCTGTTTTCAGGTTTGGAGCGGCGCAGGACAGGGGCGGCATCGTCGCTGAGGGCCGGTCGGGGCTCTCGCGGTCGGGCCATGGAATAAGGGCTTGCGGCCGAACCGGTCCCTATGAGAGCATCGATCCCTTGAGCCCTCCGGCACACGAGGATGCATCGTGGACGTTGAAAGCATGAAGCGCAGGCAGGTCGATGCCGTCAGCTTTGCAGCTTGGCGGGAGACGGTGCGCGAGCAGATCGTCGATCTCGATTGCGCGCGCGCGGACGATGGCCCGTTCCACGCCTCGATCAGCAGTTGCGACCTGTTGGGAACCCGCATCGCCAAGGTCGCCGCCGGGCGCCACCATGTCTCGCGCGATCGCCGCCGGATCGCATCCGACCATGACGAATATGTTCTGCTGACCGTGCTGGTCGAGGGCCGGGTGACGATCTGCCAGGGCAGCCGCGAGGCGCGTCTTCAGGTCGGCGACATGGCGATCTACGACAGCACGCGGCCCTATGATTTCTTCGTGGAGGAACCCTTCGTCCAGACCGTCCTGCGGCTCAGCCGCAAGGACATGGCCCGCCAGATCCGCAGCCTGGACGATCTGACCGCTTGCCCCATCTCGGGCGCGCGGGGCACCGGACGGCTGGCGGCACGCTTTATCTGCGATCTCGAGGATCAGCTGGGCCATATCGATCCCCGCAGCGCGCCCGCGCTCCACGGTGCGCTGATCGACCTGGTCGGCGCGGCCTTCACCGAACAGACCTCCGACCGGCGCCCGCCGCTGCGCGAACAGCGACACGTGCTGATGACTCGTATCGTCCAGTTCGTCGACACGCATTTCTGCGAAGAGACGCTGACGTGCGAGCGCGTCGCGGAAACCTTCGGCTTGTCGGAACGCTATCTGCGCAAGCTGTTCGCGGAGAGCGAACGGTCGCTGTCGGAACGGATCTGGCACCTCCGGCTGGAAAAGGCCAAGCGCGACCTTCGCGGCAATCTGGCCTATCGGTCGTCCGTCACGTCGGTCGCCTATGATTGCGGGTTCAAGGATCCCGCGCATTTCAGCCGCGCCTTCAAGGAGAAATACGGCATGACCCCGCGCGATTACGCACGGGGCTGACTGCCACTCCGCCGGAATGGCCGATGCCGCGTCCGGGCGTCAGTCGCCCGCGGCCTTGCGATAGGCGCTGGGGGACACGCCCGCATGGCGGCTGAAGAAGCGGGTGAAATAGGCCGGGTCGGAAAAGCCGATCGCATAGCCGACCTCCGCCACCGACATATTGGTATAGAGAAGAGCGCGCTTGGCATCGAGCATGGCACGCTGGTCCAGCATCGCGGCGGGTGAAAGCGCCGCGACCCGCGCGCAGGCGACGCGCAGGCGGCTTTCGCTGGTCCCCAGCGCCTCGGCATAGTCGGCGATCGGCTCGCGCAGGCGGAAACGCTCGTCGATCCTCGCGCGGAAGCGGGCGACCAAGCTGTGGTGATGGCCGGGGATGGCGGGGGCATGGTCGCGCATCCTGTCGAGCGAGCGCAGCGTCTCGACCAGGATCGTCAGCAACGCGGCATCGACCGCCGCGCGGTGCCCCGGTCCCGACCATAGCAGCTCGCGCATCAGCGTCGCGATCTGCGCGCCGATCCGGTCGGCCGGCATATCGTCCGAACCGATGACGCCGGCCTGCTCGAAGACGGCGGCAAGCCCCGGATAGCGGCTGTCGAGCAGCGTCAGATGCCGGACCGACAAGGTCACGACCGCGCCCGCCGACTCATGATGCCAGTCGAAACCATGCACGATCCCCGCCGGTACGATCACCAGCGCGGGCGCACTGACGGCCAGGCTCTTCGTCTCGGCGCGCATGGTGCCGCCGCCTTCTTCGAGCAGGAAGAGCTGGACCAGATCGGCATGGGCGTGGGGCAGGATCGTCCATTCGTGGGGGCGCGAGCGGCTGTCCAGCCGTTCGGCATGGACGAAGCCCTCCTCCACCGCGCGGTGCGGTTCGCCATAGAGATAGAAGCTGGGAATGGCCGCGGACACCATCCGGCCATGCTATTGCGCGGCAACCGGATCGTCCAACTTTTTGCGCGCCCCGTCCATCGCACGCCGCCATCGCAAGGCGCATGATCGGCACAAGTCGGCGAACAGGCCGACAGTCGAGAGGATGGATATGAGGCACCGGACACAGGTGGCGATAATCGGGGCGGGACCGGCGGGCATGTTCCTGGCCCATCTGCTCCACGCCGAAGGGATCGACGCCGTCGTGATCGAACGACGCGACCGTTCCTATGTCGAGGGGCGGGTCCGCGCGGGCGTGCTGGAACAGGGGACGGTCGCGCTGATGCGGCGGCTGGGCCTGTCGGCGCGGCTGGAGCGCGAGGGGCTGGTCCATGGCGGCACCAATCTGGCGCTCGACGGCGAGGTCTTCCGCATCGACATGGCGGCGCTGACGGGCGGATCGACCGTCACCGTCTATGGCCAGCAGGAGGTGATGCGCGACCTGTTCGACGCCGCCGAGGATCGCGGCGTGTCGATCGTCTGGAACGCGGCGGACGTCGCCCTGTCCGGGCTGGACGGCGATCGGCCGAGCGTGACCTGGCGGCAGGATGGCGCGGAACACCGGCTCGATTGCGACTTCGTGGTCGGCTGCGACGGCTTTCACGGCATCAGCCGCGCGGCCATCCCGGCCGACGTCCTGCGGGTGTTCGAGCGGGTCTATCCCTTTGGCTGGCTGGGGGTGCTGGCCGATGTGCCGCCCGCCGATCACGAGCTGATCTATGCGAATCACGAACGCGGCTTCGCGCTGGCGTCGATGCGCTCGACGACGCGCAGCCGCTATTATGTCCAGTGCGCGCTGGACGAGGACCTGGCGCAATGGTCCGACGATCGCTTCTGGGACGAGCTTTGCGTCCGCCTCGGCCCGGACATGGCGGCCAGGGTGACGCGCGGACCCTGCTTCGAAAAGGCGATCGCGCCGCTCCGTTCCTTCGTCGCCGAGCCGATGCGCTGGGGGCGGCTGTTCCTGGCCGGGGACGCGGCGCATATCGTGCCGCCGACGGGGGCCAAGGGCATGAACCTGGCGGTGTCCGACGTGACGATGCTGGGTCGTGCGCTGACCGAACATTATCACGAACGGTCGGATGCGGGGATCGACCATTATTCGGCCCGTGCGCTGGCGCGGGTGTGGAAGGCGGAGCGCTTTTCCTGGTGGTTCACCTCGGTGACCCACCGTTTCCCGACCATGGATGGCTTCGACCGGCGCATCCAGATGGCCGAGCTGGACTATCTACGCGGTTCGCCCGCCGCGCAGCGGACGCTCGCCGAGAATTATGTTGGCCTGCCCCTGGAGATGGCATGAAGAGCAAGATCTATGACAGCCCGGCGGCGGCGCTGGCCGGGCTGCTGTTCGACGGCATGACGATCATGTCGGGCGGTTTCGGCCTGTCGGGCAATCCCGAGAGCCTGATCCCGGAGGTCCGCGCGAGCGGGGTGACGGGCCTGACCGTCATTTCCAACAATGCGGGCGCGGACGGGTTCGGCCTGTGGATGCTGCTGGAAAGCCGCCAGGTCGCCAAGATGATCTCGAGCTATGTCGGCGAGAACAAGCTGTTCGAGCAGCAATATCTGTCGGGCGAACTGGCACTGGAACTGAACCCGCAAGGCACGCTGGCCGAGCGTATCCGCGCTGGCGGTGCTGGTATCCCCGCCTTCTTCACCAAGACCGGCGTCGGTACGGTGGTGGCCGAGGGCAAGCCGGTCGAGACGTTCGACGGGCAGGACTATGTCCGCGAGACCTGGCTGCGCGCCGACCTGTCGATCATCAAGGCGTGGAAGGCGGACCCGGCGGGCAACCTCATGTTCCGCAAGACCGCGCGCAACTTCAACCCGAACATGGCGACCGCGGGCAAGGTGACCGTGGTCGAGGTGGAGGAGATCGTCGAAGCCGGCGCGCTCGACCCCGATTGCATCCACACGCCCGGCATCTTCGTCGACCGGATCGTCCGCTCGACCATCAACGAGAAGCGGATCGAGAAGCTGACGACCCGCGCACGGGAGGATGCGGCATGAGCTGGACCCGCGACGAGATGGCGGCGCGCGCCGCGCGCGAGCTGCAGGACGGATTCTACGTCAATCTGGGCATCGGCATTCCGACCCTGGTCGCCAACCATGTCCCCGCCGGGATCGACGTGACCTTGCAGTCGGAGAACGGACTGCTGGGCATCGGACCCTTTCCCTATGAGGGCGAGGCGGACCCCGACCTCATCAACGCGGGCAAGCAGACGGTGACGACGCTGCCGACTTCCAGCTTCTTTTCCAGCGCGGACAGTTTTGCGATGATCCGGGGCGGTCATATCGACATGGCGGTGCTGGGCGCGATGGAGGTGTCGGCGGGTGGCGACATCGCCAACTGGACGATTCCGGGCAAGATGGTGAAGGGCATGGGCGGCGCGATGGACCTGGTCGCGGGCGTCAAGCGCATCGTCGTGGTGATGGACCATGCCAGCAAGTCCGGCACCCCCAAGATCCTGCCCGAATGCACCCTGCCGCTGACCGGCAAGGCCTGTGTCGACCTGATCGTCACCGACCTGTGCGTGATGGCGTGCGACAAGCCGGGGCTGCGGCTGATCGAACTGGCGCCCGGCGTGACGCTGGACGAGGTGCGCGCCAAGACGGGTGCGCCCTTCGCGGAGCAGCCGGCATGATCGGCTATGGCAGGGACGATGCGGGCGCGCCGCCGCTGCTGGTGCCCGACTATCGCTCCACGGCGACGCGGGCGCCGCTTCGGCCGCCGATCGCGATCCCGCCGACTTTGACCGAGACGACGGGCCCCGGCGGCTGCTGGGACCGGCTGATGGGATCGGCGCTCGCCGATCTGACGAAGCAGCATAAGGCCGAGCCGCTGGGCCAGCGGATCATCGTCGCGGGCCGCGTGCTGGACGAACAGGGGCGCGCGGTGCCCGATACCGTGATGGAGATATGGCAGGCCAATGCCGCCGGACGCTATATCCATGCCAAGGACCAGTGGGACGCGCCGCACGACCCCAATTTCACCGGGGCGGGGCGGGTGGTGACCGATGCGGAGGGGCGTTATCGCTTCGTCACGGTTCGACCCGGCGCCTATCCCTGGGGCAATCACCGCAATGCCTGGCGGCCCGCGCATATTCATCTCTCGCTGCTCGGCCCCGCCTTTGCGACGCGGCTGGTGACGCAGCTCTATTTCCCCGACGATCCGCTGATCGAGATCGATCCGATCGCCAATGCGGTGCCCATGCCCTACCGCCAGCGGCTGGTCGCGCGGCTGGACATGGATGTGACCGAGCCCAACTGGGCGCTCGGCTATCGGTTCGACGTGGTGCTGAAGGGACGCGAGCAGACGCCCTTCGAGGAGGATCATCATGACCATTGATCCCGCCGACCTGCGCCCCCAGGCGCGCGCCGACAATCAGGATCCGGCGCTGTTCGGCCAGACGCCCAGCCAGACGGTCGGGCCGTTCTTCCATTACGGCCTGCCCTGGCGGGGCGGCGCGGACCTGGTCGGCCGGTCGGACATGGGCGCGCGGCCCGAACTGATGCCCGAGGCGCATTATGTGCTGAACCTGTCCTCGCCCACCGGCACGCCCGAGGGGCAGGTCATCGAGGTCACCGGGCGCGTGCTCGACGGACAGGGCGCCGTGGTGCCCGATGCGATGGTTGAAATCTGGCAGGCCAATGCGGCGGGTCGCTATCGCAGCAGGGACGATGCCCGGCAGGAGGTGCCGATCGATCCGCATTTCGTCGGCTTCGGCCGGTCCGCGACTGATGAGGAAGGTCGCTACCGCTTTCGTACGATCATGCCCGGCCGGGTGCCGGGACCGGCCAATGGCCTTCAGGCGCCGCATCTGGCGGTGTCGATCTTTGCGCGCGGGCTGCTCAGGCGGCTGGCCACCCGCATCTATTTCGAAGGGGCGGACGGCAACGACACCGATCCGGTCCTCGCGCTTGTCCCGCCGGAGCGTCGCGCCACGCTGATCGCGGTGCAGGGCGCGCCGGGCGTCTGGTCGCTCGACCTCGTCCTGCAGGGAGAACGCGAAACGGTGATGTTCGACCTGTGACCAGCCTGTTGCGCCTGCGCCCGGCCGCGACGCCGGAGATGATCGCGATATTCGACGACGCGGCGACCATCGCCCATGCCTGCGCCTTCGAGGTGGCCCTGGCACAGGCGCAGGCCGCCCATGGCCTGATCCCGGCAGCGGTGGCCGAGGCTATTGCCAAGGATGTCTCCCAGGTCCGGATCGACCCGGCCGTGCTGGCGGATGCGGCGGCCCTGGCGGGGACGCTGGCCATCCCGTTGGTCGAGCATCTGCGCGGCGTGCTGTCGGGCGAGGCGGGCAGGGCGCTGCATCGCGGCGCGACCAGCCAGGATGTGGCGGACAGCGTGATGATGATGCAGGTCCGCGCCGCGCTTCCCCTGGTCGCGCGCGATGGCCGCCGGGTGGTCGCGGCCCTGGCGGACCTCGCGGCGACGCATCGTGCGACCCCGGCGATCGGGCGCACCCTGCTACAGGACGCGATCCCGGTCGCCTTCGGCCTGCGGTTGGCGCAGGCTGCGGCGGGGATTGCCGAGGCGCTCGATCAACTGGAAGAGGCGGTGGCGCGCCACGCCATCATCCAGTTCGGCGGCGCGGCGGGGACGCGCGCCGGATCGGGCGGGCAGGGTGCGGCGGTCGCGGCGCATATGGCGCAGGCCCTGGGGCTGACGGCAGGGGCGCCCTGGCATGCGCGGCGGACGGGCGTGGCGTCGATCGGTGCGGCGATCGGCATCCTGATCGGGGCGCTGGGCAAGCTGGCGCGCGACGTGTCGCTATTGGCGCAGAACGGCGTCGGCGAGGCACGGGAGCCCGCGATCGCCGGACGCGGCGGCTCCTCGGCGATGGCGCATAAGCGCAATCCGACCGGCTGTCAGGTTGCGCTGTCCGCCGCGATCCGCGCGCCGGGCCTCGTCGCCGCGCTGTTGGCGGGGATGCCGCAGGAACAGGAACGCGGGCTCGGCGGCTGGCAGGCGGAAGGGCCGGTCCTGGCCGAGCTGTTCCTGCTCGCCTCGGGCAGCGCCGCCGCGATGGCGGTGGTGGCCGAGGGGCTGGAGATCGATCGCGCGGCGGTGGCGCGCAATCTGGCCAGCGCGGGCATGGGCGACGACCTGGGCGAAAGCGCGGCCATCATCGCCGAATTGCTGGGGTTCGAAGGGAACTGATATGGCGTTCACGACACGCGGCGGCACCCGCCTGCACTGGCGGCTGGAGGGCGCGGACGATCGTCCGGTGCTGGTGCTGCTCAACTCGATCGGTACGGATATCGGCCTTTGGGACCGGACCGTGCCGCTGCTGCTCCCCGCCTTTCGCCTGTTGCGCATCGATGCGCGCGGGCATGGCGGATCGGACGCGCCGGACGGTGACTATAGCCTGGCGATGCTGGCCGCCGATGTCGCCGCGATCATGGACGATGCGGGCGTCGGGACGGCGGCGGTGGCGGGCGTGTCGCTGGGCGGCATGGTCGCGATGCAACTGGCGCTCGACCATCCGGAACGGGTGTCGGCGCTGGCGCTGATCTGCACCTCGGCGACGATGGACCCGGCGGCGTGGCGCACGCGGATCGACACGGTGCGCACCCAGGGCACCGGCGCCATCGCCGAGATGGCGGTCGGGCGGTTCCTGTCGCCCGACTTCGCCGCCCAGCATCCCGACATCGCCGCGACGCTGCGCGACGGCATCGCGCGCCAGGCCGATACGGGTTATGCCGGGGCGGGCGCGGCGATCCGCGACATGGCGCTGATCGATCGGATCGGCTCGATCGCGGTGCCGACGCTGGTCGTTACCGCGATGCGCGACGTTTCCACGCCCTATGCCGGGCATGGCGAGCATCTGGTTGCGGCCATTCCGGGCGCGCGGCATGTCGGAGTCGACGGTGCGCATCTGCCACCGATCGAGGCTCCCGCCGCGCTGGCCACCGCGCTGCGCCGCTTCCTGACCGCTGACGACGTGGTCGAGGCGGCCAGCGATACGCTGTTCGAGGCGGGGCTGGTCAATCGCCGCCGGGTGCTGGGCGATGCATGGGTCGAACGCAGCCTGGCCAGGCGCACGCCCCTGACCGCCGATTTTCAGGCGATGATCACCCGGATCGCCTGGGGCGAGATATGGGGGCGGCCGGGGCTGGACGATCGCACCCGCCGCCTGATCGTGCTGGCGATCACCTGCGCACTGGGGCGTTGGGAGGAATTCGCGCTGCATGTGCGCGCCGGGCTGACCCAGGGCGGCTTCACGCGCGACGAGCTGAAGGAAGTGCTGATGCAGGCCGCCATCTATGCGGGCGTACCCGCCGCCAATACCGGCTTTGCCGAGGCGCAGAAGATAATCGACATGCTGGAACAGGACGCCTGATGCCCGACGCTTATATCTGCGATGCGATCCGCACCCCCATCGGCAAGCTGAACGGCGCGCTGGCGGGCGTTCGGGCCGACGACCTTGCCGCCATTCCGCTGCGTGCGCTGATGGAGCGTAACCGCCACGTCGACTGGCAGGATGTGGATGACGTGCTGCTGGGGTGCGCCAATCAGGCGGGCGAGGACAATCGCAACGTCGCGCGCATGGCGGTGCTGCTCGCCGGTCTGCCGGAGGTGGTGCCGGGCGGAACGGTCAACCGGCTGTGCGGGTCGGGGCTGAACGCGGTCGGCATCGCGGCGCAGGCGATCCGCAGCGGCGATGCCGAACTGACGATTGCGGGCGGGGTCGAGAGCATGACCCGTGCGCCCTATGTGCTGGGCAAGGCGGCGGGCCCCTTCGACCGGGCCCAGCAGATCGAGGACACGACGCTCGGCTGGCGCTTCGTCAATCCGGCGATGAAGGCGGCGTATGGTGTCGACACCATGCCGCAGACGGCGGAAAACGTCGCCGACCAATGGCGGATCGGTCGCGAGGACCAGGACGCCTTCGCGCTTGCCAGCCAGCAAAAGGCGGCGGCGGCGATCGCGAGCGGTCGCATGGCCGTGGAGATCGTGCCCGTCACCATCCCCCAGCGAAAGGGGGAGCCGATCGTCGTCACGCAGGACGAACATCCCCGCGCCACCAGCCTGGAGGCGCTGGGGAAGCTGAAACCCGTCGTCCGCGCCGACGGCACGGTGACGGCGGGCAACGCCTCGGGCCTCAACGACGGCGCGGCGGCGATGCTGGTCGCCTCGGAAGCGGCGGCGGCCCGCCATGGCCTGACGCCGCGCGCGCGTATCCTGGGGCTGGCATCGGCGGGTATCGCGCCCCGGATCATGGGGGCGGGGCCGATCGAGGCCGCGCGCAAGCTGTGTCGGAATACGGGCATCGGCCTGGACCAGCTCGACGTCATCGAACTCAACGAAGCCTTTGCCGCGCAGGCGATCGCGACCTTGCGCGACCTGGCCATCGCGCCTGACGACCCGCGTGTGAACCGCAATGGCGGCGCGATCGCGCTCGGCCATCCGCTCGGCATGTCGGGGGCGCGCATCGCGATGACGGCGGTCGAGGAGCTGCATCGCACCGGCGGCCGCTATGCCATGGCCTTCATGTGCATCGGCGTGGGGCAGGGGATCGCCCTGATGATCGAGCGAGTCTGATCGAGTATAGGACATCGGCCCAGGGCAGTGATGGTCCCGTTTTGAAGAACACCGAACGACAGAGGATCATAGCGTGCGTCAACATCGCGTCGCCGTCGTGCAGGCTGGAACGACCCTGTTCGACACCCCCCATACGCTGGAGCGGATGTCCGCCCATTGCGAGGCCGCCAGGCGTGACGGCGTCGAACTCGCGGTATTTCCGGAAGCCTATATCGGCGGCTATCCCAAGGGCCTGGACTTCGGCGCGCGCATCGGCTCGCGCACGGTCGAGGGCCGGGAGGATTATCTGCGCTACTGGCGCGCGGCGATCGAGATTGACGGGCCGGAAGTCCGTACGATCGGCGGCTTCGCGGCCGATATGAAGGCGAATCTGGTGACCGGCGTGATCGAGCGCGACGGCGCCACGCTCTATTGCACCGCGCTGTTCTTCGGGCGCGATGGGGCGCTGATCGGCAAGCATCGCAAGCTGATGCCGACCGCCAGCGAACGGCTGGTCTGGGGGCAGGGCGACGGATCGACGATCCCGGTCCTCCAGACGCCGGTCGGCCGGATCGGCTCGGCGATCTGCTGGGAGAATTACATGCCGCTGTTGCGCCAGTCGATGTACGCGCGCGGCGTCGAAATCTGGTGTGCGCCGACGGTGGACGAGCGTGACATCTGGCAGGCGTCGATGCGCCACATCGCCTATGAGGGGCGCATGTTCCTGCTCAGCGCGTGCCAATATATGACCCGCGCCGACGCACCTGCGGACTATGCCGCATTCGCCGGGGAGGATGCGACGGCGGAACTGATCAAGGGTGGCAGCATCATCGTCAATCCGATGGGCGAGATCGTGGCGGGGCCGCTTCACGGCCGCGAAGGCGTGCTGGCCGCGACGATCGACTTGGATGACGTCGTGCGCGGTCGATATGATCTCGACGTGGCCGGTCACTATTCCCGGCCGGATGTGTTCGCGCTGCGTGTCGATGCAACGCCCCGGTCGGCGCTCTCCGTGGAAGCGGAGGACGGCGCTCCGCCCGCATGAGGCTTGGCGATGCCCTCCTTCCCTCGCCCCTCGCAGAGGGGAGAGGGAAGGAGGGCATCGCCGAATGTCGATCGGCCTTAGTAGCCGACGGTGAAACGCCGCCGGATATGGGCCGGAACCTCGAGTTCGTCGACGAGCGCGATCGCATAATCCTCGAACGAGATGCTGCTGCCGTTCGCGTTGGTCAGGAGCGCGTCGCCGCCGAGCCGGAACGTCCCGGTCCGCTCGCCGGGGGCGAAGACCGCCGAGGGCGACAGGAACGTCCAGTCGAGATCCGTCTCACCCCGCAGCTTGTCGAGAAAGGCCGCCCCGGCCAGCGCCTCGTCGCGATAGGCGGCGGGGAAATCGGGGCTGTCGATCAGGCGCTGGCCCGGCGCGACCTCCAGACTGCCCGCGCCGCCGACGACCAGATAGCGGCGCACGCCGGATGCCTTCACCGCATCGATCAGTGCGTCGGGGCCGCTGGCGAGGAAATGGACCGAGCTGATGACCGCGTCATGGCCGCGCAGCACGTCCGCCAGCGCCGCGCCGTCGTGCAGGTCGACACCGACCGCGCGGACACCGGGAGCGGTCGCGATCCTGGCGGTGTCGCGTGCGATCGCGGTCACCATGTGATTGCGGCGGACGAGTTCGGCAAGGATGCGCGAACCGGCATTGCCGGATGCGCCGATCAAGGCGATGTTCATGATGTTACGTCCCTTCTTGTGAAATTACGCCGCGCGGTCCAGCGCGGCCAGAGCGGTGAGCAGGCGATCGCCGCCCGCATAGAGATCGTCCCCGCGAACGATGACGTGCCGACCGCCGACGATCGCGACCAGTTGCGGCACCCCGCTGATCCGCAGCGCCGCCATCGCCCGCTGCGTCTCGTCGATCCGCGCGTCGGTCCGGGCATGCAGGTCCGCGTCATCGCGCAGGCGATCGGCCAGCGCCGCGGCGTCGAGCGCGATCCCCGCCTGGCCCGCCACCGATGCGGCGACCCGCGCCACCACCATCGCATCCGACGTATCCTCTCCCCCGACATAGCGAGCGATCTGCGCCTGATGCAGGAAGCGTGGCTCCAGGCCATGCTGCCACTCGCCCAGCGCCACCAGCGCATGGGTCAGAGCAGAGGAATCGAACACGCCGCCGGGCGCCTGGAGGACGCGCTGGTGATAGGCTTCGCTGAACGGCTGGCCCGTCATGCTCGCGATGCGCTGGTCGTTGTGCCAGGCATGATCCGCGATCGACGCGGTCGGCCGGGGCGCGGCGAACAGGCCGGAGGGCATCATGTCCAGCCGGTCGCCCGCCTGCTCGGCGAGCGCGGCGAGGGCAGGCGCGCTGGCATAGCACCAGCCGCACAGCGGATCGAAGAAATAGCGGAACTGCATGTCGCCTATGCCGGTCATGGTCATCGTCCTGTGGCTCGGCAGCAAGGGGCTGCCCTGTCGATGACCGAGATAGGCGGTTCGATGACCTGGATAAATCGGTACAAATCATACACACTGTAAGTCCAAATAGGACAATCATGCGATGGACGCCCCCAATCTCAATCGCCTCCGCTATTTCACCGCGACGGTGGAGACGGGCTCCTTCACCCGCGCGGCGGAGCGGCTGGGCGTCGCCAAGACGGTCGTCAGCCATCAGGTCGCCCGTCTGGAGGAGGAATTGCGTGTCGCGCTGCTCAAGCGTACCACGCGCAAGCTGCACCTGACCGACGCCGGACGGCGCTTCCACGAACGCGCGATGGCGATCCTGCGCGATGCGGACGATGCGTTCGCCGAGGCGGCGCAGGGGGTGGAGACGCCGACCGGCACGCTGACGGTGACGGCGCCCAGCGATTATGGCCGGGCGGTGGTCGCGCCCGCCATGGCGGCGTTCCTCGCGCGCTTTCCGGCCGTCCGGGCCGAGGTGACGTTCGACGACGCCGTCCTCGATCTGATCGATGCGGAGGTCGATGTCGCCATCCGGCTCGGCTGGTTGCCGGACAGCGGATTGCAGATGCGTCGGCTGGGCAGCTTTCGCCAGTTGCTGGTCTGCACGCCCGATATGGCGCGCCGCGCTGCGGATGCCCTGTCGCCGGACGCGCTTGGGGCGATGCCGTGGATCGGCAACCGCCTGCTGCGTCATCCGCTCGACTGGACATTTTCCCGCGAGGGGGAGGAGCGTCGCTGCACCGGGTCGCCCGTGGTCATGGCCGACAAGACACCCGCCACCCATGCCTGTGTCCTGGCCGGGTGCGGATTGGCCGTGCTGCCGGACTTCGTGGTCGCGGCGGACCTGGCGGCGGGGCGGCTCGTCCATCTGCTCCCCCAATGGTCGCTGCCGGACGGGGGCGTCCATGCGGTCTTCCCCGAGGCGCGTTTCCGTTCGGCGCGGGTGCGGCATTTCATCGACGTGCTCGCGGACATCGAGCGCAGGCGATCGGCCTAGCCCGGCTCAGCGGCCTGCGGCGCGGAAAATGGCGCGCAGCGGCGCCAGCATGTTGCGATGGTCGACACGCGCGCGTTCGGGCCTTCGCCCCAGCCGGGCCGACAGCCGCCGATGCGCCGTGCCGAGCGCGTGATAGGGCACCGACGGCAACAGATGATGCAGCGCGTGATAGCGGAGACCGACCGGCGCCCAGAGCGCAGGCAGCAGCGCGGGCGGCGGCACATTGACCGAATCCAGATATTGCGCGGTCAGGCTCATCGGCGTGCCCGCCTCATTCTCCCACAGATGCGCGACGAGCGTGCGCAACTGGTTGATGCCCGCCAGGCCCGAGCCGAGGAGGAGCGCCAGCCCCGCCTGTGTCACGCCGACGCTTCCGGTGGCGACCAGCAGGATGACCGCGACGGCCCATGCGCCGGCCGCGATTTCGAGGCGGAGCCATTCGCGACGCGCCTGTCCTTGCGGCTCCGTCCGGCGAAAGGCCGGGTTGATCGCCAGCGCGGAATAGCGGGCGACGGTCGCCCGGCGCAGGCGGGCGCTGCCGATGCCGAGCGGCGCCAGCAGGCCGAAGCGGATCAGCAGGCCCAGCGGGGCCAACCCCGCCGCCATGAGGAAGAGGACCAGATGCTGCGGTCGCATCGACGCCAGCGGCAGATATTCCGGGTCGCGCGTCGTGCCATAGATGGTTCGGGCATGATGCCGGACATGGACGTCGTCATAGAGGAAGGACGGGGTCAGCAACGGAATGCCGAACAGGAGATTCCAGGCGGCGGCGAACCCCGGAAGCTGCGACCGGCGGAGATGCGCCAGTTCGTGGATGAAGCTGAGCCCGCGATAAAAGGCGAGCATGGCGACCAGGCCCAGGACGATCGTCGCGCCGCCGAGCGGAAGCCGCATCATGCCCGCAAGGCTGGCATAGGCCACCATGGCGGTCAGCAGCAGGTCGGCCCAGTAGATGCGCGGATCGGGCCGCATGAGGTCGCGGCCGATCGCGGCGGCGGCCGCCAGCAATTCGCGATCCTCGGGGCACTGCGCCGTCGGGTCATCCATGAAGCGTCTTCCAGCGCGATACGAAGGCGGCCGCGCGGACGGCAACATCCCCGGCCGTGTCGCCGGGGCGGTAGAGCGCGCCGCCCAGCCCGAAACCATCGGCACCGGCCGCGACATAACGGGCAAGGTCCTCGGGCTCGATGCCGCCCGTCGGACAGAGCGGAACGCCGGGGCCGATCACCGTCCGGAACGCCTTCACCGCGCTCGGCGGGATCATCTCCGCCGGATAGAGTTTCAGCCCGTCGGCCCCGGCATCCAGCGCCGCGAACGCCTCGGTGGGCGTGGCGACACCGGGCAGGGTGACGAGCCCGCGCGCGCAGGCGGCGGCGATCAGCGCGGGATCGCAATGAGGCGTGACCATCAGGCGGCCCCCCGCCTCGATCAGCCGGTCGAGCTGGTCGACCCTGCGCACGGTCCCCGCGCCGATGATCGCGCTTTGTCCCCATCGCCCGGCCAGACGCGCGATGCTGTCGAACGGATCGGGCGAGGTGAGCGGCACCTCGATCAACCGGAAGCCCGCCTCGACAAGCACGTCGCCGACCGCCTCGACCTCCGCTGGCGTGATCCCGCGCAGGATCGCGACCAAGGGAAGGTCCGCCATGATCTCGGAAAAAAGCGTCTTCATGCCGCCGCCTCCATGTCGATGGTCGGCCAAATCGTATCGCCGGTCATGTCGTTCTCTCCGTCGCAGCGTTCGGTGTCAGGGGAGGAGCCAGTGGCGGATGATGCTGGCGACGATGCCGAGCGTCAGCACGCTCGCCAGCCAGATCGCGGCCATCCAGCCGAGGCGGCGCCACAGCGGCGCGGGGGGCTGGCCGACCATCAGTGATAGCCTTCCGTGACGGTCTTCCCGCGAAACACATAATAGGCCCATGCCGTGTAGGTGATGATGATCGGCAGGATGAAGACGGTGCCGACCAGCATGAAGATCTGGCTCTTCTCCGGCGCGGCCGTGTCCCAGATGGTCAGCGCCCGGGGCACGATATAGGGGAACATGCTGATCCCCAGGCCGACAAAGCCCAGCGCGAACAGGATGAGCGTGACCAGGAAGGGCAACGTCTCGCGCCCGCGCTTCAGGCTCCAGAAGAAGATGAAGCCGAAGACGATCGTGGCCAGCGGCACCTGCGCGGTGAAGAGGACACCCGGCATCCGGAACCAGCGATGCCAATAGTCGATCGCCAGGAACGGCGTCGCGGCACTGACCGCCGCCATCGCGACGAGCGTGGCGATGCCGAGGCGGAACGCCATGCGGCGCGCATGGTCCTGAACGTCGCCATGCGTCTTGCCGATCAGCCAGCTCGCGCCCAGCAAGGCGTAACCCGCCAGCAGCGCGACGCCGGTCAACAGGCTGAACGGCGACAACCAGTCGAACGAACCGCCCGCATAGGCCCGGCCCGCGACCCGGATGCCCTGCAACACCGCGCCCAGCATCACGCCCTGGGCCAGCGTCGCCACCACCGAACCGCCGCAAAAGGCGATGTCCCAAAAGGCCCGGTGCCGGGGGTCGCGCCAACGAAACTCGAAGGCGACGCCGCGAAAGATCAGGCCGAGCACCATCGCGATGACGAGCGGATAGGTGGCGGGCAGGATGATCGCATAGGCCAGGGGAAAGGCCGCCATCAGGCCGCCGCCGCCCAGCACCAGCCAGGTCTCGTTCCCGTCCCAGACCGGCGCGATCGAATTCATCGCCTGATCGCGCTCTTCGCCGACTTTCAGCGTCGGAAACAGGATGCCGATGCCCAGGTCGAAGCCGTCCATGACGACATAGGCGAACACGGCGAAGGCGATGATGAACGCCCAGATGGTGGCGAGATCATAATCGTAGAACATCGCCGGTCACTCCTTGTCGAGCGCAGGGGCGGGGGTGATGCCCGCCGCGCGTTGCGGGGTGGAGGCGGGCTCGGTCTCGTGCGCCTCCGGCGGCTTGGCCATCAGGCGGAGCAGGTAATAGGTGCCCGCCCCGAAGACGACGAAATAGACGACCACGAAGGTCAGCAGCGACGTGGCGACCGCCGATGCCCTGAGCGGCGAATGCGACTGGGCGGTGAGCAGATAGCCATAGACGGTGAAGGGCTGGCGGCCGACCTCGGTCGTGATCCAGCCCGCGATCACCGCGACGAAGCCGGACGGCCCCATGGCGATCGCCAGGCGGTGCAGCGGCGTCCAGTCATAGAGCTTGCGACGGAACCGGGCCGCCAGGCTGGCCAGCCCCAGCAACAGCATGACCATGCCCAGCCCGACCATCACGCGAAACGACCAGAACAGGATCGCCACGGGCGGCTCGCGGTCGTCGGCGACGGTGTCCAGACCGGCGAGCGGCGCGTTCAAATCGTGCTTCAGGACGAGCGACGACGCCTTGGGCACCTCTATCGCATAGTCGATATGCTTCGTGGCCGGGTTCGGAATGCCGAACAGGATCAGCGGCGCGCCGTCGGGATGGCTGTCATAATGACCCTCCATCGCCATGATCTTGGCCGGCTGATGCTCCAGCGTGTTCAGCCCGTGCGCGTCGCCCGCCAGGATCTGGGCGGGGGCGGCGATCGCGACCATCCACATCGCCATCGAGAACATCTTGCGTGCGCCCGGATTGGTCCGGTCCTTCAACAGGTGCCACCCGCCCACCGCGCCGACGACGAGCGAGGTGGTGAGATAGGCGGCGATGACGACGTGCAGCAGGCGATAGGGGAAGCTGGGGTTGAAGATGATCGGAAGCCACGATCCGGCGGGAACGAACTGCCCCTGCGCGTTGATCGCGAACCCGGTCGGGGTGTGCATCCAGCTGTTGGTGCTGATGATCCAGGTGGCGGAAATGAAGGTGCCGAGCGCCACCATGCAGGTCGCGAAGAAATGGAGCCGCGGGCCGACCTTGGTGATGCCGAACAGCATGACGCCCAGGAACCCCGCCTCCAGGAAGAAGGCGGTCAGCACTTCATAGGCCATGAGCGGGCCGACGATGGGCCCCGCCTTTTCGGAGAAGACCGACCAGTTGGTGCCGAACTGGTAGGACATGACGATCCCCGACACCACGCCCATGCCGAAGGCCACGGCGAAGATCTTCAGCCAATAGCGATAGAGATTGGCATAGACGCCGCGCCCGGTCCGCAGCCAAAGCCCCTCCAGCACCATCAGGAAACTGGCCAGCCCGATCGAAAAGGCCGGGAATATGAAGTGGAAGGAAACCGTGAACGCGAATTGCGCACGGGCCAGTAACAGGGCTTGGTCACCCATGGCGAACTCCTTGTCTCGGGCGCGCCGTCGGGGCGCGTGACAACACGGCATGGCTTTCGCCACGCGGCAAAGAAAATGCGTCGGTACGTTCGGTCCGGCGGACCGGATCGAATCAAATCAACTCAGATCAGCGATATCTTTCGCGTGGCGTCCGGCGCGATCATCGCACCGAGCAACCGCAAGCCCCGCTCCAGCCGGTCGTGGGACAGCATCCCGCCGATCGACACCCGCAGCGCCGAGGACACCGCCGAACGATCGACCGCAAAGGCCTCGCCGGGAATGGCCGACAGGCCATGCGGGCGGACCGTCTGCGCGATCGATCCGGCGTCGGCATCGGTGGGCAGGGGGACCCACAGATGATAGCCTTCGTCCTGCATATGATAGCTCCCCCTGGGCAGGCATTTGCGCACCATCGCCTGGCGGGCCTGCGCCTCCCTTCGCACCGCCGCCACCAGGCGCGCGAAGGTGTCGCCGCCCACCCAGTCCGCGACCGCCGCGGCATTGAGGGGCGGGGCCATGATCGCGGTTTCGTGCATGTCCGCCGCCAGTCGCCAGGCCTTGGCGATGTCGGGCACGTGCAGCCAGGCGACGCGCAGGCCCGGCGACAGGATTTTCGACACGCTGGCGATATGCCATGTCCGGTCGGGGGCGAAGGATGCGATCGGCGCGAGCGGCCGTTCCGGCAACAGTCCATAGGCATCGTCCTCGATCACCATCAGTCCGTGCCGTTCCGCGACCTCGGCGATGGCGCGGCGACGATCCAGGCCCATGGTCGCGGTCGTCGGATTGTCATTGGTCGGCACGATATAGACGGCGCGTATCGTTCCCGCGCGGCAGGCGGCGTCCAGCGCGTCCGGGAGCATCCCCTGGGCATCCACCGAAACCGGCTGGAGCAGCACGCCGTAGCGCCGCGCCAGTGCCAGGAGGCCCGGATAGGCGAACGGCGCCACCGCCACGCGATCGCCCGCCGCCAGCTCGGCCCCGAAAAACGCATGCAGCGCCTGTTGGCCACCGGCGGCGAGCAGCACCATGTCCTCCTGCGTGGCGATGCCGCGCCGCCGCAGCAGCGCCGCCCCGGCTTCGCGCAGCGACGGCAGGCCGCCGGTCGGCTGATACTGGAACAGCGCGCCGCCGTCAGGCCCGCCAAGCAGGGCGGCGGTCGTCTGGCGAAAGGCATCGACCAGCTCTCCACCGGGGAGTTCGGGCGGCGCATTCATGCCCGGATCGATCCGCTCGACCAAAGGGGGCCGCGCCATGTCGGGTGCAGCGGATCGGACGGGCTGTTCGCGCACGAAGCTGCCCCGGCGGCCATCCCCCTCGATCAGCCCGAGCCGCTGCGCCTCGCCATAGGCCCGCGTCACCGTCGTCAGGTCGACCCCCAGCGTCTCGGCCAGCGCGCGTTGCGGCGGCAGGCGATCCCCCGGTCCCAGCATTCCGGCCTCGATATCGCGGGCCAGCGCGTCCGCAATCGCCAGATATTTGGGTCCGGATGACGAATCGATATCGGGTGTCCAGCTTTGCATGGTAATTTCCTTATTCTTCGATCCATGCAATGTCCATGCATAATTCATGCGCTGGACATTTTGTCCGGTCAGTCGCGGTGCAGCTCGAACGCTTCACGACCCGCCAGCGCGGCGCGAGCCATGGCGCCCCCGTCATGCACGGCCAGCGGCTCGCTATGCGGGTGCGCTTCCCACAGGGTTTTGTCGGCATAGCATCGCAGGGCGCGTTCCAGCCGCTGGACCTTTGCGGCCATGCCGCAGAGCGCATGAAGCGCGACGCGGACTTCCGGGAAATCGTCTCCGCCGCCCGCCCGGATGATCCGTGCATCCTCGTGGCGACCGAGGCTTTCCAGCAGTTGTGCCGCCGCGCGACGGGCATCCTCCCGCAATGCGCCGGTCACCCGGTCAGTCGCCGAAGCGGTTGTCATCCCGTCCATCCATCTGGTTCCAAAGCGTTTCGGTGCCTGCTTCCACCGACCGGTTCACATATTGCGATGCGACCAGCCACCCCTTGATCGGGCGCAGCGGCAAGAGGCAGCCGAGCAGCATCAGCGGCATGGAGGTCAGCAGATGGACCCACCAGGGCGGGCTATAGGCGACCTGTATCCACACCACGACGAAGGTCAGCGGGAAAGCGACGATGCACAGCGAGAAGAAGGCCGGTCCGTCATCGGGGGCGGCAAAGCGATAGTTCAGGCCGCAGCATTCGCATTGGGGCGCGAGCTTCAACCAGGACGCGAACATCCGGCCCTGGCCGCATCGGGGGCAGAGCCCCTTCCAGCCACTCTTCAGGATACGGCGAAAGCCGTCGGAAAGGATATTTGCAGGCATAGTAGCACCATCGCATGGTCGTTTGTCCATGCATAATGCATTATGTATGGTTTGTCGAATCTTATGTATGGTTGGACGGATTTCCCAAGGAAGCGAACGGGACCTGCATCCACTTGGCGATCGCCCCTTGAGATTATCGGGACGCCATCGCCGAGTGGGTGCAAATCATAAACCCTGGCCCTAGCGCGCCGGCACGCCGACGATAATGGGTGCGGGGGTGCTCAGTGGCGGCGGTTCGCCTCCTCCCACAAAGCGGAACAATTCTGCCATTTTCTGCAATACCCGGAGGCCGCTGACCTGTTTCTGCGTATAGTTCGAAAGCTGGTTCTGCTTCGCTTGGAATAGCGCCTGCTGGCTATCGAGCAGATCGAACACGGACCGCTGACCGGATCGAAACTGTTCGCGGTAGAGCGTTACCACCTTTTGAGCAGCATCGATCTGTGACTCGATCGTCGCCATTTTCTCATTGGCTGCCTTGAGCGACTGGAAATCGACTCTCAGATCCTGTTCGACGTCGCGCCGAACTTTCAGCAACTGGTAATCCGCCTCGCGCAGCCTTGCTTCGATCCTGCGTTTCAGCGCCATGTCCGCGCCACCGTTGAGCAGATTGTAGCTGATCGTGACGACGGCGCGTGCATCGTCGGCGCGTCCCGTGCGACCCAGCACCTCGTAGCGATGGTTGCCCTGGAGATCGAGGCCGATGCGCGGGAAGAAATTGCCTTTTTGACTGGCAAGCTGACGCTCGATCGAGCGGCGATCCTGGCTCGCCTGCGCCAGATCGGGGTTTCGCTGTTCGATCACATCGACGGCGGAATCGGGGTTGGGCGGCAGGGCGGAGTCGACGGGGGGCAGATCGGTCGCCCGGTCGGGAAGGCGCCCTGTCAAACGGCGATAGGCTTCGCGCTGCTGTTGAAGCTGACTCTGCGCGTCGAGCAGCAACTGTTGAAGATTGTCCTGTCGGACCTGTGCGCGGCTGACATCCGCGCTGGTCGTGAGACCCAGATCCTTCTGGACCGCGATCATCTTGGACATTTTCGCTTGCGTCTCGATCTCCTCGCCGATCAGGTCGACAAGCTTCTGCTTTTCCAGAACGCCGAGATAGGCGGATGATATTTCGAACGATATCTGTTCGATCTTCTTGCGCGTGCCCCATCGCGCACTGGCATAAGCGGCGTTCGCGCGCTTGATGTCATTGATCGTGACACCGAAGTCCCATAGGTTCTGATGAATATTCAGCACGCCCTCGCGTCGCTGGAGCAGCGAGTCGCTGGCCGCATTCGGTTGGACATATTCGGGACCGCTGGCCAATGTCATGTCGACCCGGGGAAGATATGCCGCGCGTGCTTCGTTTACGCCGTATTTTGCGTCGTCCTGCTGCGCGAGGGCGATCTGGATATCCGGGTTCTGCTTGAGCGACGCGACGATGGCGTCACGAAGCGACTCCTTCGCTACGGCACTCGGCTGAGCATCGGGCTGAACGGTGGTCGTGAGGGCGGCGACAGCGCTGCGCCTCCCTCCCTGCTTGGTCGGCGAGCGTGTCTCCGCGCCACCGGCCTGTGCGGCTATCGCAATTGCAACCCCAAGAACAAGCCCGTTCCCGGCATACCACGACGGCTTGGATTTATTCGTCATTGTCGCATTCCCCCCGGAAAGAAAGATTGATGGATCATCGTTATTCGCGGAAAGCCCCATCCCGCACGCGGATCAGAGGCCCTAAAATATAGCTGAGCACCGTCTGGTGACCGGACCGGATATCTACTTCTGCGGTCATGCCTGGCAGCACGGGCTTTGTTTTGTCGAACCGGCGCGTATCGGCGCGCAGTCGTACCCGGTAGTAAAGCTCGCCCTTGGGATCTTGCAGGGCGTCAGCGGAAATATCCTCGACCCTGGCATCGAGTCCGCCGAAGATGGTGGAATCATACGCACTGATCTTCACGACCGCCGGTAGGCCAATCCAGATGTTACCGCGGTCGCGCGGTGAAACGCGCGCTTCGATCATCACGGCGTCGTCGACGGGCACGATCTCGACAAGAGGCTCGCCCGGCTTGGCGATGCCGCCCAGGGTCTGGACAAGCAGCTTGTTGACATAGCCGTCGGTCGGGGCGCGAACCTCCTCGCGAAAATTGCGATCCTGAAAGGCGTTAAGCGCGTGCCCGGCCTTGGTCATTTCCAGCCTCAGGGTCGCGGCTTTCTCGCGAGTGTCGGACAGATATTTCGTCCAGGCTTCGCCGCGCTTTGCCGTCGCCTCCGCAAGCCCGGCCTGGGATTTGGGAATTGACGTGATCGTATCGGAGATACGGGTGCGGACCTGCTGCAATTCGCCCTGTTTCTCGAGCACGGCATTTTCCGACACCGCTTCGGACGCCAGGGCACGCCGCAGCCGCTCCAGTTGCGTTTCGACCGTGCCCTCTTCTTTGCGGAGGCTGGCCAGTCGCGCCGTGGAACTCGCGATGTCGGCACGGAAACCCTGGATTTGATGGTCGTATACGCTGATTTGCTGCTGAATATCGGCGCGCTGCGACGCAAAGAATGCCTCTTCCGACCGAGCGATATCAGGAGCCAATCGTGCCAGTTCGGGCGGCGCAGTAAAATGATCTGCGCCGGATGCTTCGGCTTCAAGGCGAAGGATGCTGATATGTTTCGCCGCAACGTCGGTCTGGGCGTTGTCGAGTTCGGCGTTCGATTGCTGGTTGGATAGGCGCAGAAGAATATCGCCCTTGCGGACGCGTTGTCCTTCGCGAACCAGGATCTGCTTCACGATCCCGCCTTCCAAATGCTGGACCACCTGGTTTTGAATCGAGGGCAGGACGCGACCAGTGCCGCGCGTGACCTTGTCGATCTGGAACAGCGCCGCCCATAGCAGGAGGCTCGCAAGAGCAACGGCCAGCACTTTCAAGATGTTGAAAGACTTGGAAGTTTCAATCCTTGCACTCCAAGGTTGAAGTCCGTCTATCCTTGTAAAATTTAGGTTTTCCTGCGTTAGACCGCCATCGGCATGGAATATCCTGCTGATAGAGCATGATAAATTAGTCAGAAATCGAGTCATGCGTCTTAGCATTGTTCGAATATGCCCTTGCGGTATCCTGTTTGTCTGTGATTTACGCTTAATATATAAAAAGAGTGTAGATGTGGAGATGCAATGAGGGAATCGTGCTTGTTATGAGGAAGCGAAAGTCATACTTTCAAATGGTTATCGCGACTGTGATGCGGAGTCGCGTGAGCTTCCGGGGCACGAAACTTAACGGCGTCGTTGGGCTTGGGCTGGTCGATGCAATTGTAAAAATTGCCGAAAATTCGGGTATTACTGTCGGCTCTGTCGATTTGAGCGCGTCACTGCCGATGAGCGGTGGTGATCTCGATGCCCGGTTCGCACCGTTCGCATGCGCGCGCGTGGATCTGGACGCCAGATGGGAACGGCGCAACGTGCGGAAGCTGACCGAGGCGCATCTGCCTGCGGTGCTTTGCCTGATCGATGGGGGCTATCTGGTCGCCAGGGCGAGATCCAGCGTCGGAGAATTGACGATAATCGACGGTACGGGCGAACGGCTTGTCCCGATCGATGAGGTTGCCGCAGCAACAACCGATCAGATGCTGATCGTGGGCCATGTCGATTCCGTCAACGGTAGTTTGGCCTGCGACCAGCGTGAACGCATACGGGCCAATCCCCGCACTTGGCTGTTCTCATGTTTTCTTTCGGAACGGCGAAATTTTGCGCAATTGTTGCTGGCCGCGTTGCTGCTCAACATGTGCGCTTTCGCTATCCCATTGTATATGCGGGCCATTTACGATCGGGTAGTGCCGAACCTGGCCGTCGATACCCTGTGGGCGCTCTCTTTCGGCGCTCTGCTCATCCTGGTCTTCGAATGCCTGTTCAAGCAGACGCGGTCGGTTTTCATCGACGCGATCGGTCTGCGCGTCGGTCAGGGCATACAGCATCGCGCCATGGCCTCGGTGTTGCACGCGCGGATCGACAAGTCGAACTGGACCGTCGGAAGCCTGATGACGGCGCTTCGCGACATCGAATCGATGGCGATGCTTGCACCGCATGCGGCGGCCACCTTCTGCGTGGAAATTCCCTTTTTCTTCGCCTTCCTTGCCCTGATTGCCATGATCGGCGGCTGGGTGGCGGTGGTGCCGCTATTCGGCGCGCTTGCGATGTCCCTGATCGGACTGGCCTCGGCCTATGGACTGAAGTTCGGCAGCCATCGGTCCAGCAAGTTGGTGCAGGCGCGCAGCAACCTGGTCGCCGACGTCGTCGGCAGCCTCCATACGATCAAGAGCAATCAGGCCGAAGGGCGCTTTCTGCGCCGATGGGATATCCTCTCCGACCATGTCGGCATGAATGGCAAGGCCACCCGCCATTGGCAGGAGATTCCGGCGGTCGCCTCGGCCTTCATCGTCCAGGCGGTAACGATCGGGATCGTCGTCATCAGCATCTATCAAATCCGCGCCGGGGTGATGACGGCTGGTGCGCTGATCGCCTGCAACATGTTGGCGGGTCGCGCCATGGGCCTCGTCTCGTCGGCGATCGGAATCATCGGCAAGGGCTATCAGAGTCTGACGCAATTCGGGGCGCTGGCCAATCTCCTGGCGCTCGAGCCAGAGGTCGAAACGTCGGACATGGCAGTCAAAGCCCGTCCCTTTGTCGGGCAATTGGCCTTCGAGAATGCAGGCTATGTCTATCCCGATACAAACGCGCCGGTTCTGCATGACATAAACCTGGAGATTAGGCCCGGCGAGAAGATCGGGATCATCGGGCTGGCCGGCTCCGGCAAATCCACGCTGCTCAAACTGCTAGGGGGCCTGGTCTCGCCCACCTCGGGCGCGTTCCTGATCGATGGTCATGCCGTAGAGCAATATGCGGCCTCTCTGCTGCGGGAAAACATCGCGTTCGCAACGCAGGATGCAACGCTTTTCGACGATACGATCTATGAGAATATCGTGCTGGGGCGTGCGGCTCCCGATCCGGCATTGCTGGAGCGGGCCCTGAAGACTTCGGGCGTCCATCAGTTCGTCATCCAGTCGAAGGAAGGCCTGAGCCGCACGGTCGGGGGCGGGGGCTGCCGGCTTTCCGGTGGTCAGCGCCAGGCGGTGGTGCTGGCGCGTGCCTTCATGCGCGACCCCCGCATCCTGTTGCTGGACGAACCCACCGCATCGATGGACATCGATGGGGAACAGGCCGTGATCCGCGGACTGCGGGAATTCAGCACCGACCGGACATTGGTCATCGCCACCCATCGGTTCGCCGTGCTCGACCTCGTGGACCGGGTACTTTGGATGGAGAACGGACGCATCCTGGCCGATCAACCCAGGGACCAGCTTCTGGCGCACCTGCGCCAGCGTCAGACGGCACGCGCCGCGTGAAGGGCGCCATTCACGGGCAAGCAACCGGACAATCAGGGAAAGGGGTAACGTGGCAGGGGCATCTGAAGACGGCGAAGTCAATCACTGGCCGGCATTCGTGGACGTACTGACCGCGGTGATCATGGTCGTGACCTTTCTGCTGGTCATCATGAGTGCGGCGGTCATGGAACTGTCCAAGCGGACGGTTCAGGTCATGCAGCAGAAGATCAATGAGATGCAGCAGAGCAGCGGGCAGCGGGCGGTGGCAGGGGAAACGGCACCGACGGCGAGCAATCCTGCGAATAAGGCGGCCAGCCGGGGTGTCGAGGGCATGCGGCCTGTCCAATCCCCGTCCGATGCGGCTGCGGGCAGTTCCATCGCGCAGCTCGGCTCTCCGCTGATGTCTGAGACCGCGACGAACGGAAAGGACCAGTTGTCCATCCTGACCCGGGATACGCCCGATACGATGCGGATCGCTGCCAAGTCGACGGAGCGGCCCAGCGAGACAAAGGGCATGCGCATCACCACCGCCTCGACGCTCCTACGGGTCGACTTCGATCCGAACGCTGTTCGATACACCGATGAGGACGCGGCAAAGGTGCAGTCTTTCCTGAAAGGCGCGGCACAGCCAGGCCGGAAATATGGGATCTGGTCCTTGGTCAGCAGTACCGGGGCGATCTCCGAGCCGATGCGGATCGCATATTATCGGGCTGCGGCGACCCGCAACCTGCTGATCCAGGCCGGTATCAAGCCCGACGATATCGTCACGGAAACCCGCGTGGTGGACCCCAAGTCCGATGACGCGAACTCCGTCCGCATCGTCGTCAAGAATTGAGGGGCATGGCCATGAAACGCCAGATACGCGACGAACTCATCAAGATGTCGGCGGTCATGACGATCATGATCGGCGTCGGCGTCTATGCGCACGACTTCGTCATCGCGGGCATCAAGGCCAAGATGGCGCTGAACCTGTCGATATTTGCGTTGTTTTCCGTCGCAGCGATCATCGCCTTCCGCAACGTCCTGGCGCTGAGCAACGAAGTGCAGGCCCTGCGCGCGCTGCAACAGAGCAGCGCGATCCTGGAGGCGGACGACAGCGTCTACGAAACGCCCGCGAGCATCTTCCACGAGCCGCACCTGCTGGGACAGGGCTATCGCCTGATCGCGGAACAGCTCGCCAAGGACGGGGTCGTCAATCTGCCGTCCAAGGTGGCGGAATCGCTCGTCCACAGCGTCGACCAGCGCATCAACGAACAGAAGTCGGTCATTCTCTACTTCTCGGGCCTGATGGTCTTCATGGGCCTGATCGGCGCGTTCATGGGCCTGATGCATACTGTCGGGTCGGTGGGCGACCTGATCGGGGGTATGGATGTCTCCGGCACGGCGGGCGGCGACAGCTTCGGCAAGATGATCGAAGGCATGAAGGCCCCGCTGCGCGGTATGTCGGTGGGTTTCAGTTCGTCGCTCTTCGGCCTGTCCACATCGATGGTGCTTGGTGCGCTCGAGCGTTGCATGACCAAGGCGGCCAAGTCGCTGAGGGACGATTATGAGCATTGGCTGTCGAGCGTCACGACCCTCGAAGGTGCCACGGAAGTGGAGTCGCGAGGCGTCGTCGGCGCCGGGGCTCCTTCATTGGTGCGCGCGATGGACGTGGCGGCGCGTCAATTGTCGACCTTGCACCAGGCGGTGGAGCAGGGGCAGCGGAATGACCTCGGGATACAGGTGACATTGTCCCGTCTGCACGACGCCATGGCTGACCTGTCGAACATGGTGGCACGCGTTACCGACCCTACACCGCTGCTTCAGCCGATCGCCGATGTCGTGGCCGATCTGGGGCGGCACCAGGTTCGGTTGGCGGCCGATATGGAATTGCTCTTCGCTGAGGTTCGGTTCGACCGCGCCCACTTGCATGACGTGATGACGTCGCTGCGCGAAATGGCCTGGCAGCAGCGTCATGCCGAGAATGAGCGCGAGGATCGTATCGTCCGAACGCTCGACCAAATTCTCGCATGCGGGGAAGCTTTGCTCGATCGGGAACCCGTAACCCTGCAATGGCCGGTCATGAAGGACGATGCATCCACGCGCTTCGATGCGCGAATGCTGCATCATCGTCTTCTGGCGGCTTTTGGCAGACGGCGGGACGAAATCCGGACGAAGCGTGACTATCGCCGGTTCGCCATCGAGATCCGGGAGACGATGGAACGGCAATATCGTCTCCAAGAGGAATTGCAGCGGGAAGTCGCCCGGTTTCGGAATGCCGTCTCGGCCGACCGCGTCAAGGCCGCCACGCTTCTCGATGCGCTGGCGCAGGAGAGCGAACGTCTTTCCGCACTGGCCGGGATGATCGAAGCCAGCGGAATGGCGGCGACCGTGCGGGGCGAGCTTGAGCATGCCCGTGCGCATATGAATGTTTTGACCGCGCGTGCGGAGCGTCTGCGTGACGATATCACCGAGACGCGTATCAACGACAATCTGGGGAAAAATTGATGGGCATGTCTCGCGCCAAGGCGGTCGTCTGGAAAGTCTTCCACCGGGATTATGCCGCCGCCCGATCTCAGCGTCGGCTCGAATGTCGGCTGGATGCCAGCCTGACACTGATCGAGAGCGGTATCGTTCTGAAAGGAAAGATACTGGATATTGCCAGCAAAGGGGCGTTGTTTCGTCCGCCGCAAGTCTATCTCCTCAATCGCGCGGGAGGCTTTGTGCGATTGTCGGTAGGAGAAAGTGTCGTGGAAGGTGTGATCGTCAATACCACCCCGCGCGGCTATGGCGTTCATTTTAGAGAGATGTTGTCACTCGACGCGATCATATCCTGATCCGGGTCGAAGGCGGCGTCTTCTCCAAAAGCCTATTGGACTACACGGGCGACATTGTCGGAATGATGACGAACTCACCCGTTTTATTTGATATTTAACCTCAATCGGTCTGGCAGGGCAAAAATGGTTCAGGCGAACAAGGCAGCGCAGCAGGGCGCAGGCAAACCGGACAAGACCAGCAAGGCGTCGCAAACGGCGATGCCGGGTAACGGTGAAGCGGCGATGCTGGGCGATATCCCGTCCCTGGGTGCCTTGAAGGTCGTGCAAATGGGCCCCGATGGAAAGGCGCTTTTGGGAATTCCCTATGCGTCGTTCACGGCCCAGATCGCCGATGTCGACCTCATTCTGGTGTTTGCCGATGGTAGCCGGGTCGTCATTCCCGGCATGGCCCTGGCGACCTTCTCCGGGCAAACGCCGACCTTGGTCTTCAACGATAAGACGATCACGTCCGCGCAGGTCATCAATACCGTCGGCGAGATCAACGATAAGAGCGCGCTGATCAACGTCAGCCTCTCGTCGGATCAGGCCGATGAGAAGGCCGCAAAGCCGCGCAAGGAACCGTCCGCCACCAAAGAGGATCAGGCGCAGTCTCAGTCCCAGATCCAGCCGCAGGATGCCACCCAGACCCAGCAGGCCGAAGTCCAGAAGCAGCAGCAACAACACAAGTCGGACGAGGATCGCCAACGGCTGACGCAGAAGATCAGCGACACCAACGCGTCTTCCTCGCCCCCACCCAGCAGCGGCAACCCGGCTGGTACTTCGCAATCCAAGGACACTGTCGACAAGGGCACGGGCATAGGGCTGGGCAAGCTCGTGCCGACGCTGACCTTCACCCTGTACAATCAGGAGGGCGTCAAGACGACGTCGGAGAGCGGGGCGAACCACATCACCGGATCGACGGGCGGGGCCAGTTCGTCCACCGACAAATCCTATGGAGCGCAATCGGCGCGGGAGACGATTGCGGGAACCGGCAGCGACGACGTGATCGTCGTGGACAGTGCGGCGCAGGCGCCGTCCGGCACCAGCTCGCGCACTCTGCATGTCGAGGCGATGGTGCCGGCGGGCAGTCTCGCCCTGCAGCAGGTCCTCGTTCCCACCCTGCCGGACGGCTATTCGGTCCAGAATGCGACCAAGACCGACAAGGGCTGGGTCATCTCGATCGACCGGGGCAATATCAAGGTCGTCACCTCGGGCGTCGACGCGACGGGCGCGACCGTGACCTATCCGTCGACGGAAACGCACTTCACCTTCGACGTTCAGCTGACCTACGTTCTGCCGAAACTCGGTACGCCGGTGGCGTCCAGCGGATTCCAGAACGAATTCTTTCTGCCGATCGCGCTGGGCCTGTCCACGGGGGGAGCCGATTACACCTATTCCGTCGACGTTTCGACGCACTTCGGCATCCACATGGTGTCCGGCGAAGCCGACATGAAGGCGGTCGATCCAGTCACGGGCGCGCCGATCTATGTGCTGTTTTCGAACCCGCCGGGCAATATCGTCAACGCGGGCGACGGCAACGACCTGATCGTCGCGGGCGCGGGCGGGGACCAGATCGATGGCAGCGGCGGCACCGACACGGTCAGTTACACCATGTCGAACGCCGCGGTGACGGTCGACCTGAAGGCGGGGACCGGCAAGGGCGGCTATGCCGAGGGCGACAGCTACACGTCGGTGGAGAATGTCATCGGCACCGCGTTCGACGACACGCTGACCGGCAGCGACGCCGACAACGTGCTGAAGGGCGGCGAGGGCGCGGACAAGATCGATGGCGGCGGCGGTTTCGACACCGTGTCCTATGCCGATGCCTTCGCCAACGAGAAGACCCCGCCCGCCGATAAGACCAAGGGCGTGGAAATCCACCTCGACGGCACCGCCAGCCATGGCGGCGATGCCGAGGGCGATATGATCGTCAATGTCGAGCATGTCATCGGCTCGGATCGCAACGACGCCCTCTATGGCGCGGCGGCCAACGACACGCTGGAGGGCGGTAAGGGCGATGACCTGCTGGTCGGTGGCGGCGGTGCCGACACGCTGATCGGCGGTGATGGTATCGATACCGCGAGCTACGCCACCGCGAGCGCGGGCGTGACGGCCTATCTGGACGGTACGCCGGGCAGGGGCGGCGACGCGGACGGCGACAAGCTGTCGGGGATCGAGAATTTGGTCGGGTCCGCGTTCGACGACAATCTGTACGGCGATGCGGGCGACAATGTGCTGACCGGCGGGGCCGGGGCGGACCATGTCGACGGCGGTGCTGGCATCGACACCGTCAGCTTTGCGGATAGCAAGGTCGGCGTCAGCGTCTATCTCGACGGGCGGGTCAGCCATGGCGGCGACGCCGAGGGCGATACCTATGCCAATATCGAAATCCTGGTCGGCTCGGACCTGAACGATCGCCTGGTCGGCGATGCCGCCGACGATATTCTGAGCGGCGGCAAGGGCGACGACATTCTGGAAGGCGGGGCCGGGGCCGATACGCTGAAGGGCGGCGACGGTTTCGACATCGCCAGTTACGCCGGTGCGGCGTCTGGCGTGCAGGCATCGCTCAACGGATCGCCGATGACGGGCGATGCGGTGGGCGACACGTTCGTCTCGATCGAGGGACTTGAAGGCTCTGCCTTCGATGACGTGCTGACCGGTGACGACACGGCCAACACGCTGATCGGCGGCGCGGGCAACGACAATCTCGTCGGTGCGGGCGGTGCGGATGTGCTCGACGGCGGCGACGGGGTGGATACCGCCGACTATAGCGGCTCGCGCGCGGGCGTGACGGCCTATCTCGACGGAACGGCCGGTGTTGGCGGCGACGCCGACGGCGACAGGTTGCGCAACGTCGAGAACGTCACGGGTTCCGTCTTCAACGACGTTCTGACCGGCGACGCGGGCGCGAACCGCCTGAGCGGCGGGGCCGGTGACGACGTGCTGGTGGGCGGCGCGGGCGCCGATACGCTCGACGGCGGGGCGGGCCATGACATCGCCGACTATGCGAACAGCGCGGCGGGCGTGCAGGTCGCGCTCGACGGGTCCGTGTCCCATGGCGGCGATGCCGATGGGGATATGCTGACCGGCATCGAGGAAGTGCATGGTTCCGCATTCGACGATGTGCTGAAGGGCAGCGCCGGAGACGACGTGCTGGTCGGCGGTACGGGCGACGACATGCTGGTCGGCGGCCTGGGGGCCGACGTGCTGGACGGCGGCGACGGGTTCGACACCGCCGATTATTCGGACGCCTCGGCCGGCGTGAACGTCTATCTGGACGGCCGTGCCTCCACTGGCGAAGCGATGGGCGACCGGCTGATCAACATCGAGCGTGTGTTGGGCGGTCGATATGACGATCTGCTGGTCGGTAACGCGGGGGCGAACGACCTGGCGGGCGGTGATGGCGACGACGTCTTGGTGGGCGGCGCGGGCGCCGACACGCTGGAAGGCGGGGCGGGCGAGGATATCGCCGATTATTCCGCCTCCAGCGCCGGGGTGACGGTCGACCTGTCGACGGGGCAGGGGCATGGCGGGGACGCCGAGGGCGATCGCCTGAGCGGGATCGAGGACATCATCGGTTCCGCGTTCGACGACGTCCTGATCGGCGACGACCAGAACAACCGGTTCGTCGGCGGCGCGGGCGCCGACCAGATGGTCGGCGGCGGCGGCATCGACACGGCGGATTTTTCCGGCTCGACGGCGGGCGTGTCCGTCTCGCTGGACGGCAGCGTCGGGCAGGGCGGCAGTGCGCAGGGCGACACATTGTCGGGCATCGAGAATCTGATCGGGTCCGACCTGGACGATCACCTGGGCGGCGACGGCGGTGCCAACACGCTGACCGGCGGCAAGGGCGACGACGTGCTGACCGGGCGTGGCGGGGCCGACCAGCTGATCGGTGGCGCGGGCTTTGACACGGCGGATTATTCGGACTCGACGAGCGCGGTCGACATCGGGCTGGACGGTGGCGCCAACCATGGCGGCGACGCCGAGGGTGACGCCTATGACAGCATCGAGGCACTGGTCGGTTCGGCATGGAACGATCGCCTGCGCGGTTCGGACCGCGCGGACGAGCTGCACGGCGGTGGCGGCGACGATATGCTGACGGGCTCGCTCGGCGCGGACGTGATGGACGGCGGTGCCGGGTTCGATACCGCGGACTATCATGCGTCCTCCGCCGCGATCACCGTCGACCTGCAAGCGGGGACGGGTGCCGGCGGGCTGGCGGGCGGCGATACGCTGATTTCGATCGAGCATGTGGTCGGCACCGACTTCAACGATATATTGAAGGGCAGCGCCGCGGACGAGACGCTGGAGGGCGGTGCGGGAGACGATATGCTGTCCGGCGGCGGGGGTGCCGACACGCTGGACGGCGGCGCGGGCTTCGATACCGCCAGCTATGCCGATTCGAGCGCGGGCATCACGATGGCCATGGACGGCTCGGTCGGCAGCGGCGGTGACGCGCAGGGCGATTGGCTCGTTTCGATCGAACATGTCATCGGCTCCTCTTTCGACGATCGCATCACCGGCACGGCCGGGGCCGATACGATCGACGGCGGGGCGGGTGCCGACGAGCTGATCGGCAACGACGGCGACGATATCCTGTCGGGCGGCAGCGGCGACGACCGTCTGATGGGCGGCGCTGGCGCGGACACGCTGACCGGCGGCGAGGGCGACGACGATCTGGTCGGTGGCGAGGGCGCCGACGTGCTGACCGGCGGCAGCGGCAGCGACACGGCGGACTATGCCACGTCCGCAGCGGCGGTTCGGGTGAACTTGGCGACGGGCCTGGCCCATGGCGGCGACGCCGAAGGCGACACGCTGTCGGGGATCGAGAACCTGACCGGGTCGGCGGGCAATGACGTGTTGACCGGCGATGGCGGCGCCAATGTCCTGACCGGCGGGGCGGGGGACGACCTGCTGACCGGCGGGGCGGGCGCGGACACGCTGGTGGGTGGCGACGGCATCGACACGGCCGATTATGCCGCCTCGTCCGCCGGCGTTGCGGTCGACCTGACGACCGGCTTCGCGCAATATGGCGATGCCGAGGGCGACCGACTGAGCGGGATCGAGAATGTCATCGGCACCGCCTTCGCCGATCGGCTCCGCGCGGCAGCGTCGGGCAGCAGCCTGACCGGCGGGGCCGGCAATGACGTGCTGATCGCGGGCGCGGGTGCCGATCGGCTGGATGGCGGCGCCGGTATCGATACCGCGAGCTTCGCCAATTCCGCGGCGGGCGTGACCGTCGACCTGAAGGCGGGCCGCGCGGATGGCGGCGATGCGACCGGCGATACGCTGACCAGCATCGAAAGCCTGATCGGATCGGCCCATGACGACGTGCTGACCGGCGGGGACGGCGGCGCGGTCATCGACGGCGGCGCGGGCGACGACGTCGTCACCGGCGGTGCGGGCGCGGACACCCTGATCGGCGGTTCGGGCGACGACTTTCTGGTGGGGGGCGCCGGGGCGGATAGCCTGCAGGGCGGCGCGGGCTTCGACACTGCGGACTATCGCGCATCGGGTGCGGGGGTGACGGTCGATCTGTCGGCGGGCACCGGCCGGGGCGGCGATGCCGAGAGCGACCGGCTGAGCGGCATCGAAGCCGTCCTGGGCAGCGCCTATGGCGATGTGCTGACCGGCAATGCCGGGGCCAATACGCTGGTTGGCGGCGCCGGCGACGACGTGCTGATCGGCGGCGCGGGGGCGGACGATCTGCAGGGCGGTGCGGGCATCGACGCCGCCGACTATAGCGCGTCGAGCGCGGCGGTGACGATCAACCTGACGACCGGCGTCAACAGCGGCGGCGATGCGCAGGGCGACGTGCTGGACAGCATCGAGTGCATCGTCGGGTCGACGTTCAACGACACGCTGACCGGATCGGACGCGGCCGACACGTTGCAGGGCGGCGCGGGCGACGACGTGCTGACCGGCGCCGCAGGCGCGGACGTGCTGGACGGCGGCGATGGCCGGGACACCGCCAGCTATGCGCAATCGGCCGATGGCGTGCGCGTCGACCTTGGCACCGGTGTCGGCCATGGCGGGGATGCCGAGGGCGACGTCCTGATCTCGATCGAGAATCTGACCGGGTCCGACAATGATGACGTGCTGATCGGCGATGCCGCGGCGAACACGTTGTCGGGCGGAGCGGGTAGCGATCGGCTCGATGGCGGAGCGGGCAATGACGTGCTGCGCGGCGGTTCGGGCGACGACATCCTGGTCGGCGGCGCCGGTGCCGACGCGCTGCAGGGTGGTGACGGGGTCGACACCGCGGATTATTCGGCCTCCGGAGCGGGCGTGTCGGTCGATTTGTCGTCCGGCACGGCGCTGGGCGGCGATGCCGAGGGCGACACCCTGTCCGGCATCGAAGCCGTGGTGGGCAGCGCTTATGACGATGTGCTGGTCGGCGCGTCAGGCATCAACAGGCTGTCGGGTGGAGCGGGCAATGACGTCATCCGCGGCGGCGCAGGGGCAGACGTGCTCGACGGCGGCGTCGGTAACGACACGCTCGATTATACCACTTCCGCACAGGGGGTGACCGTCAACCTGGCCACCGGCGCGACAGCGGGCGGCGATGCGCAGGGCGATCAGATCAGCGGGTTCGAGAACGTCACCGGCGGCAGCGGCAACGACGTGCTGTCGGGCTCCAGCGGCGCGAACGTCCTGCGCGGCGGAATGGGCGACGACGTGTTGGCGGGCCTGGGCGGCGCGGACGTGCTGGATGGGGGCGACGGCAGCGACACGGTGGATTATTCCGGCTCGTCCGCTGGCGTGACGCTCGACCTTGCGGCGGGGACGGCGAGCGGCGGCGATGCGACGGGCGATGTGCTGGCGTCGATCGAGGATGCGATCGGATCTGCGCATGACGACGTGATCCGCACGGCGGCAGCGGGGTCGGTGATCGTCGCGGGTGCCGGTAACGACGTGATCTATGCCGGGGCCGGTGCGGATACCATCGACGGCGGTGCGGGGAGCGATCGTATCGATTATTCCGCTTCCAGTGCGGGGGTCAGCGTCAGTCTGGCGACCGGCACGGGTACGGGTGGTGACGCGGCGGGGGATCGCATCTCCGGCGTCGAGGATGTCACCGGCTCGGCCTTTGCCGATCGGCTGACCGGTGATGCGGGCATCAACCATTTGGTCGGGGGCGCGGGCGACGACGTGCTGGTCGGCGGTGCGGGGGCCGACACGCTGGAAGGCGGCGTGGGCTTCGACACGATCGACTACAGCGCGTCGACGCAGGGCGTGACGCTGGATCTTGCGAGCGGCACGGGCCAGGGCGGCGATGCGGAGGGCGATAGCTTCTCTGGCATCGAGGCCGCGATCGGCAGCAACCAGGGCGATGTGTTCGTCGGCGACGCCAATGCGCATGTCCTGTCTGGCCAGGGTGGCGACGACCGGCTGGAGGCGGGTGCGGGGGCGGAGAGCTTCGACGGCGGTTCAGGCACCGACACGGTCGACTATTCGCGCTCCACTGCGGCGGTGACGGTGGACCTTGCCGCGGGGACGGCGAGCGGGGGCTATGCCACCGGAGACGTGCTGCGCAGCGTAGAGGCGGTGGTCGGCAGCGGGTTCGACGACGTGCTGAGCGGTACGGCCGGGGCCAATACGCTGCTGGGTGGGGCCGGCAACGACGTCATCCGCGGCGGGGGCGGGGCGGACCAGCTCGATGGCGGGGACGGCATCGACACGCTCGATTATGCGACGTCGCAGAGCGGCGCGACGGTCAATTTGACGACCAACACGGCGAGCGGCGGCGACGCGAGCGGCGACCAGATCGCGAATTTCGAGAATGTCACCGGCTCGGCAATGGCCGATACGCTGACCGGCACCAGCGGTGCGAACACCCTTACGGGCGGTGCTGGCGACGACGTGCTGGCGGGTCTGGGCGGTGCCGACGTGCTGGACGGTGGCAACGGATTCGATACGGCGGACTATAGCGCCTCGGGCGCCGGCGTGACCGTGGACCTGTCGACCGGCACCGGGGCCGGCGGCGATGCGGCGGGGGATCGCCTGATCTCGATCGAAAAGGTCATTGGTTCCACCTTCAACGACCGGCTGGTCGGCGCCGCCGGTGCCGAGACCCTGCTGGGCGGCGCGGGCGACGATATCCTGGTCGGCAGCGACGGGGCGGACACGCTGTCGGGTGGCGACGGTAACGACACCGTCGATTATTCTCGCTCCGCCGCTGGCATCGTCGTCGGACTGGACGGATCGGTCGGGCATGGCGGGTACGCCGAAGGCGACGTGCTGCGCGATGTCGAGAATGTGATCGGCACCGCGCAGGCGGACGCGATCACCGGCAATGGCGCCGCCAACACGCTGACCGGCGGTGCGGGCAACGACATGCTGGACGGCGGCGCGGGCAATGACGTGCTGGACGGCGGCATCGGCGACGACGTGCTGCGGGGCGGTGTCGGCGCGGACGTGTTGCGCGGCGGCGACGGCTTCGACACGATCGATTATGCGACCTCGGGCGCCGGGGTGACGATCGACCTGCGAACCGGCACCGCCAGCGGCGGCGACGCGACCGGGGACAGCTTCTCCAGCATCGAACGGGTCGTCGGCTCGGCCTATGACGACAGCCTGTCGGCGGCGGCAACGGGATCGACGCTGGACGGCAATGCCGGCGCGGACGTGCTCAGAGGCGATGCGGGCACCGACGTGCTGCGCGGTGGCGATGGCGACGACCTGCTGGTCGGCAGCGGCGGCGCGGACGTCATGGACGGCGGCAGCGGCGTCGATACGGCGGACTATTCCGCCTCCACGGGGGCGGTGACGGTCGATCTGGCCGCAGGCACCGGCCGGGGCGGCGATGCCGATGGCGACACGCTGACCTCGATCGAGCGGGTCATCGGTTCGGCGGGCGACGACGTGCTGATGGGCGACAGCAATGCCAACACGCTGATCGGTGGCGCGGGCGACGATCTGCTCACCGGTGGAACCGGTGCCGACGTGCTGGACGGCGGGTCCGGGAGCGATACGGCGAACTACGCCGGGTCGGCGGCGGCGGTGACCGTCGATCTGACCAGCGGCACGGGCATCGGCGGCGATGCGCAGGGCGATACGCTGCTCCGCATCGAGAATCTGGTCGGCTCGTCGATGGCCGATACGCTGACCGGCGATGCGGGGGCGAACCGGCTGACCGGCGGTGCTGGCGACGACATGCTGGCGGGTTTGGGCGGCGCGGACGTGCTGGACGGCGGTGACGGCAGCGACACGGCGGACTATAGCGCATCGGGTGCGGGCGTGACGGTCGATCTGCTTGCCGGGACGGCGCAGGGCGGCGACGCGCAGGGCGATACGCTGGTTTCGATCGAGAATGCGATCGGCTCGGCCTATGGCGACGTGCTGACCGCGGCGGCGGCGGGCGGTCGGCTGACCGGCGGCGCGGGCGACGACCGGCTGGTGTCGGGCGCGGGCAGCGACACGCTGGATGGCGGCAGCGGCACGGATATCGCCGATTACGCCCGCTCGAGCGCCGGGGTGACGGTCAATCTGGCGACGGGCGCCAATAGCGGCGGCGATGCGCAGGGCGACACGCTGGTGTCGATCGAGCAGGTCGTCGGCTCCGATTTCGCCGACATTCTGACTGGCGACAGTGGTGCCAATATGCTCGTTGGCGGCGCGGGCGATGACATGCTGGAAGGCGGCGTGGGCGCGGACGTACTGGACGGCGGCGCGGGCAATGATACCGCGAGCTATGCCAATGCGACGGCGGGCGTGGCGGTCAGCCTTGCATCGGGTCAGGGCAGCGCGGGCGAGGCTACCGGCGACGTGCTGGTCGATATCGAGAACCTGACCGGATCGCGCTACGCCGACACGCTGACCGGCGACGCGGGCGCCAACGTGCTGATGGGTGGTGCCGGCGACGACGTGCTGGCCGGCTTGGGCGGTGCGGACGTGCTGGATGGCGGCACTGGCAGCAACACGGCGGACTATTCGGCGTCTGTGGCGGGTGTTCAGGTCAACCTGTCGACTGCGACGATCACCGCCAACCAGCTGACGGGCGGTGCGATCACGGCGGGTTCGGGGCAGGGCGGCGATGCGCAGGGCGACACGCTGCGCAATATCCGGAACGTCATCGGCACCGCGTTCAGCGACTATCTGATCGCAGGGGCGTCAGGTGGCCGTCTGTCCGCTGGCGGTGGGAATGACGTTCTGTTGGCGGCCGTCGGCGCGGACGTGCTGGACGGCGGTGACGGCAGCGACACCGCGAATTACTCGCTCTCCACGGCAGGGGTGGTGATCGATCTCTCGCTCGGCACCGCCAGCGGCGGCTATGCGGCGGGCGACACGCTGATCGCGATCGAGGCTCTGTACGGCTCGAATTTCGCAGACACGCTGACGGGCACATCGGGCAGCAACGATATCCGTGGCGCCGCTGGCGACGACGTGATCGAGGGGCTCGGTGGCGCCGATATGCTCGACGGCGGCGCGGGGATCGACACGGTGTCCTATGCCCGGTCGGGCGTCGGTGTCACCGTCGATATGGGCCTGGCCACCGCGCAGGTGTCCGCAGGCGATGCGTCGGGCGATATCCTCAGCGGGTTCGAGAAGGTGCTGGGCTCGGCCTATGCCGACCGGCTGACGGCGGCGGCGACGGGCAGCACGCTGATGGGCGGTGCGGGCAACGACACGCTGGTCGCAGGCGCCGGGGCTGACACGATCGACGGCGGCGCCGACAATGATACCATCGACTATTCCGGCTCGACGACGGGCGTAACGGTCGATCTGGCGACGCAAACCGCATCGGGCGGCGATGCGCAGGGCGATGTCATCACCAATGTCGAGAACGTCATCGGCACGGCCTATGCCGATACGCTGACCGGCGATGGCGGCGGCAACATCCTGCGCGGCGGCGCGGGCGACGACGTGCTGGCGGGTCTGGGCGGTGCGGACGTGCTGGACGGCGGCGACGGCACCGATATGGCGGATTACAGCGCGTCGGCCAATGGCGTCACCATCAACCTGACGGCCGGCACGGGGTCGGGCGGCGATGCCGATGGCGATACGCTGATCGCGATCGAGAACGTCACCGGCGGCAGCGGCAACGACGTGCTGACCGGCACGGCGGGCGTCAACGTGCTCAAGGGCGGCGGCGGAGACGATGTGCTCGCGGGCCTGGGCGGCGCGGACGTGCTGGATGGTGGCGCGGGCAGCAACACCGCCGACTATAGCGCCTCGGGTGCGGCGGTCTATGTCACGCTGGGTAATCTTCAGATCGCGACCCCGTTGGGGATGGTCACCAGTGCGGTGGGGCGTGGCGGCGATGCCGAGGGCGACACGCTGGCCAACATTCAGAACCTGATCGGATCGGCCTATAACGACATTCTCGCCGCGTCCACAGGCGGAGGCAAGTTGCAGGGCGGCGGCGGCGACGACAATCTGGTCGCCAATGCCGGCGCCGATCAGATCGACGGTGGCGCCGGCTTCGATTTCGTCAACTATACGTACAGCAACGGCGGCGTGACCGTGAACCTCACCACAGGTGTCGGGTCGGGCGGCTATGCGCAGGGCGATACCTATACCGGGCTCGAAGGCATCTATGCCTCCGGTAACGCCGACACATTGACCGGCACCGGCGGCGTCAACATCATCAAGGGCTTTGCCGGCAACGATATCATCGAGGGGCTGGGCGGCGCGGACACGCTCGATGGCGGGGACGGCATCGACACCGTGTCCTACGCCAATTCGGCGCAAGGCGTCACGGTCAACCTGAACCTGACCACGGCGCAGCTGTCGGGCGGGGACGCGTCGGGTGATATCCTGAGCAATTTCGAGAATATCCTCGGTTCGGCGCAGGCGGACATCCTAACCGGCAATGCGGGGGCGAACACGCTGACCGGCGGCGCGGGCGACGACGTTCTGGAGGGCGGCGCAGACGCGGATACGCTCGATGGCGGCACGGGCAGCGACACGGCGAGCTATGCCGGGTCCGGCGCGGGCGTGACCGTCGATCTGAGGGTGGCGACGGCGCAAAGCTCCACGGGGGATGCGTCCGGTGACGTGCTGACCGGGATCGAGAACCTGACCGGCTCGGCGCTTGACGACATGCTGACCGGCAATAGTGGCAACAACGTCCTGCGCGGCGGCGCGGGCAACGACACGCTTGTGGGGCTGGGCGGAGACGACACGATCGACGGCGGCGACGGGACCGATACCATTACCTATGTCGCCTCGCTGACCGGGGTCACCGTCAACCTGACCACCAACGTCAATCTGGGCGGCGACGCGCAGGGCGACCTGATCCAGAATGTTGAGAATGTCACCGGCTCCGCCTTTGACGACACGCTGACCGGCGACGCCAACGCCAACGCCCTGCTGGGTGGCGACGGTAACGACGTGCTGGCGGGCCTGGGCGGCGCCGATACGCTGGACGGCGGCGCGGGCAGCAACACGGCCGATTATTCCGCATCGGGTGCGGCGGTTTCGGTTAATCTGAGCCTGGTCAACGGCACCTATGCCAATGCCGGTCAGGGTGTCGGTGGCGATGCGCAGGGCGACACGCTGGTCAATATCCAGAACGTCATCGGTTCGGCGTTCAACGATTATCTCTACGCTACTGATTCGGGCGGCATGCTGACGGGCGGCGCGGGCGACGACGTCATGGTCGCAGGCGCGGGGAATGACGTCTTCGATGGCGGTGCGGGCAATGATCTGGTTAATTATATGCGGTCAAATGCGGCCGTTACGATCAACCTGACCACCAGAACCGCATCCGGCGGCTATGCCACTGGCGACACGTTGACCGGCGTCGAAAGCCTGCTCGGATCGACGTTCAACGACACGCTGACCGGCGATGCGAATAACAACAGGATCAGCGGCGACGCAGGCAACGACGTGATCGACGGCGGTGCGGGCGACGACATCCTCGACGGTGGCACTGGCACCGACACGCTGAGCTATGCCAGCGCGACCAGCGCCGTCCGGGTGATCGCGAACTATTGGGTGTGGGTAAATGGCGTCGGGCAGGCCGCGTCATACAACACCGTCGGCGCCGGCGCAGACATCACGAGCAGCTTCGAAATCCTGGTCGGTTCCGCATACAGCGACATTCTGAAGGGGACTCGGGAACTCTATGGGTTCCAGGCTGGCGCGGGCAACGACCTGATCTATGCGAACAACAACCAGAATACGAATCTGGATGGAGGCGCGGGGATCGACACCCTGAGCTATATCGAAACGAGTAACTGGGGCGGCGTCTCGGTCGACCTGTCCACCAACGGCAATAGCGCGACCAGGGCATGGGGCGGATGGGCCAATAACGATGTGATCGCGAATGTCGAAAACCTGATCGGGTCCAACTTTACCGACTATCTGGCGGGTGATGGCGGGGTGAATGCGCTGGACGGCGCGTCGGGCAACGACACGCTGGTCGGCGGCGGCGGCAACGACGTGCTGTTCGGCGGCGACGGGGACGACACCCTGATCGGCGGCACGGGAGCGGACGCCCTCATTGGTGGCAGGGGCACCGATACCGCGAGTTGGGCGGGGTCCAGCTCCGGCGTGAACGCGAGCCTGGCGACGGGCGTCGCCTCTGGCGGCGATGCGGGCACGCCCGGCGCGGCAACGCCCTATGCCAATGCCAGCCTGATCGCCGGCTGGAGCTTTTCGGAAGGATCGGGCACTACCGCCACCGCGATTGGCGGGACGCAGAGCATCGTGCTGAGCAACGCCAACTGGGTTGTCGACGATCATGGCGGCAAGGCGGTCGATTTCGCGGGGAACGGCAACAGCAATGCAAGGGTCGGCGCGCTGACCTTCGGCGAGAGCTTCACGATCGCTACCAAGGTCAATTTCGATCAGCCTGCTGGCTCGACCGAGGGAATATTCCGCTTCGGGATCAGCAACTCCACCAGTTCCGCCGGCCAGATCTTTCTCAGCCGCACCACGTCGGGGGGGCTGTACTATGAAATTCGTGACGGTGTGACGGGCGCCATCTACGGGGCGCAGACGGCCGGCGGTCTTACCGCCGCAGGCAATTGGTACGACGTGGCGGTCACCTATCAGGCGGGCCGCTTGATGATCTACCTGAACGGGGATGTGGTCGCCAGCGCGGATACCGGGGCCAAGCTGACGAACGCCACCTACAATGACAACTATATCGGTCGGGATTATTCGAGCGCTCGCCCGCTCGATGGGAAGATGGACGATTTCGCCGTCTTCAACTCCGCACTGACCCAGGCGGAAATCCAGCAACTCGCGATGCAGACCAAGGGGCTGGAAGGTTCCGGCTTGGTGACCGACACGCTGTCGGCGATCGAAAACCTGACCGGCACCGATTATGCCGACACGCTGACCGGCGATGCCGGTAACAACGTGCTGGACGGCGGGCTGGGCAACGATACGCTTTCCGGCGGTGCGGGGGACGATGTCCTGATCGGTGGCATCGGCGCGGACCGGCTGGACGGCGGGGCGGGCTCCGACACCGCGTCCTACGCCGGGTCGACGGCGCCGGTCACGGTCAACCTCGCCACGGGCGCTGTCCTGGGCGGGGATGCGCAGGGTGACACGCTGGTCAACATCGAGAATGTCACCGGGTCGGTCGGCCATGATACGCTGACCGGTGACGGCAACGCCAATGTCCTGACGGGTGGGCTGGGCAATGACACGATCGCCGGCGGCGATGGATACGACACCATCTATGGCGACGGGGCGACCTCTGCCGATCTACGGAACCTGATCACCTTTGGGAACCCGGCCAATTTGTTGGTGAATGGGGGTTTCGAAGCCTATACGGGCGCGGCGCGCAATTCCGCTACGTCCTTTACGGCTACCGCTGCGACGGGCTGGACCAGTCCGATCGGAAGGATCGACATATTCAGCAACTATACCAATTCCGATGGAACGCCGCAGAACCAGGCGATGCGCCTTCAGTCGGGTCAAGTCGCTGACGTTTGGCAGAACGTCACGACGACCGCCGGTGAAACCTATATCCTGAAGTTCGATCTGGGAAACTGGAACGGAGGCTCCGCCGGATCGATCAATGTGCTGTTCAACGGCACGATCATCGATACGATCAATTCCGTCGTGGCCGCCAATGGCTGGCAGAGCTTCGCCTATCTCGTCACCGGTACGGGGGGCAGCGACAAGATCGAATTTACCACCAGTAGTAACGGCCTGCTGGTGGACAAGGTCGTTTTCGCCAACGCTGGCGGCAACGACACGCTATCGGGCGGCGGCGGCGGCGACGTCATCGATGGTGGGTTCGGCAACGACCGGATCGATGGCGGCGATGGAGACGACTCCATCATCGGCGGCACCGGCAACGATCGGATCGATGGCGGCGATGGGGACGACTCCATCATCGGCGGCACCGGCAATGACATGATCGACGGTGGTGCGGGCGACGATCGCCTGTATGGAGACTCGCTGCCACTGACATCGCTTGCGCCGGTCGAGACGTTCGAAGGCGGTCTCAATGGCTGGACCGGCGCGACGGTCACTGCCGCCGTGGATGGTAGCGGCAATTATCTGGGGCCGCTGGGCGGATCGGGTAACAATGCGATCGTTACCGAACAGATTTCGAAGACCTTCGCGATCAATAGCGGCGGTGCTCAGCAGGTAACGTTGACCTTCGACGCGCTTCGGATCGACTCGCTTGACGGAGGTGACAATCTCTCGGTCTATGTCAACGGCAAGGTCGTCGCGACGATCACGTCGACAGCCACGGTCTTGCCCAATGCGGGGGTGACCGCGACGTTGAGCAGTGGCGCGACCACGCGGATCTATTCCGCCGGCTGGGGCGGTGACACAGCCAACGATACGATCTACCAATTGACGGTGAGTGCGCCGATCGCGGCGGGGGATACATCCGTTCGCATCGGTTTCGGCAGCAACGCCAATTCCCCCATTAGCGATGAAAGCTGGGGCTTCGACAACATCCTCGTTCAGGTCGGGGGGGCGGGGGCCACCAACGCCGTCGGCGGCGACGATGTCATCCGGGGCGGTGCGGGCGACGACGTGATCGATGGCGGCGGCGGCACCGATACGGCGGTCTATTCGGGCAATCGTTCCGCTTATACGGTCACCTATTCGAGCTCGACGCAGACCTATACGCTCAATGGGCCGGACGGAAACGACACCGTCACCAATGTCGAAAGGTTCCGGTTCGACGACGGCACGCTAAGCGCGGCGCGGTTGATTGCAGGCATGACGATCACGCCGACCGGCACCATCGCCGAGAACAGCGCCGCCGGCACCGTCGCCGCGACGCTGGCGATGGCGGACGGCAACAGCGCGACCTATGCGATCACCGGGGGTGCCGATGCGGCGTCCTTCACGGTGTCGGGCAACACCATCGTCCTCGCCAACGGGGCGTCGCTGGATTACGAAGCAGGGGCGACCCGCAGCGTCCAAGTGACCGCGACCGATGCGGACGGATCGACCCATATCCAGACGGTGACCATCGCCGTCACCAACGTCAACGAAGCGCCCGTCATCACCTCGCCAGCGACCCTCTCGATGGCGGAGAACGGAACGGTAGTGGGAACGCTGACCGCCAGCGATCCCGATGCGGGCACGACGCTGAGCTGGGCGATCGCGGGCGGCGCCGATGCCAATCTCTTCACGATCAACCCCACCACGGGGGCGTTGACCTTCCGCACCGCGCCCGATTTCGAGGCACCGCAGGATGCGGGCGGCGACAATGTGTACAACCTGACGGTGTCGGCGAGCGACGGCACCAACGTCGTGACGCAGAACCTGGGGGTGACCCTCACCAACGTCAACGAGGCCCCGTCGCTGACGCTGAGCGGCGTCGGCACGGTGATGGAGAACCAGGTTGCGGCGACGGTGGCGACGTTCGTGGCCAGCGACCCCGATGCCGGGGATACGCTGACCTATACGCTGGGCGGTGCGGATGCGGCGCTTTTCGTGGTGGACGGCAATACCGTACGTCTGAAGGACGGCGTCAGCCTCGACTATGAGCAGGCGGCGACGCGCAGCCTGACGCTGACCGTGACGGACTCGCACGGCCTGTCGCAGATGCGGGCGCTGACCTTCAATGTCGGCGACGTCAACGAAGCGCCGGTGTTCACGACACCGACGACGGTCTCGATGGCGGAGAACGGCATGGCGGTGCAGGTGGCGCATGCCAGCGACCCCGATGCGGGCGCGGTCCTCACCTATTCGCTGGGCGGCACCGACGCGGCATTGTTCGCGATCGATCCGCAGACCGGCGCGATCACCTTCCGCACCGCCCCCGACTTTGAGGCACCGCAGGATGCAGGCGGCGACAATGTGTACAACCTGACGGTGTCGGCGAGCGACGGCACCAACGTCACGACGCAGAACCTGGCCGTGACCCTCACCAACGTCAACGAGACCCCGTCGCTGACGCTGAGCGGCGTCGGCACGGTGATGGAGAACCAGGTCGCGGCGACGGTGGCGACGTTCGTGGCCAGCGATCCCGATGCCGGGGATACGCTGACCTATACGCTGGGCGGTACGGATGCGGCGCTTTTCATGGTGGACGGCAATACCGTACGCCTGAAGGACGGCGTCAGCCTCGACTATGAGCAGGCGGCGACCCGCAGCCTGACGCTGACCGTGACGGACTCGCACGGTCTGTCGCAGACGCGGGCGCTGACCTTCAATGTCGGCGACGTCAACGAAGCGCCGGTGTTCACGACACCGACGACGGTATCGATGGCGGAGAACGGCATGGCGGTGCAGGTGGCGCATGCCAGCGACCCCGATGCGGGCGCGGTCCTCACCTATTCGCTGGGCGGCACCGACGCGGCATTGTTCGCGATCGATACGCAGACCGGCGCGATCACCTTCCGCACCGCCCCCGACTTTGAGGCACCGCGTGATGCGGGCGGCGACAATGTCTATAACCTGACGGTGTCGGCGAGCGACGGCACCAACGTCGTGACGCAGAACCTGGCCGTGACGGTAACCAATGTGAACGAGGTGCCCCAGATCACCTCCGCCACGGCGGCTACCGTGGTGGAAGGGACGACGGCGGTCGCCACCGTGGCTAGCACGGACCCGGAAGGACAGACGCTGCGCTATGGCCTGTCCGGCACCGACGCGGCACGGTTCACGATCGACCCGACGACGGGCGTGTTGCGGTTCATCGCTGCGCCCGATTTCGATCACCCGACGGACGTGGGCGGCAACAACCGCTATGACATCGTCGTTTCGGCCAGTGACGGCACCAATGTCACCACACAGGCGATGACCATCGACGTGGTGCGCGATCAGCGGCCGCCGACGATCACCTCGCCAGCGACGTTCACGATCGCTGAGAATGGGACCAGTGTCGCGACGGCCACCGCGACCGATCCCAATGCGGGCGATACGATCAGCTGGTCGATCGCGAGTGGAGCGGATGCGGCACGCTTTACGATCGACAGCAGCACGGGAGCTTTGCGCTTCGTCGCGGCACCGGATTACGACACCCCCTCCGATGCGAATCGCGATAATCAGTATCAGGTCGTGTTGCGTGCGACGGACCAGACCGGGCTCTTCAGCGACAAGGCGGTCACCGTGACCGTGACCGATATCAACGAGGCTCCCGCTTTCGTGACGGGCGCAGCGCTCAGCGTGCCGGAAAACAGCACGGCGGTCGGGACGATCCTGGCCGTCGATCCAGAGCATGGCGCGGTCAGCTATTCGATCGTCAATGGCGGTAATTCCGCCCTGTTCACGATCGACAGCCGGACAGGCGCCTTGTCGCTGGTGTCGCCACAGGACTATGAAACCGTCGGAGCGGCCCATTATCAGGTCACCATCGCGGCGTCCGATGGCACGCTGAATGCGACGCAGACCTTCGATGTGGCGATTACGAACGTCAATGAAGCGCCTGTGCTGACCCCGACCGCGACGGTGACGGTGGCGGAAAACCAGACGGCGGTGACGACGATCGTCGCGCATGATCCCGATGCGGGTGCGCAACTGGTCTACGCCATCGCAGGCGGCGCGGACGCCAATGTCTTCGCCATCGACTCGCGTACCGGCGTGCTCAGCTTCCGCACCGCTCCCGATTACGATGCCGGCCAGCATAGTTACGAGGTGAAGGTGCTTGCCTCCGATGGCTCGCTGGCGACGACGCAGACGCTGACGGTCAACGTCACCGACGTGGACGAAGCGCCTGTAATCACCTCGCCCAATAGCGCGTCCGTGGCGGAGAACGGCACGACGGTCATGACGATCGCGGCGCGCGATCCCGAAGGGCATGCGCTGCAATATTCCATCACGGGCGGGGCGGATCGGTCACTGTTCTCGATCTCGTCCACCGGCGTTCTATCGTACAAGACCGCGCCGGATTATGAGACCGGCAGCCATTTGAACGAAGTGCAGGTGTCCGTATCGGACGGCACGCTAACCACCAGCCAGATGATCCGCGTTGCCGTCACCGACGTCAACGAGGCTCCGGTCATCACCTCCGGCGATTTCACGATCGACGAGAACCAGCTTGTGGTCGGAACGATCCAGGCGCGTGATCCAGAGGGCGCGTCGTTGATCTACGCGGTGGGCGGCGGCGATGATGGCGCGCTCTTCAATGTGGACTCCGCCACGGGGGCGATTAGTTTCCGTAACGCCCCCGACTTCGAGGCGCCCAGTGACGCTGATGGCAACAACGTTTATAACGTCGATGTGCTGGTGTCGGACGGCACGCTGGTGACGATCCAGCATGCCCATGTCACCGTGCGTGACGTGCAAGGTGAGGTGGTTGTCGGCACCAGCGGCGACGATTTCCTGAATGGCGGCGTCGGCAACGACAGCCTTTCGGGTTTGGGCGGAAACGATATCCTGATCGGCGGTGTCGGCGCGGACCGGCTCGATGGCGGAGATGGCAGCGACCAAGTGGATTATGGCCAGTCGTCCGCGGGTGTGACGGTCTATCTGGACGGAACACCGGGGGTCGGCGGCGATGCCCAGGGCGACGTGCTCGCGGGGATCGAGAACATAAACGGATCGTTGTACAACGACGTCCTGCTCGGCAGCAGCGGTAGCAACGTCATCGATGCTGGACCCGGAGACGATGTGCTGAACGGTCATGGCGGGCGCGACACGCTGATCGGCGGTACCGGTACCGATACCGTCAGTTACGCCGATGCCACGACCGGCATCGGGATGACGCTCGGCATGGGGCCGGGGCAGGGTGTCGGTACGAGCGGAGCCGCCAATGGCGACACGCTGAACGGTATCGAGCGGGTCATCGGGACGGATTATGACGACCAGTTCGCCCTCAGCCTGTCGGGAGGAATTTCGATCGACGGCGGGGCGGGGAACGACATGGTGACGCTTGCGCCCGGAAGCGGTTCAGTCACGAACACCGATCTCACCTCCGTGCTAAGCCATGTGGAAGAGATATCGTTCACGCAGAACAATGTCAGCGCGAACCTGACCGTGGATGCGGATTTCATTCGTGCCCTGGCTGGTGCAGGCAATAGTTCTCATTTGACGTTGCATACGGACGGGAACGACACCCTGACGATGGGCGGGAACGTGGTTCAGAACGGCAACGAATACACCTTCTATAGCGATAGCAGTCACCTGCATCAGATCGCATCCTTGACACTTGCGGGATAAATCGAATGCCTGTTGCTGCGCCTGCCGTTCGAAGCCTCGGCAATTCGCCGTGACGTTCTTCATCAGCGGCCGTGTGCCGGGCGTCGATCGACTCTATGATGCGATACGCGGCACCACCACTGTTCCGACGAAAACTTCGCCCGCCTATGCATCCTGTGGTGCGATCCGCGGGACGATGCGGGCGAGCGCTTCAGGGATCCTTATCCGGGATACGGATATTCTGGGCCGGGATCGCAGGTTGGCGAACCTGTTCGATCGCTCGAAGCCGAACAATCGGGATGAGGAGAGCCGCGAAATAGAGGCTGGTGTGGAGTTGCGTGGATTGCTGCTCATCCGTGATGGGATAGGCGTTTGTCACAAGCCATATCCCTCAGACATATGCGGCGAGAATGGCCGCCGAATGTGCCATGCCCGCTATTTTACACAAGGCTGTCGGCCAGCAGGAGGCACGACCTGTGTGAGGTGTTCAACGTGCTTTGCAGCATCGTGAAGACAATCGCCCCGTGGCGGTGGATGCCCAACGATCTGCCGCCTGGGTAACGGTGTAACAACGCAGGGCTGGTTGACGGCCGGGCCAAGCCGAAGAAGACCTCGAAGATCCACATGGCCGTCACCTTGCCGGGTCATCTGCTGGCTGTCCTTATAGCGCGGCTTTGTCCGTCTGCCATAAGGTTGGGGCGAGCGGTGATTTGCATCGGCAACCCGCTTCACCGCCTCGTCGAAGACTATAAGCGTTACGCCGAAGCTTGACGGACTGCATCATGATGAACCAGGCTGCCGCCCTCGCCGCAGGTGCATAACAACCTTCAGGCCGAGTGGCATAATTCGGTCAGGATCAACCTGTTCTCGAACATGGCTAGCGCGGGAATGTGAGACGCAATGGCATGCCCCTAAGCGAGAAATTTCGATCGATGAGGGGCGAGCTTCGAGCCATCGCGGTCAGATTGTTTTAAATGGACCAGACGATGTCGCTAATCGCACCATGTCCGCAAAAAGTGCAGTTATCTGCCGCTCTTGCCTTGGAAATGGTGACCCCTACGGATAGAGAACAGCTTTAGCAAAGCGTACCAATTGGTCTCAACATATTGAGATTTAATTGGGCGCTGTGCTGTGATTGTTCATAGCTGTTCCACTGTTATTCCTAGAATTGCAAACAATATGGGGGAGGGCGGGGGGGTACAGGATTTGTAGGGAATCCTGATATGCGCTTGACTGTAATGAAGGTGAAGACCCTTGGGCCCGGGCGACACTTTGACGCACACGGGTTATGTCTTGTCGTGCGCCCAACGGGATCGCGATCCTGGGTGCTGCGGATGCAGTTCAAAGGTCACCGCCGGGATTTCGGCTTGGGGCCTGTTCACGATGTTTCGCTAGAGCAAATTCCGATCAGTCTGCATCGTAACCGGCTGCGGCGAAGTAGTTGGCGCATTCGGCAGGCGTGAAGGTGTCGATGGCGGCACCG
>NZ_JBEPKL010000011.1:0-109768 GCF_040544655.1 Sphingomonas sp. 1185
ACCCTGTACGCAAGCAGGTCAGGAACGGGATGCTGTCGCCCGTCGCGTTCGAACGGCAGCAGGTTTTGAAGGCAGAAGGCGTCTAGAAAACTAGGGGCTACTCAGGGGTACGATCTGCAGGATGCGACGACGGAGGTCGTGACGTTCGTGCCTCATGACGCGATCGGTCCACAGGCCCATGGTCCATTGCGGTTCCGTGTCGTTGGGAGCAGCGGCGCCAGCCGCTGGGCACCCCTTGGCACCGCCGTTCGCCTGCCGAACTTACAGGGCGTCCCCTGTGCCCCTGCGGCCGGCCGCAGTGCACGCTGAAAGGGAATAGCTGTTCCTGCTTCAGGCCATCGCCGCCAACGACCGCTACGAAGGGGCGCAGACGATCCCGGACGGCTGCACCGCATCGACCCTCGATACCGCCTTGCCGGAATCCTCAGCTCAGGTCTTATTCCGGAGGCTGCGGGATGCGACCGACGCAACGGGCATCGTGGCCATTCCACAGGATAAGGAAAAGTAAGTCGAACGGTTTGCGACGCCCCCAATCGCGCCATTACCCCGACAGGAACCGATGATCTATCGCCACATCACCACTACCAGCAGGATCAGCCCGACCATTCCGAGATCGCCTCATGGCGTCGTATTTATTACGCCGGACTGCCGCAACAAAACCTCTACCGCCATGGCGAGTTGTCGATCCCGATCGGTCCCGGTTTCACCCAGCGGGCGATCGACGGCGATGTCGACGGGGCGCGGGGCCATCTCCATATCTCGACCGGCAGCGTCCTGAATGCGGGTGTGCGGAACGCGCAACACCGATCCGTCAAGCAGCGTGATCCCGCTGGTGTAGATGATCCAGCCCGCCGTCGGCTGTCCGACCACCTTGCCGAGTCCGAGTTTGCGATACCCCTCGGTGAAATCCTCAGCATCCGACAGCGAGGATTCGTCGATGACGAGGATCGTCGGCTTGCCCAGCGCACGCTGCCCGAGCGCCTGACGGCTCGGCACGGGGAACAGGCCGCGCGGCGTCATGGTCAGGTAATTGGGACGGCTGAATACGTCGAGCGCATAGCCGTTGACAAAGCCGCCGTCATTGTGGCGGATATCGACGACGACCCCCGCCTTCGCCTGATTTGCCGCGTCGAGATCGAGATAGAGCTGACTGAGGGATTCCTCCGACATGTCCGCGATATGGACATAGCCGAGCCGCCCGCCGGACCAGCGATCGACCAGCGCGCGGCGGCTCGCCACCCACTGTCGATAGAGCAGGCCTCCCGCGACCGCCGTGGAGACGGGACGCAACGTCACGTCGCGCCGGCCGGTCGGCCCCGAAACCGTGACGCGGATACGGTCGCCGACCTGATGCTCGAGCAGCGCGTCGAGATTGGTGTCCGCCACGATCGGGACGTCGTTGACCGCCAGCAGCCGGTCGCCGACCCTGATGCCCTGCTCCACGGCCGCCGGACCGAGCGTCACGATCTCGCGCACGATCAGGCCACGCCCGGCCTCATAGGCCGCGCGATCGAACCGCAGGCCGAGGTCGCCGACCCGATCGGTCGGCGTGGCACCGGGACCACGCCACGGCCGGTTGATACCCGAATGGGAGGCGTTCAACTCGCCGATCATCAGGTTGATGATCCGCCGCAGCTCGTCCGGCGTACGCGCCCCGGCGGCATAGGGGCGGAAACGAGCGCGCAACGCCTTCCAGTCGTGCCCGGTGAAGGCCGGGTCGAAGAAATGGCGGTCCAGCGCGTTCCACGCCTCATCGAACACGACCAGCTTCTCGACGTCGAAATCCACATCCATCTCGGCGGTGACGGCGACGGGCTTCGGCTTGGGCGTGTCGATCGGTGTCGACACGGGCGTGCCACCGTCTAGATAGACCAGCGCCTTGCCATCCGCCGACAGCGCGGCGTCCCCCTTGGACTTGCCGGTGGCGGTCAACTGGCGCGCGACGGGCGGCTCGGTGGCGAGTTCGTCGAGGTCATAGCTATAGAAATTTTCTTGACCACGTTCGGCGGCGCGGAACACCAGCGTCTTGCCGTCCGGGGTGATGAGCGGGGACCGCGCGTTGAGGCCCAGCGGCAACGTCGTCGCCCGATCGCGCAGCCCGTCCCAATCGATGCGCGTGACCGGCACGACCGGCGTCGCGGCGAGTGTCGGACGGGCGGTGGAGCGACGCGTCGGCAGCGGCGTCGACGGCGCCTCCGTCGCCGGTGCAGGGGCCGGTGGCGCGGCGGGAGCGCCGGGCGGAGTACTCGGCTGGAATAGGCCGTTGAACACATCCTCGCGATATTTCGGGACATGCGGCAGCAGGTCGACGCGCACGATCCGCGACTCCTCGGACCGCTGCGACGTATCGAACAGGATGTAGCGGCCATCGGGCGACCAGGCGATCGCCCCCATCAGCCCATTGGCGAGGAAGCTGACCGGACGCGCCTCGCCGCCGGCGACGGGCACGACATGAACGTTGACGAAGGAGCGCTGGTCGCGGACCGGCACGGCGATCATCCGGCCATCGGGCGACCAAACCGGGTGCGCGGCATCCTCGTCCACCGCCAGCGCGCCGGTGAAGAGCGTATGGTCGACGGGCGCCCCCGTCCCGACCGTGACGACGTGCAACTCGCGATCGTCGAGCACATAGGCAGCGGAGCGGCCGTCGGGGGCATAGACCGGCACCGAAACGACACCACGCAGCGTCAGCGATACCTCTTTCCCGCTCGCCACGTCGCGCTCGGCCAGCAGCTGGTCGTCGCCGCGTTCGGTGACGTAGAGCAGGCGGCGCGAATCCGGCGACCAGACGACGTCGCTTTCCGCACCCGGACTGGTGGTGATCCGCTGCGCGACGCCGCCGTCCTTCGCGGGCGCGGCGAACACCTCGCCATGCGCGATCAGCGCCAGCTTCAGGCCGTCGGACGAGAGAGCTAGCTCGGTGAAGTCACTCAGGCTGCGATGCTCCCGCCCCGCCGAGGTGGTGGCGCCGCGCAGCGTGATCGGCACCGGCGCCGCCACGCCCGTCGCCGGATCGAACCGCCAGATGCCCAGATCACGCTCGAACACCGCCTGCCCGTTCGGCGCGTACGAGGGATAGAGCAGGCGCCCGTCGGTGAAGCGCGTCAGGGCACGCGGCGCGGCGCCACCCGCGACGTCGATGCGCCACAGATTCTCGGTGCCGCCCCTGTCGCTCATGACGGTGAGCGAACGACCGTCCGCGCTCCAGCTGGGCCAGGCATATTTAGCCGAAGCTGTCGCCAGCCGGCGATAGGCGCTTCCCTCCGCCACCGGCTTCAGCCAGATTTCGGTTTCGTCGATATGCGAATGGCCGTTGCGCCACCATTGTGTGTTGCTGATCCCGCGCGCGACGAGGGCGATCGTGCCGCCATCGGGTGAAGGGCTGGCCTGGAATTCGGAAAGATAGCGTTCGCGGCTGACCTCCAGCGGGGTGCCGCCGGTCGCCGCGACACGGAAGATGTCGGGCTGGCGCGCGACGTCGTTCACCGCGGAGGCGAAATAGAGCCATTTGCCGTCGCGGCTCCACGCATCGAGTTCCTCGTTCGCATCGGCGTAGGTGATGCGGGTGACGTGCCCGGTATCGAGGTCGAGCACGTAGATGTTGGCGGTGCCGCCGCGCGTGGAGGTGAAGGCGAGCCGATGGCCATCGGGCGAATAGAGCGGCCGCCCCTCGGTCGCCGGATCGCTGACCAGTGGACGGGCGACGCCGCCGACAGAGGACACTTCCCAGATATCGCCGCCGGAGACGAAGGCGATCTGCCGCCCGTCGGCCGACAGCGAAGGCTCGCCCATCGCGATCCTCGCCGCCGGAGCCGCAGGACCTTGCGCGCAGATCCCGGAGGCGAGCGCCGTGGCGCCAAACAGCCCGAGGGTGCGCAGGATCGTCTTCATCGTCGGTGTCTCCGGGAACGGAAAAAGGCGGCCGGGGCGGCGCGTCGCCACCCCGGCGCTTGGCACGTTGGTTAGAATTTGTAAGTCAACGCCGCGGCGAAGCTGGTCCCCAGATTGGGGTAGATCGACGCGTCGTAGATGCCCGAATGGATCAGGAAGCCGCGCGCCGGCGGCTTCGTGTCGAACAGGTTCATCACATTGACCTGCAGCCCCATGCGATCGCTGATGTCATAACCGATCGACAGGTCGTGATAGGTCTTCACGCCGGTGAACGGCAGGTCGAAGCGGCCGGGCGTAATGCCCTTATAATAAGTGATCCACTGCGAACCGAGGTAGCGCGCCTGCCAGGTGATCGAGAAGCGTGGCAGGCTGTAGGTCGCCGAGCCCAGCATGCTCCAGTTGGGATTGCCCAGCACCCCGTCCTGTCGCGTGACCGAGGACGGATCGTTCGCATCGGTGAAATAGCGCAGCCGGCTGAGATAGGTGCCGGTCAGGTTGAGCGTGATCCGGCCGGGCAGCGACGCGGCGATCGCCGAGAGGTTCCACCCGTAGTTGACGTTGAAGTCGATCCCGTCGGTGAGCAGCCGACCGATGTTCAGGTTCACCGCACTGACACTGGTCACCGCCTTGGTCGTAGGATCGCGGGTGATCGCGGCGCAATTGGGGTTGCTGGCGACGGATACCGCCTGATCGACGCAATTGTTGAGGATGGTCTGCGCCGGCACGTTGCCGATGGCGTTGCGGATGTCGACGTTGAAATAGTCGACCGAGATCGACAAGCCAGGAATACGCGGCGGGGTCAGCGTCATGCCGACCGTCCACGTCATCGCCGTTTCGGGATCGAGCTTCGGGTTGCCACCAAAGCGGCCAAGGATCGTCTTGCCGTTGGTGGGCGCATTATAGTTGGCGGGCACGCCCAGCGCGGCGCAATTGGTCGCGCGGTTCGGCGACAGCGACACCTGCAACGCGTCGCAGGGATCGTCGCCGAAGAAATAGCCCGCATTCGCCGGCGAGAACAATTCGCCAATATTGGGCGCCCGCACCGACTTCGACCGCATTGCACGGAAGCGCATCCCCTCGAACGGCGTGTACGATCCGCCCGCATTCCACGACCATTGCGTGCCGTTGGTGTTATAGTCCGACACGCGGAACGCCCCCTGCGCCGATAGTTCGCGACCGAGGACGAAGTCATTGAGCAGCGGCACGCGCAGCTCGCCGAACACTTCCTTCGTCACCACGACGCCGCTGACCGGGCTTTCCTGCGGATAGAAGGAATTGCCCGCCTGCACCTGCGCCGAGGGGAAGGTGCGCGCAGTATCGCGGCGATATTCGATGCCGGCGGCGGTCTGCACCGGCCCGGCAGGCAGCGTGAACAGCGTACCGGTGATGCTGGCGCCCCCATTCACCAGCGTCGAGGTCTTGCGATAGCGATCGTTGAAGCTGCTGTAGGCGATCGCCTTCGGATCGGCGGTGGTCAGGCCGAGAAGGTTAAGCGGCAGACAGCCGTTGGCGCGCGCCGTCGCGCTGGCGCATTGCGGGCCGTTCGGCCCTTGCACGACGTCGACCGATTCGAGGAAACGGTCCTGCAACCGGCCATTGAGCAGGCCGATATTGTCAATGTTGCTTCCGTACGCGCCGAACACGTTATACGACCAGCCGCCGCCCAGATCGCCGTCGAAGCCGGTGGTGAATTGCATCAGGTCGCGCTGGCTGTCGCTGCCGCGTCGCCCGAAATCATTGTTGTTGCGCGACAGGTAAAGCCCGTTCTGCCCCGCCTGTGCCAGCGCCGTACGAAGCGCGGTAGAGACATAAGGGTTGTTGATCGAGATGAAGGGCGGATCGTACTGGACGGGATCCTCCGGCGGCTGCCAGAAGCCCAGAACCTTGGTCTTCGCATAGCGCCCCTCGAAGAAGAAATGCGCCGCCGGGCTGAATTCGTAATTGACCAGCAGGTTCGCCACATAGCGCGCCGTCGGCAGCGAGAGATTGTCGTACTTCTCGAAGAAGCCGCCATCACCGCCGATCGACCGGCCGCCACGATTGCCGACAGCCCCGAAATCGTAAGGACGGAAGCTGCTGCCGTCATTCGCGAAGGTGTAGGGCGTGTTGCCGATGTAGAAGGTGCCGGGATCGTTGATCCCGTTGAAGCGGATGTTCGGTGCGTGGATGAAGGCCGGCCCCTTCGGATCGGGATTGGAGATCGTGTTCAGGCCGTTGCTGGCGTAGCTGCGGTCGACTGCCTGTACGCCCTCCACCCGGTCGTAGAAGCCCGCGAACGTCACGTTACCGCGCCCGCCGTCGAAGCTCTTGCCTGCGGTCAACGTCCCACCATAGGATTCGCCGTCACCGCGCGAGGTGATGCCACCGCGAGCCCGCACTTCCAGCCCCTCGTAGTTCTTCTTCAGGATCAGGTTGACGACGCCGCTGACCGCATCCGCGCCATAGACCGCCGAGGCACCGCCCAGCGATACGTCGGCGCGTTCGATCAGCGTCGCGGGGATGGTGTTGAGATCGACCGAGGAGGTCAGCGGCTCGCCCGGCACCTGGCGGCGGCCGTTGACCAGCACGAGCGTGCGGTTGGTGCCGAGGCGGCGCAGGTTGACGAGGTTCAGCCCCTGGCTGGCGGCATTGCCCTGCGAATTGGCGTCATTGAAGCCGACGCCCATCGACGGCAGGTTGTTGAGCGCGCGGCCAATATTCTCCTGCCCGCTGATCGCGATCTGATCGGCGGTCAGCGTCGTGACCGGCGCGATCGTATCTTCGCGTGTCTGCTTCAGGCGCGATCCGGTGACGACAATGTCGGGATCGGCGGCGGGACCGTCCTGCGCGGCGGCGGGCGCGGCGGTTTGCGCGGCCGCGGGTTGCGCCAGCCAGCCGGCCGCGAGCGCGGCCGCCGCAGCGGAGCGCAGCAAGATTGTGCATGCGGACGAGCGCGTCCGCGACGTGATACCGGAAATCATGGCTTCCCCCTTTTTCAGAATGCCGACGATTTCCTCCTGCAGATCGGATGCGGGCCATGTCTGCGCTGCCCCGTCGAGCCGATCGTGATGCAAGGACGTCGCAGCCCCGCGATCCGGGAATGCGATGACGAAAAAAAGTCAGAAGGTGGCGGTGGCACCCAGCCGGACGATGCGACCAAGATTGGGATAGAGCGCGGCGGCGCCGATCCCCTGGCTGGTCTGATAGCCGCGACGCGGCGGTGCAGCGTCGAACACATTGGCGACATCGAGCCGCAGTGTCGCTGACGCCAACCGCAGCGCCGCGCCCAGATCGTGATAGCTGCGCAACCCCGTGGCCGGACGGTCGATGGGAATCGTCTCGTCCCCGGTGATGCGCGCGCTGCCGATCAGCCGCGCCTGCCAGTCGAGGGTCAGGCGCTGGCTGCTCCATCGCGCGCCAAGGCTTGCGCGCAGGCGCGGATTGGGGAGGATGCCGTCGAGCCGCACGGCGGCCCCCGAAGCGGCATCGGCGGTGACGGCCAGCCGGCCGACCCAGGTCGCGGTGGCCGACAGGTCGACCGCACCGCCCGCTATGGCCGGGGTCACGCGCCAGTCCGCGGCGAGATCAATCCCGGCGGTGTCGATACGACCGATGTTGGTATAGAGCGCGCGCAGCCCGACGATCTGCCCGGAGGCGGCGTCCCGGCTGATCGCACCGCACGCCGCGGTCCGGCGTGGAGCGTCGGCGGCATCGACGCAATCGTTCAGCGTCGCCTGCTCGATCGGAAAGCCGATCGCGCGATCAACCCGGATATGCCAGCCGTCCAGCGTCACCCGCGCACCGCCCCGCTCCCAGCTGACGCCCAGGGTGCTGGTATCGGCGAGTTCGGCACGCAGCGCCGGGTTGCCGTCATAGGTGACGGGCTTGGCGATGCCGTTCTGCCCGTCGAGCGCGGCGGACAGGCCAAGCGCGTCGCAGCGGGCCGCGCGCACCGCCACCGCGTCCCGCCGAGTCGCGTCGCACGGGTCGGTGACGAAAGCATAGCCCTGCGCCGGCCCGCTGTAGAGTTCGCCGATATTGGGCGCCCGCACCGCACGCGAGCGCATCGCACGGAACCGCAGTGCGGCAACCGGCGCATAGTCCAGCCCGGCATGCCACGCCCCGGCCCAGCCCACGGTGGAATAATGGGACAGGCGCCATGCAGCGGTGACGGTCAGCCGGTCCACGCCAGCGCGGTGCATCAACAGCGGTGCGCTGATCTCACCCAGCGCTTCCGCGACGCCATAGCGCCCGGCGTAGGAGGGCACCTGCGGCAGATAGGTACCGCCGCGCTGCTGGATCGCGCTGGAACGGCGGTCGCTGATCTCCCGGCGTGCTTCCCAGCCGATCGTCACCTCGACCGGGCCCGCCGGCAGCGTCCACGGGCACCCGGTCATCTGGCCACCGAGGATCACCTGCGTCAGCGTCTCGCCGGATTGCGGCGCGATCGCACTCCACGCCACCGCGGCGGGATCGACCGGGCCGCTGCCGACGATATCGAGCGGGACGCAGCCTGCCGCCCGCGCGGTGGCATCGCGGCAGCGGATCGCGCCGGTGACGGGGTCGCGGACCGCGTCGATCGACTGGCGCAGGCGATCCACGTCGGCCAAGCCGATCGTCGTGATCGCGTCATGGCTGCGCCCCCAGCCGGCGTCGAGCGTGTAGCGCCAGCGATCCCCGACCGGCCCGCCCGCCCCTGCCCGCGCGGTCGTAATCAGGCGATGATTGACCGAGCCGACCCGCCCGAAAGCGTCCAGCACCTTGGCGACGTCGATCTGCCCGATCCTCGCGGCCCGCATCGCGGCGACTGTCGCATCGGGCAGGAAGGGATTGGCGGCCGTCAGCGACAGCGCGGCGCGATCACTGGGGAAGATCATCGGCTGCCATAGTGATCGCGTGGTGGTGGCCACGATCCGCAGCGAAGCGGCAAGACGATGCGCTCCCGCGTTGCGCCGCAGCGACAGGTCGGCGGCCGTGCGCACCAGACCCAGTCGCAACTGGTCGTAGCGTTGCGGCGCCAACCCGTCGCCGCCGATCTGCCGCCCGTCGCGCGCGCCGATCGCCCCGGTGTCATAGGGGCGTGCCGTGCTGCCATTGGCGGCGAAGACCGAACGCGCGCCGCCGATCGTATAGCTGCCCGCCGCATCAGCCGGAAGGAAGTGGATGCCGGGCAACGTCACCAGCCCCTCGCCCGACGCCGCACGGATCACGTCCAGCCCGTCGCTGGCATAGCCGCGGGCGCCGGCATTCACCGCCGCGATGCTGTCATGATAGAGGCCGCCCGAAAGGTCCCAGCCCGATCCGGCGACGTCGCTCCGCCCCCAGCGCAGCGACACGCCGCGCGTCGGGGCGTCGCCATAGCTCGACAGCGCGCTGGTGGCGTTCAGATCGATGCCGTCGACCGGACCATGGCGCAAGATGATGTTGACCACCCCGGCGACCGCATCCGCGCCATAGACCGCCGAGCCGCCGCCGGTCGTCACCTCGATCCGCTCAACCATCTGTGGCGGGACCGTGTTAAGGTCGACCGCAGACAGGCCACGGCGCGCGCCCACCTGACGCTGCCCGTCGACAAGAACTAGCGTTCGGGCGACCCCCAGCCCGCGCAGGTCGATCAGGCTGAGCCCCGCCCCACCCGACGTCTGGTTCTGGCTGCTCTGCAGGCCGAGGCCCGGCTGGATCGCGCCGATCCGCAGCAGGGAGGTGGCGAGATCGGCTTGCGCGGCTCCGTCCAGCTCGGCACGGCCCATGGTGCGGACCGGCATGATGGCATTGTTCGACAGCGCACCCAGGCGCGTGCCCGTGACGACGATATCCTGTGGCCGCTCGTCTGGCGTGACGGACGGCGGCGCGGGAGCCGGCGCCACGCGCAGCAACGCGACGGTATGTGCGCCGAGGAAGCGGGCTTCGTAGCCGGTGCCCTCCAACAGCCGCCGCAGTGCCGCCTGCGCCGACAGGCGGCCACGCACCCGGTGGCTGCGCACGCTGCGCGTGTCGGCCGCCATCACCACTTGGATACCGGTGCGCGCCGACCAGAGCGCCAGCGCGCGATCGAGCGGCTGCGCCTCGATCGCGGCGTCGCGGACCTGCGCATGGGCCGCCGATCCGGTGGCGGGCGAGAGCGCTGCCAGCATCACGCCGGAAACCGCCCACCGCATCATCCTGCGCGAATCGGCTCCGGCGCGTGCCGGGGGATGCCGCCGCCGCGGATGGTCACCGCCCAGACGCGGCAGCAACGCGGGGCGCGATCTCTACGCCGTCGCGCCGATACCGCACCTTTACCGGAAACGCATAGGGCAGCGCGCTCACCCATTCGCCGATCGCATCGGTGCGCACCGTGCCGCTATAGGGCAAGTGTGCGATCGCGGGATCGGCAAGGCGCAGCGGCGTGGCGGCATAGCGGTTGATGTCCGCGACCACATCTGACAGCGGTGCCCGGTTATAGCGCAAGAGGCCCGTCTGCCACCCGGTCGCCATGCCGGGTTCGATCGCACCCACCGTGCCGTGTCCGGCTCGATCGAACCGCACCTGTTGCCCCGCGCCCAGCCGCATCGCCGCCGCGCCGGGCACCGTCGCCTCCACCACGCCCTCCGTGACACCGATGGTGGTGGCGTCGGCGTGGCGGGTGACGGCGAAGACGGTGCCGATGTCACGGATCTCGGTGGTGCCCGCCTCCACGACGAAGGGCCGCGAGGCATTATGCGCGACCGTGAACAGCGCCTGCCCCGATACCAGCCGCACCGTGCGCCGGTCGTCAGCGATACTGGCGGATATTCGGCTGTCGGCGCCGAGCAAGATGCGCGATCCGTCCTCGAGCCGGACCGATCGCGTCTGCCCAAGTGCGGTCGCATAGACCTGCGCGACCGGCGCGCGGGGCGGCGCGGTCGGTATCAGTACGATGGCGACACCCGCCGCAACAGCCGCCGCCGCGACGACGCCCACCCTCCGACGGATAGGGTCCGATCGACGCAGCCACCCCGCGCGTGCACGACGCGCCAAAGCGACATCGGGCAACGAGGGTACATCATCGCCCAGCGGGATCGCAGCGGGATCGATCGCGCCGACGACGTGCCAAGCATGGATCACACGGGCCAGCGCGGCGCGATGATCGTCGGACCGCGCCTCGAACGCCACCAGCGCAAGCATCGCGTCGAGCGGCGCGTCATCAGCATGGACGTGCCCGAGCAACGACAGCGCCTCCGCCTCGAGCGATATGGCCATGCCCTCCTCATCCTCGTTCGCATGGCTCATGACGCGGCCCTCGCTTCCATCGCGCGGTATAGACGTATCCACGCCCGGTTCCGGGAATCCCGGTCAATCATGCGCGCGATCCTCCGCCGCGAGCGCCGCCATGCAATGCCGCATTGCGCGCAGCACATATTTGCGGACCATGCTTTCGGTCACCGTCATCTCGGCCGCGATCTCCGTATAGGACCGTGCCTCGAACCGGTGCTGGATGAAGGCGTGGCGGCAGCGTTCGGGCAGATCGGCGAGCGCTGCGCGCACCCGCGCAACCTCCTGCCGCGACGCGATATGGCGGTCGGCGGCGGGATCGCCATCGGGCAGGTCAATCACGGTCACATCGACTCGCTCCCGCTCGCGCCGCCGCTGCCGCTCGCGCAAGCGGTCCGACGCCAGATTGCTGGCGGTACGGAAAAGATAACCGCGCAGATCGTCGATCGGATCGATCCCGGCACGGGAGAACAGACGCGCAAACGCCTCCTGCGCGACATCCTGCGCCTCTTCCACCACCCCCAGCTTCAGGGTCAACATCCGCACCAGCAACGCCCCGTCGTCACGGAAAATCGATTCCAGCGTCGCAATCACGTGTCGGGATTTGTCCGGTTTCGTCGCCAACCTGCCTACTCTTGCCTCGCGCGATACGACACCATGAGCCGCCAGCCTGTCAATCGGCCGTCATAAGATGTCGGTCACCAGCGTTACATTCGCTGGTCGAAATAGAGGACGCGGCGTTGGTCGGTGATCTTCGCAGCACCCTTCCCGCCTCTAATTTCCAGCATTCGTATATCTCGGCTGAGGGGTGGTCTTTGACGTCCTCCCTGTTTTTCATCCAAGCTGAGTGAGAGTTTTCCGGCCCTTTTGAAGCTCGCAGGCAAGAAGCTGGGACATGAAGAAGAGGATGCGCAGTGTTTGGGCAGACCTCGCTCGCCTGACCGCCATCCAGCCCGCCAATCTGATCGCGTTACTCCAGGGACAGTATCCGGAGTAGCGCGGCCACGTTCGACGTAAAAACGTTTTCAATCTGGGGCGTGGCGATCTGATACAAACCAATCCGGTCGGAATGAAAAATCGAGAGGCCCAGCCTTAGAATTAACTCGCCCGAAACGAAAATGTGAGAAAACGTTTTCCAATGGGGCGTAAAGAGAAATGCATATGAGAAGAGCTCGTTTCAAATTATGCGTCGCCTTCGGGGCGGCGATACTGCCCCTATCCCCCGGTTGGTCGCGCGCGGTTGCGTCGGCGCCGCTAATGATCGCGCATGATCCGTCTGCGGTCGTGTCAGATCCGGCAGCGCCGCAGGTATCGCAACAAGCGACGAAGACGGTGCCTGTGGTCCTGGGGCAGAAGAAGAAGGGCGTCGAGACTTATCAACCCCTGGCCGATGACGGCGTCACCCTGGCGCTGAGCTATACCGGCGAGGCGGCGGCCAATGCGACCGGCGGTTTTGCACAGAAGGCGGCCTATACCGGCCAGATCTATGTCGGCGCCGATCTCGACTTCGAGAAGATCGCCGGGATTTCGGGCGGCGGCTTGCATCTGGCGATCACCAATCGCCACGGCCAGAGCCTGTCGCAGATCGCGATCGGCAACAACACCTCGGTCCAGGAGGTGTGGGGCACCCAGAACACGCATCTCGCCATCCTGACCTGGGAGCAGAAGCTGCTGGGCGGCGCGCTCGATATCGAGGCGGGCAAGAGTCAGGCGAACATCCATTTCCTGAACTCGCCCTATTACTGTAATTTCCAGACGAACTCGGCCTGCGGCAATCCGACCTTCGTCTTCAAGAACAGCAACTTCACCTATTTCCCGGCGTCGAGCTGGATGGCCAGGGCCAAGGTGACGGTGGCCGACCACTGGTTCGCCCATGCGGGCATCTATGAGGTCAATCCCAACCGCAAGCGCGCCGACGACCATGGCTTCAGCCTGAGCTTCAAGGGCGGCACCGGCTTCATCGTGCCGTACGAGCTGGGCTATGCGTCGGACTATCAGACCGACCGGCTGCCGCGCCACTATATCCTGGGCGGCTGGGTCGACCGGGGCGACTATGCCGATCCGCTGCGCGACGACCGGGGCGGCGTCGCGATCCTGAGCGGGCGTCCGGCGGCGACGCTGAAGGGGCGCAGCGGCATCTATGCGCGGTTCGACCAGATGCTGACCCGGCCGGACATGAACTCGCATCGCGGGCTGGGCGTGTTCGGCGTTGCGATGACCAACCTGTCGGGGCGCGTCGAGGAGCGGCATTTCCTGGAGCTGGGACTGCTCCAGACCGGCACGTTCCCGGGCCGCGACCAGGATACGATCGGCTTCGTCATCAACCAGCAGAGCTTCTCCGACCTGGCGATGACGCGAATGCGCGCGGCGCGGGTGGCCGCTGGGGGCGATGCGAACATCCGCCGCAACCAGTATATGATGGAGCTGGCCTACGGCGCGCAGTTCGGCCCGGCCGTCCGCATCTCGCCCAACGTCCAGTATATCCTGCATCCCGACCAGACCGGACTGCCCTTCCGCCGGACCAACATCCCAAACGCCCTGGTCTTCGGCTTCAAGTTCACCGTCGACGCGCCGACGCTGATCGGCCTGGCGCGGCGCGATTGACCGATGCGGCGTGATTTCCGTCCTCGATTACTTGCAGCGACCTGACGCATCAAAGTCCTGACTTCAGGCTCATCTACTGCATACCGTCAGCTAGCATCCCCCGTTTGTCCGGGTATTTTTACACATCCAAAAATCATTGCCGTGCGCGATCCATGATTGATCGCCGGTCACCCACTTCACCTGCTTATCAAGCAATATTTTCAACATATTCACTCAAGGGATTTGGTCATGCGGTTTACGATCAAGAACAAATTATCCCTGGCATTCGGCGTCAGCATCATGATGCTGACCGGAAGCACAATCTACAGCTACGTCAACCTTTCCGGTTTCAACCAGACGGTCAAGGCATTGCTGGACGGCCCCGCCGCGCGCAAGGAACATATTCAGATGATTACTGAATATGAGGTCCGGCCGACCCGTGGCCTTTATGACCTCATCAATGCCGCGACGCCGGAGGAGCGGCGCAGCTTGAAGGCCAAGAACGACGATTTCATCGCAAAGCTGATGACGGAAGCGAAGTGGCTTCAGGAGCATGCCGTCACCGGCGCGGAGCGGGAAAGCTGGGGCGGCGTCATCGCCGATGTGCAGAAGTTCAAGATCGCCGCCGATGGAATCTATGACCGTCTCGCATCGGGTGACGTCGCCGGCGCCGCGCAGATGAACGTGCAACAGGCACGGCCTCTGACCGACGATATCGAGAGGCTGATCACGCCCATCTTCTTCGACCAGCGCGATCAGATCGCCGCCGGCAAGGCGGCGGCCGATCAAGGCTATTCGTCGGCGGTCATCATGCTGACCATCATCGGCATCATTTCGGCGATCATCTCGCTGGCGGCCGCGGCCTGGATCGCGATCGGGATCGGTCGCGGGTTGAAGCGTCTGACCGAGGCGACGGATGCGGTGTCCGTCGGCGACCTCGATACCGAGGTTCGCGTCGACACCGACGACGAGATCAAGGACCTGGTCGACACCGTCAACCGAATGACCGCCAATCTTCGCAAGACCGCGGCCCTGGCCGACACGATCGCGACAGGCGATCTCAGCGCCGATCATCAGGCCCTGTCGGACAAGGACATGCTGGGTCATGCGTTGACCCGGATGACGGTCAATCTGCGCAAGACGGCGCAACTGGCCGATACGATCGCGGCAGGCGATCTCAGCGTCGATCACCAGGCGTTGTCGGACAAGGACATACTGGGCCATGCGCTGATCCGCATGACGGTGAACCTGCGCAAGACGGCGGGATTGGCGGGAACGATCGCCGAGGGCGACCTGACCGTCGATCACCAGCCGCTGTCGGACAAGGACGTCCTCGGCCAGGCGCTGGTCACGATGGTCGAGCGTTTGCGCGGGGTCGTCGGCAATACGACGCAGGCCGCCCAGAACGTCGCGGCGGGTACGCAGCAACTCTCGGCGACGGCGGAGCAGGTGTCGCAGGGGGCCACCGAGCAGGCGGCCGCCGCAGAAGAAGCGTCCGCGTCGATGGAGCAGATGGCCGCCAACATCAAGCAGAATGCCGAAAATGCCTCGCAGACCGAAAAGATCGCGCGTCAGTCCTCAGTGGATGCCGAGGCGAGCGGCGTGGCGGTCGACAAGGCGGTCGTCGCGATGCGGACCATCGCCGAAAGAATCTGTATCGTTCAGGAAATCGCGCGTCAGACCGATCTGCTGGCCCTGAACGCCGCGGTCGAGGCGGCGCGCGCCGGCGAACATGGCAGGGGCTTTGCCGTCGTCGCGGCAGAAGTCCGCAAACTTGCCGAACGCAGCCAGACGGCAGCGGCAGAGATTAGTTCGGTCTCGTCGGACACGGTCGCCACGGCGGCCCAGGCGGGCGAGATGCTGCAAAAGCTGGTGCCCGATATTCGGCGGACCGCCGAACTCGTGTCGGAGATCAGCGCCGCGTGTCGCGAGCAGGACATCGGCGCGAACCAGATCAACCAGGCGATCCAGCAGCTCGACCAGGTCACGCAGCAGAATGCGGGCGCATCCGAGCAGATTTCCGCCACGGCGGAAGAACTCGCCGGCCAGGCCGATGACCTGCAGGAGCGGATCGCCTTCTTCCGCATCGAAGACGATGGTGCCGCCGCGAAGGGCAAGAAGCCCGCAACCGCCCCGAAGGCCGCGAAAAAGAAGATCAAGGCCGCCGCGCGGCCGGGTTCGGTCGCCGATCGGCAGTCGCGGGTGCGGGGTTTCACCCTCGACTTGAGCCAGGGCGGGCCCGATGAAGACGATGATCAGTTCGAGGTCGCGGCATGACGGACGGGGGAAGCGCGCAATTCGTCGCCGCGCAGCACGTCGATCGGCACCGGTGAAGTCGTGACGGTACGTTCGCCGGTGCGCGTCCCGGTGACCACGATCTCATCGCCAGGCTCTGCCTGTTCGGTACCCGCTTGAGGCGCCGCCTCCTGTGCGGCGGCCGTGATGGGTGCAACGCTGGCCAGCAGCCCCGCCACGATGATCTTCATCCATCAACCCCCTTGCTGATCGGGCGGAACCTATTGGTGCTCGCCTCTCAAGCATATCCCATGCATTTGGTACGATTTGATAGAAATGATTGGGCGCGATCAAGCTCCAGTCTTCGCTCCCCGTCATTGCCAACCCGCTCCGAGGCCCGCTGCCGAAAACGACGATCGATTTCTCCCCCGACGCCTCTATCGTGACCGACCATGCCCAAGCTCATCGCCCATCTCAGACCCGTGACGCTGTTCGACATCGAGGGCGACGAAACGCCCTCGAAGCGCCGGCTGGCCGACGCCGGAGAGCGGCTGATGGGAACGCACGGCATCGACACGCCGTCCCTGCAGGAGATTGCGGCTGCGGCGGGTCAGGCGAACAAATTCGCGGTGCAATATCATTTCGGCGGGCGTGACGGATTGATCGATGCCATCGTCGCGATCCGGATGCGGCACATCGTCGCACGGCGCCAGGAATGCGTGCGCTTGGCCGAAGAACGCGGATTGATGGAGGATCTCAGCAGCTTGCTGGAGGCGGTGTTCCTGCCGATGTCGGAGCAGGTCGACGCGAACGGGCACCACAGCTACGCTCGGCTCTTGTTGCAATATACGACGCGGATCGGCTTCGATCCGCAGCGCCGCGATGATCCGTTCAATGCGCGACGGGGGCTCGCAGTGACCTTGATGGAGCGGATGGCCCGGCTGCTGAACCTCACGGCGCAGCAATTCGAACTCGGCTTCTCCCAGCAGCATTTTGCGATGATCGTCGGGCTCGCGGCACGCGACAATTTTGCTTTTCGCGGGCGCGCCGCGCTCTCGCTGGAAGAGCTGATCGATCAGACCATCGCCATGGCCGTGCCGGCTCTGCAGGCAGCGGCCCGGTTCGTACTGCAACGGGGCTGAGCCACCAGACGAAGCGAAAGTTGCATCCGCGCAACCAAAACCATCTTCAATCCCCATCAATCTAATAGGATAAGTGACAACACTTAATCCGCGCTAGATGCGTTCATGGGGGGAAGGTCGATGGCTGGTCGCCGATCCAAGGGAACACTTGCCGTCCCAGGCTTGGGATATGCTTGGCTATGGCGCGCGAGCACGCTTGCCGCCGCGCTCGTTCCCGCCGTCGTCCACGCGGCCCCGCCACAAGATCAGACGGGGCCGCAGAATCAGACGGGTCTGTCCGACATCGTCGTCACGGCGCAACGCCGCAGCGAAAGTTCGCAACAGGTGCCGATCTCGATCCAGACCCTGGATGCGAAGGCGCTCGACACGCTCGGCGCACGCCGCCTGAGCGACGTGGAGGTCGCCACGCCGTCCCTGTCGTTCGGCGACGGCAGCGAACAGGGGCGCACCGGCATTCGCGGCGTCATCGACTACTCGCGCAACGCCGGCTATGACTCGCGGGTCGGTATTTATGTCGACGGCGTCTATTACAGCCGGTCCTGGATGAACAACCTGACGCTGCTCGGCATCCGGCAGGTCGATGTGTTGCGGGGACCGCAGGGAACGCTGTTCGGCAAGGACACCGATGCAGGCGCGCTCTCCATCACCACGATCCAGCCGTCGAAGGCGCTGGGCGGCGAGATCAGCGCGGACATCGGCAATTTCGGCTATCGCCAGATCGCCGCGCGCAGCAACCTGCCGCTGAACGACGACCTCAGCCTGCAGCTCAGCGGCGCCCATGTGCAGAGCGACGGCTATTACCGAAACGTCCTGCTCGGCAAGCGCAACCAGGGCATCAACTCCGACGCGTTCCGCGCGCAACTCCGGCTCAACCCCAATGACGGGCTTGATGTCACGCTGGCGGCGGATTTCACCGACGACGACAATTCGACGCTCCACTACACCTATGTGCCCCCAGCGGGCAGCGATCCGTTCGAAATCCGATCCTATGTCGACGATGGTGCGCGTCGTCGGATGGGCGGCGTCTCGCTGACCGCGCAGAAGGACGTTGGCGGAGGATTCCAGGCCACGTCGATCACCGCGTGGCGATCGGGCCACCAGTTCCTGCACTTCAACAACGAAACCGGCCCCACGCCGATCCTGACCGCGGACCTGCGCCAATATACCAGCCAGTTCTCACAGGAATTGCGGATCGCTTCGCCACGCGAGCGCCGCTACGATTTCGTCGCGGGCGTCTTCTACTTCTGGGGCAACAACCGTGACCGGCAGGCACTGACCTTCGGCTCGGGGCTGCGCGCACTCGGCCTCGGCAGCGCCGTGGGCAAGGTCGCGACGCTCGGCACGTCGGTCAGCAGCGACTCCATCGCCGGCTTCTTCCAGGCGAACATCCGGCCGTCGTCGCTTGTCGAACTGTTCGCCGGTGCGCGGCTGACCCATGAGCGCAAACGGCTGAACGACATCACCACCGCCGACCCGACCGGGCTGTTCTCTGCCCCGATAAGCGGCTACCGCGATGCGCTCGCCAACACCTTCTTCACGCCCAAGGGCGGCATCAACCTGCATCTGAAGCGCAACGTCCTGTTGTTCGGCACGATCGGTCGCGGCTTCAAGAGTGGCGGGTGGAACGTCGAGGCGACCAGCCCCGCCGCCTTCGCCGCCGGCATCCGCTTCCGGCCCGAAACGGTGACCAGCTACGAAGTCGGGTTCAAGAGCGACTTTTTCGATCGCCGCGCCCGCGTCAACGTCACCGGCTTCTACGAGAGATTCGACGATTTCCAGGTCTTCACCTTCGTCAACGCCACCGTCGGCGGCCGCACGGTGCTCGCCAGCAGCCTGTCGAACGTCGGCAAGGTCTCGTCCAAGGGGATCGAGACGGAGATCGCGGTCATCCCCGTCACCGGCCTGACGCTGGCAGCCCAATATACCTACAACCAGAGCGTGTACGACCGGTATCCGGGTGGCGGCGGTACGGTGGGCAACACCGTACTCGATGCCGATGGTGTACAGACGCCCTATGCGCCGCGTCACAAGGCCTATGTGTCGGCCGATTACGAGACAGCACTGGGTTCGGGTCTGCTGCGCTTACAGGCACATGTCGGCTATAGCGTGCAGTCCTCCGAGAATTTCGACCCGAAGGTCGCGAACCCGGTGTATGGGAAAGCCTATTCCATTCCGGGTTACGACCTCGCCGATGCGCGGATCGGGCTGACGTCCGCCGATGGCCGGTGGCGGGCATCGCTATGGGGCCGCAACATCTTCGACAAACACTATATCCGCTTCGCCAATCGCACCGCGATCCTCGGCAATGCCGCGCTCCTCTACGGCACGCCGCGCACCTATGGCGCAACGCTCGGCTACACGTTCTGAGCCCGCTGGAGGGATCATCGTCATGACCAACCCCCGCCAGATGAAGCTGGGCGCCTTTATCATGGGCGTCGGCCATCATATCGCCGCGTGGCTCCATCCCTCGGTCGACCCGCGTGATCTGGTGTCGCTCGATCATTATGTTCGGATTGCACAGGCGGCGGAAGCGGCGCGGTTCGACGCCCTGTTCTTCGCGGACAATGTCGCCGCCCCGCCGCTATCGCCTTTGTCCGCGCAGGCCGCCCCGGTCTATTATCTCGAACCGTTGATGCTGCTCGGCGCACTGGTTCCGGCAACGGAGCGGATCGGGCTGGTCGCGACGGTGTCCGCGACCTACCTGCCGCCCTATCACCTCGCCCGAAAGTTCGCGACGCTGGACCATATCAGCGGCGGGCGCGCCGGATGGAATTGCGTGACGTCCGGCTCCGACGCCGAGGCGCGCAATTTCGGTCTGGACGCTCAGATCGGCCATGCCGAACGCTATGAGCGGGCCGCCGAATACATCCATGTCGTCAAGGCGCTGTGGGACAGTTGGGACGACGAGGCGCTGCAGTTCGATCAACCAGGCCGCCGCTTCTTCGACCCTGCCAAGGTCCGGGCGATCAATCACGACGGGCGCCACTTCCGCGTCCGGGGGCCGCTACAAGCCGGACGACCAATCCAGGGTCATCCGGTGATCGCGCAGGCCGGATCGTCGGCGGACGGCATCGCACTGGCGGCGGCCACCGCCGAACTCGTTTTCACCGCGCAACAGTCGCTGGATGAAGCGGTCGCGTTCGCCAACACGGTGCGGGAGCGCGCCGTCGCAGCGGGACGCGGCCGTGAGGACGTGCTGGTGATGCCCGGATTGATGCCCTTCGTTGCCGACACGCAGGAAGAGGCGCAACGCCTGCACGATGACCTGCAGGCGCTGGTCGATCCGCGGATCGCAATCGGGCTTGCTTCTGCGATGATGGGCGCGGACCTCGGCCAGTATCCACTCGATGGTCCCGTCCCCGACCTTCCGCCCACCGAGGGCTGGCAGAGCCGGCAGAAGCTGTTCTTCGACCTTGCCCATGCGGAGGGGCTGACAATCCGCGAACTGGCCGTCCGCGTTGCCGTCGCGCGCGGTCACAAGGTCGTCATCGGCACTGCTACGCAGATCGCTAACGAAATGGAGGCATGGTTCCGTGCCGGTGCAGCGGACGGGTTCAACATCATGCCGCCGACCCTTCCGTACGGACTGAACGACTTCGCCCGGCTCGTCGTCCCCGAACTACAGCGGCGCGGACTGTTCCGTACGGAATATGAGGGCGATACGCTGCGGGCGAACCTGGGGCTGGCCCGCCCGGCAGGACACACGTCATGAGTGCCCGCCCGCTCTATCGCGGTTGGCATATGGTCGGGGCGGTGCTGGCCGCCCTGATGCTCTGCGGGACCACAACCATCGTCGCGACCTTCGGGATCGTTACCGCGCATTTGACCCGTACCTTGGGCTGGACCCAGGGCGCGATGGCGACCGCGCTGTCGCTGTTCCTGCTCGCGACGACGCTGGCAGTGCCCGTGGTCGGCATCGCCGTCGACCGTTTCGGGTCGCGGCGCACGGCAGCGGCAGGCATTATCGCCTTTGCAGCACTGCTTGCCCTGGCCGGAGGAACGATCACCTCGCTGCGCGGGCTGATGCTCTTCTATTCCCTGTTCGGCGCAGTCGGCGCGTTCACCAATCCGATCGTCTACATCAAGGCCCTGTCCGCCTGGTTCGATCGCCGTCGCGGCTTCGCGCTTGGCCTCGCGGTCGCGGGCCAGGGTGTAGGCGGTGCGATCCTGCCGATGGCCGTCGAATATGTCAGCGAAGCCTTCGGTTGGCGCTACGCCTTCTATGCCCTGGCCGCTGCCTTGATTCTGTTCGTCCTCCCGCTGGTCGCCCTGTTCGTGCGCGACGATCCGACAGAGGCCGGCGTCCCCTTCGCGGATGCCGCTGATCCTGCCCTCATCGATCAGTCACAAGCACGTTCGGGCCTGACGGTCGCCCAGGCCCTACGGACCCGCGCCTTCTGGATCATCATCGCGGTTTTCCTGCTGTTCGGAATGACCAGCTACGCGCTGACCGCGAATTTCGTCGCGTTGATGCTGGAACGTGGGGCCGGCACGCTTCCGCAGATTGCGATGCTGTCGTCGCTCGCCGGCGTCGCGATGATCGCCGGCAGACTGGTATTCGGCTGGCTGCTTGATCGCTTCCCCGTTCCGATCGTAGGCGCGGGTGGCGTCCTGTGCGCAGCCGCCGCGTTAGCCATCCTGCTACGCGTAGACACCATCGGCATTGCCGCCGTCACGATGAGCGTACTGATGGGCATTGCGATGGGCGCCGAGACCGATCTCCTCTCGATCCTCGTGGGACGATATTTCGGGCAGCGCGCGATCTCGCGTATCTATGCTTGGCACAACGTCAGTTTCCTGCTCGGTGCCGCTATGGGACCGCCCCTGTTCGCCACGCTGCGCGGCCGTTTCGCCAGCGCGGACATCCCCATACTCACGCTGATAGCCTTGGTCATCCTGTCGGCAGCGCTGCTCTTGATGCTCAGGAAATCTGAGTGGCTAGTTGAACCTCAGCGTCCACTCCCCTGACCAGGCGTTCTGATTCGATAACTGGCTGGTGCTGTCAGTCTAATGCGAACCGCTCTCCGCCCGATACATCGCGGTCTTTGAGGGCACCGGCTTAGGTGTTTGATCCCGCAGTTTGTTGGTGCGATCCTTTCGTTGGAATGGAAGGATGTCGCATGGGACAGGTACGTCATGCATGCGTCCCGACCACGCATGACGCCCGAGCTGGGGGCGTTAAACAGATAGACCTATATACGCTAACGCCCCGTCACCGCGCCGTTAAAGCGTCCCGATTGGGATTCTTATGGGACCGCCATGGCGGTCCCTCTGAACCTTCTCAATCGGAAAATCCCCCAGCAACAATTGTTGCGATCAATTCGCAGAATGCATTATAGCTCCGCGCGCAATGCCGACGAACGCCGAAGCCCTGTCCCGTTTGCTGTTAGCGGATCGCGCACCGCTGATGCGGTGGGTTGCCCGCATCGTTGGTGCAGGACCGGCGGCCGAGGACGTCACGCAGTCCTTATGGCTTCGCGTCCAGCGCGTTGCGGACGATCCGCCGATTACGCACAAGCGCGCGTATCTGTACCGACTGGCATCCAATCTGGCACTCGACCACGGCAAGCGCGAGGCGCGGCTCCAGAGCGTTCATGAGGAAGCACAGGCGTTGTTGTGGGGTAGCGATCACGCACTGGCCGCAGATCGCACGATCCTCGCGCGCGATACGCTGAAGCGGATCAAGACCGGCATCAATGCCCTGCCCTCTCAAACCCGGCGGGTCTTCGAACTGCATCGATACGACCATCTCACCCAAAGGGAAGTCGCTGAGCGGCTGGGCATTTCCACCACAGCGGTCGAGAAACATATGCGGCGGGCCATGACAGTGATTTCCGCCTGCCGCGATGCCGATGATTGAGTCTCGGCGTAGCCGCAGGCGGGGTTGGGCAAGTGGCGGTACGCGCAGTCATAAAGACATGTCGGTACGGATGCCGGCACGGGGAAGGTTGTCGCACACATGACGGTGCCGCTGATCGACGGAGCAATCCTGGCGCGTGCAAGGGAATGGGTAAGGCTGTTGGCCTCGGGAGATGCCGATGCTGCCGACATCGCAGCCTTGAAGGACTGGCTGGGAGAGCGGCCCGAACACGCCCGCGCGTTCGAACGCGAGCGAGGCTTCTGGCAGGACTTGGAGGCCCATCGATCCCTGTTCGCGCCGCGCGCGATTCCTGCGACGAGGGCGCATGGGCGCGCGCCACATCGACTACGCCGGCCGTCGCGACGTTTCGTCGCAGGTGCCGTTGCGGCCTCGTTGCTGCTGGCCGTGACGGGGACGGATATCTTGCTCCGCCTGCAAGCGGACCATGTCACCGATCGCGGAGAGGTGCGGAGCGTGCGCCTGTCGGATCGCTCCACGGCGATGCTCGACGCGAACTCCGCCATCGCCGTCCACTATAGCAATACCGAGCGCCGGATCGAGCTGCTGCGCGGCCGTGTCTGGTTCGACGTCGCGCATGATGATGCCCGCCCTTTTCGGGTAGCCGCCGGCAGCGGTGTGATCGAGGACGTCGGTACCGCGTTCGAGGTCACGGAAGGACACACTACGCAGGTTGCCGTGTCCCAGGGCGCGGTCCGGCTCTTGGGCAGCGACGAACCGTCGGCGGTGACGCTGACGGCGGGGCAGCGGGCCGATTTGGCAGGTGGCATCGTGTCGTCCTTGCCTGCCGTCCTGCCCGGCCGGATCGCCGCGTGGCGGCACGGCGAGCTTCTGATCGACGATATGCCGCTCAATCAAGCCATCGCGCTTGCCGGACGCTATCGGCCCGGATTGACGCTGGTGTGGGCAGACCTGTCCGCCAAGCCGCACGTCAGCGGCGCGTTCAGGATCACGCAAGCCGACGAGGCTGTGATTGCGATGACGACGAACGCCGGCGTGAACGTCGCGCACCTGCCGGGTGCGATGATCCTCTACTGAAAAAATTCCATCGGCATGGGTTGGGTAAGTCGGGCCAGCACCAGTCTCATCCATGCCCCGCCGATGATAATGCGTCGCAGGGGCAGATGTCGCACGGGGCGACGTTCTTGCTTGGGGGATATATGTTTCTGCTGCCGTCGCGCTTCAGCCTTCTTCTCGCCGCCACGGCGTCCACCGCTATCCTTGCCACGCCGGTCGCAGCTCAAGCGTCATCCGAGCGCAGCTTCGATATTCCCGCCTTGCCGCTCAACGAGGCCGTGCGCCTCTTCATGCAGCAGTCGGGTGTTCAGGTAACCTATTCCAGCAATGACGGTGCTGGCATCAGGACGACCGCGGTGCGTGGTCGCCTGGCGTCGGCCGCTGCGCTCAGCCAGCTTCTCGGCGGCACCGGCCTGACCTTCCGCTACCTGACGGCCAACTCGGTCGCCCTTTCGCCAGCACCACAAGCTACCGGAAATGCCATCCAACTTGGCCCCGTGCAGGTGGAGGGACAAGGCGATACGATCGGCATCGCCGATCGCGGCCCCGCGACCGATCCGGGCAAGAGCGAGGGCGAGCGATCCTACGCGACGCCGATCGTCACGACGGCGATCTTCGCACCCAATGTGGGTGCGATATCGCGATCGTAGATGTCCTGCTTGTCCTTGAGCGTGCGCGGCTTGTTCAGGCGCTTGGCCCGCGAGGCGCGCCCTTCCCGCGCGGCCGTCATGTAGAGGGCGTGCGCACGGGCGACGGTCATCTCCGCCCGTGCCGCCGCCTCGCGAAGCGCCTCGCGCGGGTCGACGCCGGTCTCGACGTCATTATTAAGTTGCCGCGCCCACTCGCGGGCATCGCCGATCCGGTACGCGGGATAGCTGCCCAGCGTCATCTTCACCGTCACATCCTGATCCGGAAGGCGACGGCGATACTTCCAGGTCTTCTTACCGCGGGCACCGACCTCGATGACGAGGCCGGGCGTCTGCGGATCGGTGAGCGAGCCGGACTTCAGATTGTCCAAGCTGGCTGGGGTGAAAGGCTGTCTCGATGCCACGTTTCGAATCCCTCACGGGCTGCGAAGCGACACAAAAACGCGGGCACAAATCGGGCACAATAGGCGTCCGCATGAGGCCATTTCAGGCCGCATCCGTCCACATCCGAATTTTGTTGAACCGCGCTCAAGGTATTCACTTTACAGCCGAATCGAGTGATTCTGCTGGCTGGGGCGGCAGGATTCCCATCCCGACGCATCTGCGAGCTAAGTATTTGATTCCACCAGCGTGCAGGCACCGCCTGCACAGCCCATTGCTACAGTGCATTGGCACAATTTTCAATTGCGATTTGGACGGTATTGGGCGCCAGCAAGAGACGTGTCGGCGCAGTGGTGCATGCAGGAAGGCTTGTCCGTCGACGGCTGGTCCTTCCTGGCCGAAACAGCGAGGCAAGCGGACCGAAGCGCGGTTTAAAGTCCAGCGGTTCGTCCCGGCGCCTATGCCGGCAACAGCCCCACCGCGCGGTAGCTGGCGATCATCTTATCGAAGAGCGCGATGTCCGATCGGCCCCTTGCGAAGAGTTGTGCGCCGGCAACCGCCGCATAGATCGCCTTTGCCCTCGCTTCGCTTTCACCCGCTTCGACGACCTTGGCATCAACGAGCAGCTTGCCGAGCCACGCGACGTTGACGTCGGCGAAGCATTGCACCTCGGTCTTCACCGGATGGGGAAGATCGTCATATTCGGCGGCCATGAAGCTGGACAAGCAGATGCGGTTGTCGTTCGACAGCGAGGCCCGGAAAATCTCGGGATAGCGGCGTAGCGCGGCTAGCGGGTCGGGCGCTTCGTCCGCAATCGCATCGAGCTGCTCGACCGTGTCTTCCCAATAGCGCCGCGCCACCGCCGCGCCGAGATCGGCCTTGGTTGCGAAATGATGATGGATGCTGGGCGCCTTGATCCCGACTTCAGCCGCGATGTCCCGGAAGTTGAGGCCGTTATAGCCACGCGCCATCGCAGTCCGCCGTGCGGCGGCCAGCACCGCTTCCCTGGATGTTGAAACCGCCACTGCTCCACCCGTCTCGCCAACCCGACCAAGTGGTAGATAGACCTTGACGCCCATCACGCAAGCGCGCATTTGCCAGCCTACCGATCACTTGGTAGGTAAAACTATGATGTCGCAATCCCCGCCGCCGCCGATCACGAAGCTCCGCCTGTTCACCTCTCCCTCGGCGTTCCCCAATCCCCAGCGGCTGCGCATCTTCCTCCACGAAAAGGGCATTGCCGACCGCTTCGAAGAGCGGGTCTACGATATGTCGCCGGTGGGCGAGCAGCGGCAGTGGAAGCATCTGAAGATGAACCCGTGGGGTGAAACCCCGACGCTCGAACTGGCCGACGGCACCTTCATTTCGGAAACTGCCGCGGTCGTGCGCTATCTCGACCAGGCGTTTCCGGGTCGCCGGATCATGGGCGAGACGCCTGAAGAGCAAGGGCTCGACGCCATGTGGGACAACCGCATCTGGGTGCATATCCTCTACCGCATCACCACCGCGTTCCATGTCCTGCACCAGGGACTTGGCCCCAAGCTCGAACTGACCTCGAACCCGGCATGGGGCGAGCATTGCCGCAAGGAAGCGCTGGCGCATACCGCTCTAGTCGACCGGCACTTGGCGGATGGCCGCGACTGGCTGCTCGGCGGTGCCGAGCCGACCTTTGCGGACGTCACGCTGGCGACCGCGATCGCTTTTTCTAAGTTCGAGGTGAACGCGATGCCGCTCGACGAACGCTATGAACATATCGATGCGTTTTGGCAGCGGTGGCTGCGCCGCCCGACCTTCCTCGCCGCCTATACCGATCGCAGCAGCGGCGTGCCGGAACTGGATAACCGCCCGTAGCAACCGCTCGCCCCCAAATGCGGTTTGTGAGCGTTTGAGAGACACCCTGAGCCGGAGAGAAAAAAATGCTGTTTCACACGATGGTTGGATCGAACGACATCGAGCGATCGAAGCGCTTCTACGACAAGGTTCTGGGCACGCTTGGCGTCGGCGAACCTGCGCGGAATATCGCCGACAGCGGCCATACCCGGCTCATCTACAATAATGGCAACGGGACCAACTTCATCGTTAGCCAGCCGATCAACGACGAACCGGCGACCGTCGCGAACGGCAGTACCGTCGCCTTTTCGTGCAGCTCGCCCGAGCAGGTGAAGCAACTTCACGATATGGCGGTTGCCAATGGCGGCACCTCGATCGAAGCCCCGCCCGGCCCACGTCAGACTGCGTCCATGGGTACGATCGAACTCGCCTATTTTCGGGACCCCGACGGCAACAAGCTTTGCGGGATCCATTTCCCCAAATAATCGGGCGCATCGTATGATGGCCTGACCGTGTTGCCCGTCCCTGTCCTGGGCGGGCAACGCTTGGTCGATCTGTCGCGATGAGGATCAGACGAAACCGCCTGCCAGGGCGATGGGTCTGGTCAACCGCAGCAATGCTTATGCTTCTTACCCGATCCGCAAGGACATGGGTCGTTACGGCCGATCTTCGGCGCCGCAATCACATCCACGGCGATCGGCGTCACCTTGCCGGCACGCGCCGCGTGGAGGCGCTGGACCGTATCCGTAAGCTCGGCCACCGCACGATCCTGGAAGGCGTTGACTTCGACGCTGTCGAGCTCGCTTTCGCCTCGCGCGATCGCCATCAGCGCTTGAAGTCGGTGCCATGGATCGGCCCATTCGGCAGCGGCGGCCGCCCCGCCCCAAGCGTCTGGCCGCAACGCGATGGCGTCGGAAAAGCCGTCGACCCAATATTCCCACAGAATCTCGCCATCACGCCCGTCGACGTCGAGGATCGAGTGCAACCTGCCGCGGGACAGGTCGCGCGCGATCTCGTCACGCCGCGCCGCGACCGCCTTGACGAACCATTGCACGTCGAGCGGGTCCTCGAAGGGTGGAACGCCATCGACCTCGACGCCCCATATGACCGTCATCCATTCATCGACGGGGATCGGTTCGGGACAGACGATAAGCCCGGTAAGGAAACCGTCGAGTTCGGTTAGCAGCATCGGCTCTTCGACCGGAAGTTCCGCCAGCGCGCCATCGAGCCGCCGGAAGCGGGACGGCATTTTCCTCACAGGCTGATACCGCGTCGGCGCATCTGTTCCTCCGCCATGGCACGCAGCGGCGTCGGATCACCCGCGGCGAAAATGTCGGCGAAGTCCAGCAGATCCTCATCGCCCAACGCCGCCACCGCCGCCTCGATGGCAGCGAGGCGTTGAAGCTCGTGTTCCGTCCTGGCGGCGATGCGCTTCATGCGGGTTCTCAACATAGCGGTCCGGTAACAGGATCGGTCGGCTTTGACACCGCCCCGTTGAATGTCCCCAGGCATGATCTTGACGGACATGGATCGAGTACCGACGTCCATCGGCGTCAGGAGATGCATGATGGTGGAAGCACGATGGAACGGCGTACGGATCGCCGATAGCGACGATACGGTCATCGTTGAGGGCAACCACTATTTCCCCGAGCAGAGCGTAGACACCGCACTCTTGCGACCGAGCGGCACGACGACGGTCTGCCCGTGGAAGGGAACGGCGCATTATTACAGCCTGCACGTCGCGGGCGCCGACAATCCCGAAGCCGCCTGGTATTACCCCGACCCCAAGCCCGAAGCGGAAAACATTCGCGGACGCATCGCCTTTTGGAAGGGGGTCACGGTCGGCTGACCTGGCTGCGCCGCAACGGCTGCGCGCGGCGTCACGAACCGGAACTTGGGCCGATGCGCTGGGTCGAACGTTGATCGTCACATGAAGACGATCCGCTTTCCGGACGGTACGACCGTTCCTGCGTTAGGCCAAGGCACCTGGATGATGGCGGAAGACCCCGCCCGCCGATCGGATGAGATCGCCGCGCTGCGCGAAGGGCTGTCGCTCGGCCTGAACCTGATCGATACCGCCGAGATGTATGCCGATGGCGAGTCCGAGCGGCTCGTCGGCGAGGCGATCGCGGGTGTCCGCGACGAGGTGTTCCTCGTCAGCAAGGCCTATCCCCAGAATGCCTCGCGCGACCGGCTCTCGCGAGCCTGCGAGGCGAGCCTCGAACGGCTCGGCACCGACCGGCTCGACCTGTACCTGCTGCATTGGCGCGGCAATGTTCCGCTCGCCGAGACGGTCGAGGCGATGGAGCGGCTGTTCGCGGCGGGCAAGATCCTGCGCTGGGGCGTCAGCAATCTCGACACCGACGACATGGAAGACCTCAATGCGAGTGGTGGCGAGAGGTGCCAGACCGACCAGATTCTCTACAATTTGACCCGACGCGGCCCGGAATATGATCTGATCCCGTGGCTCGCGCAGCATCACATGCCGGTCATGGCCTATAGCCCGGTCGAACAGGGTCGCCTGGTGGCGCATCCCGACCTTTCCGCCATGGCCGAGGAGCGCGACATCACGCCCGCGCAGCTCGCCCTCGCCTGGCTGCTGGCACGAGACGGCGTCTTGCCCATCCCCAAGGCCGGATCGGTCGCCCATGTGCGGGACAATCGCGCCGCGTTGGACATCACGCTGTCCGAAGCCGAGTTGCACCGCCTCGACACCCTCTTTCCGCCCCCACGCGGTCCCGAACCGCTCGCGATGCTCTAGCCGCGAATGTAATCGACGAACGCTCGCAGCGGCGGCGGCACCAAACGGCGGCCAGAATAATAGAGGAACGGGCCGGAGAAGGATTGCCACCAGTCGGGCAGCACCGCTTCGAGCGCGCCGCTCGCCAGTGCCGGCGCGAGCCAATCCTCGAACAGGTGGATGATCCCCCCGCCCGCCACCGCGACATCTACCAACAGATCCACCGCGCCAGCGACGCTCGCGATGATCGGGCCTTGCGGCTCGATCCGGACGATCTCGCCGTCGCGCTCGAACTCCCAGGGGCTGGTCAGCACGCCGCTAGTGAAGCGGCCGCGCAGGCAGGCGTGATCGAGCAGGTCGCGCGGGTGCGCCGGCCGGCCGCGCTCCTCAAGATAGGCCGGCGCCGCGGCGGTCGCGAAACGCTGAACCCGCGGACCGATCGGCACCGCGATCATGTCCTGCTCCAGCCGTTCGTCATAGCGGATGCCGGCATCGCAGCCCGACGCGACCATGTCGACAAGGATATCCTCCGCCATGATCTCGACCTGGATGTCGGGATAGGCGGCGAGGAAGCCGGGCAAAATCGACGGCAGCACCAGCCGCGCCGCGCTGACCGGTACGTTGAGCTTGAGCGTGCCCGCCGGCCGGTCGCGGAACAGGTTCACGACGTCGAGCGCCGCCTCCACCTCGCCCAGCGCTGGTGCCAGCCGCTCGATCAGCCGCGTCCCCGCCTCGGTCGGCACGACGCTGCGCGTGGTGCGATGGAGCAGCCGGACGCCCAACCGCGCTTCCAGCCGCCGCACCGCTTCGCTCAGCGTCGAGGCGCTCGACCCGACGGTCCGCGCCGCGTCGCGGAAGCCCCGCGCCTGCGCGACCGCCAGGAATGCGTTGAGATCGGCAAGGTCCGCCTTCATCGTTCGGTTTTCCGTACAGCCCGTACGGATCACTCCGGCTTATCGCGATGATCCGCAAGCCGTATCTCGGGGCCAGCACAGGAGAACAACGATGACGATCGATCAGGCAGGCACCTATTCCTTCGCCGGGCGCAACGTGAAGCGGCTCGGCTATGGCGCGATGCAGCTCGCCGGACCCGGCGTGTTCGGCCCGCCGCGCGACCATGATGCGGCGCTCGCCGTACTTCGCGCCGCTGTCGAGGCTGGGGTCAACCACATCGACACCAGCGACTTCTATGGCCCGCACGTCACCAACCGACTGATCCACGAAGCGCTGTCCCCCTACCCCGACGACCTGCTGATCGTCACCAAGATCGGTGCGCGGCGTGCTGACGATGCATCCTGGCTGCCCGCGTTCGCGGCGGACGAGCTGGCCCGCGCGGTCGAGGACAATCTGACGAACCTCGGGCTGGAGACGCTCGACGTCGTCAACCTGCGCCTGATGTTCGATGTCCACGGGCCCGCCGAGGGATCGCTCGCCGCGCCACTGAAGGCGGTGGCGGATCTCCAGCGCCAGGGGCTGGTGCGCCATATCGGGCTGAGCAACGTGACGCCGACACAGTTCGAGGAAGCCCGCGACATCGCCGAGATCATTGGCGTCCAGAACCAGTACAACCTCGCCCACCGCAACGACGATGCCTTTATCGACGCGCTGGCGGCGGAGGGTATCGCCTATGTCCCCTTCTTCCCGCTTGGCGGGTTCAGCCCGCTCCAGTCGGCGGCGCTCTCCGACGTAGCCGCGCGGCTCAAGGCCACGCCGATGCAGGTGGCGCTCGCCTGGCTGCTCCAGCGCTCGCCCAATATCCTGCTGATCCCAGGAACTTCGTCGGTGGCGCATCTCCACGAGAACCTCGCCGCGGCATCGCTGACGCTGCCCGAGGATGCAGTGGCCGAACTCAATGCGATCGGCGGGTAATCAGGCCGGTCGGTTGGTCAGCACCGCGTCGAGCAGGCCGGGAAAGCGCCGGTCGAATTCGGCGCGGCGCAGCGTGTTGATCATCTCGCGTCCGGCCTGTGTCGTCTCAATCAGTCCCGCCCCGCGCAGCAGCCTCAAGTGGTTGGACAGCGTACTTTTTGGGATGGACTCGCACGGCGCGGCATCGGTGCAGCTCAGCCGCTCGGTCGCGGCAAGCCGCGCCACCATGGCCAGCCGATTGGGATCGGCCAAGGCATGCAGCGCCAGATCGAGCGGAACGTCTTCCAGCCGGGGATGGGTGAAGCGGGCCATGCGCCAGATATAGGGGACAACAGTTAATTTAATAGTTCGGTATTATTGAACTGTAGAAGCGTCACCCCATCTCTCGCCTGCCGACAGCGCACGACGGCGTGATCGCCGGCCAGCATTTCTGGAGAATATATATGTCGATTCTGGGCAGGACAGCACTCGTCACCGGCGGATCGCGCGGCATCGGTTCGGCCATCGCCAAGCGGCTGGCGGCCGACGGCGCGACCGTGGCGATCACCTATGCCGGTAATAAGGCCGCCGCCGCCGCCACCGTGGCGGCGATCGAGAGTGCCGGCGGCACCGCCTTCGCCTTTCAGGCCGATGCCGCCGACCCCACTTCGCAGCGCGCGGGCGTCGAACAGGCCGCCGCTGCCCTGGGCGGGATCGACATCTTAGTCCACAATGCCGGTGTCGCGGAATTCTCCACGCTCGCCGAGGATACCGACGAAACCTACGACCGCCAGTTCGGCGTCAACGTGAAGGGCCTGCACGTCGGCACCCGCGCCGCCCTACCGCACCTGCACGATGGCGGCCGGATCATCCTGATCGGCAGCATCTCGGGCGAGATGGCCTTCCCCGCCACCACGGTCTACAGCGCGACCAAGGCCGCCGTCGCGGCGCTGGCGCGCGGCTGGGCCAAGGATCTCGCGTCGCGCAACATCCTGGTCAACACCGTGCAGCCCGGCCCGATCGACACCGACATGAACCCCGCGGATAGCGAATTCGCCGGACAGGTGCTGCAAGCGATCCCGCTCGGCCGCTACGGCAAGGTCGAGGAGATCGCGGGGGCAGTGGCGTTCCTCGCCGGACCGGATGCGAGCTACATCACCGGCACCACGCTCAACATCGATGGCGGTGCGACGGCCTGACGGGTAGCATCAGCGTGCCGACCGCGAGAGCCGGCACGCTGATGGCTTTACATGTCCGCCGCGGTCGGGCGGACTATGACCTCGTTGATGTCGACACCCTCGGGCTGCTCCAGCGCATAGCGAACCGCCCGCGCGATCGCATCCGGGGTCAGCGACTTCTTCCGCCATCCCGTCAGCGCCGTGGCCACTGCCGGATCGGTGATGTCGTGGCCCAGTTCGGTTGCGACGACACCCGGAGAGATCAGCGTCGACCGGATTTCGTCATGCTCCTGCCGCAACCCCTCGGTGATGGCGCGCACCGCATGCTTGGTGCCGCAATATACCGCAGCGGTGGGCATCACCATGTGCGCGGCGACCGAAGCGACGTTGACGATATGGCCGCCCTTTTGCGCCACGAACCGGGGCAACACTGCGGCGATGCCGTTGAGGACACCGTGGATATTGACGTCCACCATCCGTTTCCACTCGTCCCGCTTCAGCGCGGCGAGCGGCGACAGCGGCATCACGCCGGCATTGTTGACCAGCACGTCGACGCGCCCGAACCGCGCTTCGGCGGCTTCCACGAAGGCGTCGAAGTCGGTGCCGTCCGTCACGTCGAGCGTTCGCCACGCGACGGTTTCGCCCAGTTCCTCGGCCAGTGCCTGCAAACGATCCCCACGACGCGCGCCAATGAAGAGGCGCGCGCCGGTCGCCGTCAGTTCGCGCGCCGTCGCCTCGCCGATCCCGCTCGAAGCCCCGGTGATGAGGACGACCTTGTCAATGCTGGCTGTCATGATGCTTTCCTTGCCTTGAAGTGACAGCCAGCAAGATGATGCCGCAGCGTCGGCCAGCGGTAGAGCGATCGTCCTAACGCTTTGCACGATCCTCCAAAACCCGCCCTGCCCGCTTGCGCATGTCGACGGGCTGGCGGATGACGGTCGGCATGGACCGGATCACCGAACTTGCTGCCGTCATCGATCGTCATGTCACCGGATCAGGCATTTGCACGACCGCGATGCCGCATGTGTCACTGATCCGGGCCGATCAACCAAGCACCCCGACGCCGGCTGTCTACCAGGCATCGCTTTGCCTGATAGCCCAGGGATCGAAGCGCGTCTCGATCGGCGACCATAGTGTCGTCTACGACCCCGCGCATTATCTCCTAGTCTCTGTCGACCTCCCGCTGGTCGGCCATGTGATCGATGCCAGCCCCGACCGCCCGTATCTCTGCTGCAAGATCGACCTCGATCCCGCGATGCTGTCCGACCTGATGGTGGCGGAGGGCGGCGCTGTGCCGCACACCGACCTGCCGGTTCTAGGCGTCTACCCCAGCGACCCCGACCTGATCGACGCCGCATGCCGGCTGGTCGGACTGCTCGACCGGCCGGACACGATCCGCGCCCTGGCACCCCTGATCGAACGGGAAATCCTCTACCGGCTGCTCACGGGGCCGCACGGACCGATGCTTCGCCACCTCGTGACAGCAGGTAGTCACCTCAACCAGATCAGCCGCGCTATCGCCGCGATCCGTCGCCGGTTCGACGCGGCGATCCGCATCGACGAGGTGGCCGCCGAGGCGGGCATGAGCCCCTCCTCGCTCCATGCGCATTTCAAGGCGATCACGCGCATGACCCCGCTCGAATATCAAAAGCAGTTGCGCCTGCAGGAAGCGCGCCGGCTGATGCTGGTCGGCGGCGCTACCGCGGGCACGGCGGGCTTCGCGGTCGGCTATGAAAGCCCGTCGCAGTTCAGCCGCGAATATCGCCGCCTGTTCGGCGCACCGCCGCGCCAGGACATCGAACGGCTGCACACCGCCCCTTCGGCGGGGATCGCCCTCTGATTTTGACCGACGCTAGCAATGATTCATCGCGGTGGTTGCGCCGAATGAGGCGCTCCGCTGGCGTTTGTCGCCGCACAAGCAGAATGACCCATGTGTGGACGGCCCTCCGTTGGCAAGTACGAGCATTCGCCTAGCGTTGCTGGTTGGTGCGGCCATGTGTCCGACCTGTTGGTGCGGCGCATGGTGCCGCTGGCCGTAATGCCATTCGCGCGTCTCGGGTCCCGATCAATTCCGCGCACTCGAGGTGCTTGGGTCATTTTGGGTTTTCCCAATCCGGCGGTTCAACCGGCTTATTGCATTAGCTCCTGATCGCCCTTTCCAACCTCGTCAGGCGCGGTCGCCCGCGCCGTGTTCCTTATACCGCCAGCGGCTCACGATACCGCTCACCGCTGGCCATCATCGCCCAGATCATGCGCGCGTTCTTGTTGGCGAGCGCAACCGCGGCGACCTTGGCCTTGCGGCGGGCAAGCAGCTGTACGAGCCACGGCCGCTTGGCTCCGTTGCGTTCGGCGTAGCGCACCACCGCCATGGCGCCGACGATCAGCATCTGCCGCAGGTACTGATGCCCGGCCTTGGTGATGCCGCCGAGCCGCTCCTTGCCGCCGCTGGAGTTCTGCCGCGGCACCAAGCCGATCCACGCGGCGAGGTTGCGGCCTGAGCGGAAGATCGCAGGATCGGGAACGGTGGCGACGATGGCGCTGGCGAGCAGCGGCCCCACGCCGGGTATCTCCATCAGCCGACGGCCAAGCTCGGTCTTGCGTGCGCTCGCCAGGATGCGGCGGTCGTTCTCCAGGATCTGCTCCTTCACGATGCGCAGCTGAGCCGCCAGCATCTCCAGGCAGAACCGCGCATCGACCGGCACCCGCTCGTCCGTCGGGTCGGCGATGACGTCGAGGAGCTGCTCAATGCCGTTCCTGCCGATCGGTGCCGCGATCCCGAACTCGGCCAGGTGCGCCCGCATCGCGTTCGACAGCTGCGTCCGTTGGCGATTGAGGATTAGGCGAACACGATGCAGCATCATCGCGCTCTGCTGCTCAGGCGACTTGATGCCGACGAAGCGCATGGTCGGGCGGGTCACCGCCTCGCAGATCGCCTCGGCATCGGCTGCATCGTTCTTGCCGCGCTTGACGTACGGCTTCACGTACTGCGCCGGCATCAGCTTCACGTCGTGTCCGAGCGCCACCAGCTCGCGTGCCCAGTAGTGCGAGGTTGCGCACGCCTCGATGCCGATCAGACATGGCGGCAGCCTGGCGAAGAACTTCAACATGCGCCCGCGGGTCAGCCGCTGACGGATCACTGCTGTGCCCTCGGCATCAACGCCGTGCACCTGAAACACGTTCTTCGCGAGATCGAGGCCTATAGTCGTGACGTTCTCCATCGTAGCTCTCCCTTCCGACTCTCCGCAGATCATCCTGCGGGAGGGGTGGAGAGCCGTCCACGTCATCAATTACGGACACTCACAGCGTCTTGAGCGAACCCCGCAACTGACGGACCGTAGGCGATCGGCGCAACAGGCTTCGACGCCGCCGCACCCGCCGCCTTTTAGGCCTGCTCTGGATCGACCTTCCGGGCTTTGACCGACGGCGAAACCGATGTGAGCGCCATGCCAAATGCGACTCCCGCTATGGGCCTCACGGCCACTCGCCCCATTCGTCCTGCTTGGCGGAAAGTGTGAACGGCTTGGCGCCATGCTGCAAGGTTGGGCTCAGCTCGTCGATCGGCATCGCGGGGCGATGATTTGTACTAAGCCCAAATCTTGGCGCTCTCGCTGTCGAAGAAAGTGTACTCCGCCTCCGAACCCGACGTCAGCTTATGCTTGGCGAGCAGCCCGGCCAGAGACCTCAGCTTTGCAGAATCGGGCCTGTAAACGCCAAAGTAAAGATGCTTGACGTCGGATCCAAAAATGGCGCGGTAGATGTGCGCGTCGTTCTCATCCGCACTGTGGCCGTACACGAACATCGTCGCCGGATTGTTAACGAGCATCTCGTAGCAGTGGCGCAGATACGACACGGAGTTGATCTTTCGCATCTTCTGCATGCTCGAGCCCTCCGCAACGTAGACCGGGAAGCGGCGTCCCTTGGCGATGGCATCGGTGATCGTCGCAATCACGCCCGATCCGCAATCGATTGCCTTGTCGATCTCGCCGACGGGGTTCTGGAATAGATGCAGGCCACCGTGCAGGTTGTAGATGTGGCAGTACGCGTCCCCCCGGAATGGCCCGTGGAACGCGCCGTTGGTCTTTCCCAGCCCGAAGCCGTCCTTCAGGGCCGACTTCTCCAGGTTCACCCAATACAGAAGCAGATCGTAGTTCAGAGAGAAGACGGTCTGGAAGTTGGACAGGAAGGCAGAACTGCTGGAATACTTGACACCGAGATCCTCGCGATGCGCGGGATGCGTCGCATTCACAGCCTCGACGAGCGCCTCCCGCACCTTCTGCGCGTCCGCCTCGATCTCGGCGGCGTGTGCGTCGTTTCCATAGGCGCGTTCGACCACGATGGCGCCTTCAAGCGCCCGGACGACCGCCTCGAAGTCGACAGTACCAAGCGTGTCGAACAGGGTGCGGATCGCCGTCCCGGGGACGAGACCCGACTTGTCCAGCAGGTTGGCATAGCTGAAATACTCTGCGGAAAAGCCGTTGCCGATGAGCAGCGCCCGGTCTTCGCCGTCCGTGCGGTTCAGAGCTTCCTCGAAATCAATCACGCTAGGCATCGCAACTCCCAATCCGTCGACCAATACGGTCCAGCCGACGCCAAGGGCGATGCCGTCATCGCGCACGCGGCACAAACGTGATTTCCGCCGGTCCGCCTCGCGACGACCTAAGTCGTCGGATCTGGACTTGCGGCTTACACCAACCGTAATCGAAGCGGGCCGCTCAGTTCCACGAGCGATGTGGTCGCTTGAGGAACCGACCGCGCCACCCTACACCTCCCAAGGAATAAAGCACCAACAATCCGCGCTTGGACTACACTTTCCATCGACGGACAAAGGTGAGCGCTTTACTATCGGCATCACGGCACGCCGCTCGAGGAATCCGCGTTGGGAACCAATGTACCGCCACTGACGAAGCAAAAGCCGGATGGGACGACATACACGCGCCGAGAGGATGTCGAAGACACTCTTGAACGACTTGTCGGACTTCCGCGATTAGAGGTCATCGCCGCCTTGAAAATCCGCGATGCCCACTCGCCGCTCTATGTGCAGTCGGAATGCATAGTCCATCTGATCCGGGCAACACGATCCGACAACGATCAGGCCTATTTCGGCGAACTCTATCGCGAGCTGATGCGGAGGATCACGGCCGTGCTGCCGCGGGCCGAGGGAGAGCGCGCAGGCACGTCGGAGAACGTGCATGCCGCCGACGCCCGGGATCGCGTCCGCGACCTATTCAACGAGAAGGTGAGCGTCGATCGCAAGGAGGGGAGCTCCGATCTCGACTATTACGAAGTGATGTTCGCCGATGCCATAGCCGCGCTCCGGAAGACGGCCATGAGGCGCGCCACGCGGTCGGCGGCCCGGAGCGAACGCATCGAGGCCGCCGACGACGGCAGCGAGCCATCGCTGGCCGTGGAGAGGGCCGTGGGCAGCCTGGACCTGAAGCAGGAACTGCTCTCCGAGGATCCGATTTACCGGTCCCGCGTGATCGCGGCGATACAAGCTCTACCAGACAAGCAACGCAGAGTGATTGAGATGATCCTTCAGGAAATGCCAATCGACTCTTCAGACGAGAGTGTGATGACCATCCGCAAGATGATCGGGGTCTCTTCCGAGAAGACCGTCCGTAATCGACGCAACGCGGCGTTCGATACAATACGCCAAGCGCTCGGGATCGGATCAGGCGATGAGTAACCACAACAAACTGAGCGACGAAGACGTCCTGCTGGCGTTCGCGGTGGAGCCGGAGCACGACCGCGCGATCCTCGAACGTTACCTGAAGTCCCATCCGCATCTGGCCGACGATCTGATCGACCTATCGCTCGACATGCGGCTCCGGCGGGCGGGTGACGGCGCCAGCACACCCGTCGACGAGGCCTGGGTCGAGGAATCTTGGGCGGCGTTCCAGGCAACAATGGCCACCAATGCCGGTGCAGCCGTCGTCGATCCCTTCGAGACTGCATCAAGCGAGGATCTCGTCGCACTCCGCCGGACGCTGGGCGTGCCCAGTGGCGTCATCCAGGGGTTCAGCACGAGGCTGGTGGACATCGCGACGGTGCCGGCGTGGATCGTCGATGCCGTCGCACGAGGCGTCAGGACCAGCGTCGGCGATCTGCGGGCGTTCATGACCGCCGGGCCCCGACTCGCGACAGACCTAAGCTACAAGTCAGATGAGGCCCCCACTGCAGCCACCGCCAAGATCACCTTCGAGGCGCTGTTGGTCCAGTGCCGGGTGAAGGACGACAAGCGTCGCGAGCTCCTGGAAGACCGGGACTGAATCGGTGGACGCGGTCGAACTCGCACGTCAGCAGGCCGCTGCGCTCCATGCCCGAGCGGTGTCCGAGGGTGCCGACCCATGGTCGCCGATATCGATCGTCAATGCGGTCGCCTCGATGCGCTGCCTCGACAACGAGGCCGTCGAGCCGGGCAGCGAGATCCTGGCTGGCGGGCGGGCGCAGTTCGATCCGAAGGGACGGGCGATCCGCTACGAGGACGCAGGCTCGGACTTCGAAAAGGCGTTCCTCATCGGACACGAACTCGGTCACGCAACTTTAGGCGATGACCGCATTGAGCACGTTGCCAAGGACGTGGATCCGACGCGTTCGTCCGAGGCCGCGCCCGTCGGCGAGGATCGTGTCGTCGACTATAGCCGCCGGCAGCGACGCGAGATCCAGATGGACCTCTTCGGACGCGAGCTGATCCTCCCGCGCGCTCGCGCGAGGTCCCTCCACCTCGAGGGGATGACCGCGACGGAGATCGCCGACAGGCTGGGCGCACCGTTCGACGTCGTCGCCATGCAGCTGCTCGACGCCCTGCTGCTTCCAGAAATCCAGCCTCCCGCTGCGGACCCGGCCAAGAAGCCTCCGAAGCCTCTGAATCCGGAGCAGGTCGATGCCGCGCGGCATCGCGGTGCGCCCTATCTCCTCGAAGCCGGCCCCGGCACCGGCAAGACCCAGACGCTGGTCGGCCGTGTCGCCGGGCTCGTCGAGGAAGGCATCGATCCCACGGGCATCCTGGTGCTCACCTTCTCGAACAAGGCCGCGGGCGAGCTTTCCGAGCGGATCGCCTCCATACACCCCGACGCGGCGTCGGCGATGTGGATAGGCACCTTCCACGCCTTCGGCCTCGACATCGTCCGCCGCTACCACAAGCAGCTGGGCTTCGCCGCCGAACCCCGCATGATGGACCGCAGCGAGGCGATCGCGATCATGGAGAAGGAATACCTGGCGCTCTCCCTGACGCACCATCGCGAGATCATGAATCCGGCCAAGCCCCTGAGGGAGATGCTCGGCGCGATTTCGCGGGCCAAGGACGAGGTCGCCGAGCACGAGCGCTTCACCGAACTCGCCCAGGCGATGCTCGACCACGCCGTGGATCCCGACGCGCACATGGCGGCGCAGCGGTGCATCGAGGTCGGCCTAGTGTACCGCCGGTACGAGGAGCTGAAGCAGGCGGCCGGCGCGGTCGACTTCGGCGACCTTGTGTCGTTCCCCGTCAAGCTGCTCGACACCGATCCCGAGGCCGTGGCGGTTCTGCGCGGCAAGTACACCCATGTCCTCGTCGACGAATACCAGGACGTGAACCGCAGCAGCGTTAGGCTCCTTCAGCTACTGACCGACGGGGGCAGGAACCTCTGGGCCGTCGGTGACGCCCGGCAGGCGATATACAGGTTCCGCGGTGCGTCGTCGTCTAACATGTCGCGGTTTGCGACCGACGACTTCCCGGGCGCCACCGGCGGCAGGCTCCGGCTCAACTACCGGTCGACGCCGGAAATCGTCGATGCCTTCTCAGCGTTCGGGCAGGGCATGCGCGCCGGATCGAACGACGCGTCACTCGGCGCCAACCGTCCCGCAAGCGGACACAGCCCAGAGCACGTGACGTTCGGCGACAACGACGACGAGGCGGACGCGCTGGCGGACGAGATCGAGCGCCGGTCGGCGGACACTGCGTTCCGGGACCATGCCGTACTCTGCTCGGGCAACGACCGGCTAACCCGCATCGGACGCGAGCTCGAACGGCGCGGCATCCCGGTGCTCTACCTCGGCAACCTGTTCGAGCGGCCCGAGATAAAGGACCTGCTCTCCTTGCTTTCGCTGCTGGTCGACCGGCGCGCGATGGGGCTGGTCCGCAAACCGACGCTCTCCGGGCTGGCGACCGGGTTGTCCCTCTCCGGCGCCACGGCTGTCGTCCAGCACCTAGGCAAGACCGATGCGGAACCGCTTGCCTGGACCCAGACGACGTGGGCGCTGCCCGAGCTATCCCCTGCGGATGCCACATCGTTGCGGGCCATTATCGCCATGCTCGATGGCTTCGGGATCTCGTCGCGTCCGTGGCCTGTACTTGCGCGCATCCTCCTCGACCGCACGCGCACCGCCGCCTCGATCGCCACCGCAGACGATGTCGCCAGCCGAGCGATGGGGGTGGCGATCTGGCAGTTCATGGGCTTCCTCCGCGCGGAGCGCGCGGGCCCCGGCCTGCCGGTCCAGCGCATGCTCGACGGCATCCGCCTTCTCGTGCAGCTCGCCGACGAGCGCGACCTAAGGCAGCTGCCCCAGGCGGCGCAGGGCATCGACGCCGTCCGCCTGATGACCATCCACGGCAGCAAGGGACTCGAGTTCCCGGCGGTGCACGTCATGGGGCTCAACAAGAACAGCCTGCCTACATCCTCCGCCACCCGCCGACCCACCTGTCCCGTTCCGGACGGCATGATCACCGGGGGCGAAGGGAACGAGAGCGGCACCATGGCGCTCGCCGCGATCGACCACGACCTGGAGCAGGAATGCCTATTCTACGTCGCCGCCTCGCGCGCGAGGGACAGGCTGCTCCTCTACTCCGCGACTCGCACCGCCTCGTCCGGGATGGGATCACCCCGTAGACGGGACCCGTCGCCCTTCATCGCGCGTCTCGGCGTTAACAAGATGCGGGCGGCGACACCCCGCACCGACCGAACCACCGATCCCGAAGCCGAGCCGCTGCCCGTCCGCATCGGCCCGCCGATCCGGATCACCACCGCCCAGCTCCACCTCTATTCACGCTGTCGCCGGCGTTACCTCTACACCCATATCCTGGGCGTGGGCGGAAAGCGCACATCCACGACCATCACCAGCATGCATGACATCGTGCGCTCCGTGATCGAAGACATTGCCGGACGGCAGCCCAATGCCGGGTCCGCATCCGAAGCCGCCATCCTGCTGGATCGGCTCTGGTCGGAAGGGCCGCTCGCCGGCGACGAATACGCCATCCACCGCGAGATCGCGGGCCTGCTCGTCCAGCGCTTCGTCGACCTGCGCGCTGGCGGCACCCTGGCTGACCCGGTGACACTGGAGACGCGCATCGGGGACGACATCCTCATCGCGATCCCCGACGATCTCATAACGAACTCCTCCGGTCAGCGCATCGCCAGGATGGTGAGAACCGGGCATCGGTCCTCGAAGACGGGGGAGGATATGGCGGACGCGGCCTTCCAGATCGCCGCCGCCGCATCTCTTCCGGGCTGCACCGCCGAGATCATCCATCTCGGTGACTCCAATCCCACCACGCGGGTCACGTTCGATCACAAGGGATTGGTTAAGCAGACGGAAAAGCTTTCGAAGGCCCTCACCGCAATCGGCGAAGGCCGGTTCGAGGCCGACCGCTCCGACCGCACATGCCCCTTCTGCCCGGCCTTCTTCACCTGTGGTCCGATCGTGGACGGCAGCCTGCAAAAAAGTTCCTGACCGGAATTACCGGTCAGGCCGCGCTGCCGGGATTGACCCTGTGAGACCGACGCAATCACGCCTCGGTCCATGGGAACACAATACACAATGTCCATCATCGAGAGCCACGACATCGACGATGTCGAACTCGCCGTGCAGCAGGATCGCCCGCTGCGCCCCGGCCGCTACCGCGTCTCCTTCGCCCTCGACGGGGTCGACTACAGTCCCATCATTCTCGACGATCCCGTCCCCCTCGGCCGCCAGATCCTGAAGGCCGCAGCGCTCAAGGACATCGATGGGCACTCGCTGTTCGTCATCACCCAGGAAAGCGACTTCGAGGACGTCCGCGCCGATGAAGAGGTCGATTTGCGCGATCGCCTCGCCTACCGGTTCATCGCGTTCAGCACGGACCCGCTCTACCGCCTCAAGCTTGACGACAGCCGCATCGTTTGGGGCCAGCCGAGCATACCCGAGTCCGTCCTGCGCTCGCTCGCCGGGATCGGCGACGACAAGGCGGTCTTCCTCGAAGTGCGCGGCGGCACCGACAAGCTGATCGAGGTGGGCACCCAGGTCGATCTCACCGCAGAGGGCGTGGAGAGGTTCATCACGGCCAAGACCAAGACCTCGTACTTCTTCTTCGTCAACGGCCAGCGTTACGAAACCGAGAAGAAGAAGCTCACCGGCGCGCAGATCAAGGCGATGGTGCCCGGCTGGGACGAGACCCACGACCTCGCGCTGGAAGGGCATGGTGACGAACCCGACCGCACGATTAGCGACGACGAGAGCATCAGCCTCGATCCGAAGCACGGCGTGCGCCGCTTCTCGTCGGTGCCCAAGGCGAACTTCGGCTGATGTCCGGGCCCGTCACCATGCAGCTGGAACAGCTGCGGGAGCGGTTCGGCGGAGTGGACGTCCGGCAGGTGACGAGCGACGTGATGCTCGTCACCGTGCCGAACGTCCGACTGCCGGAGGGGTGGTCGAAACCCTCGACCGCCATCCGCTTTATCATTCCGTCGGGGTATCCCTACGCGCTTCTAGACTGCTTCTGGACCGATGCCGACCTCACCCTACAGGGCGGCGGCCAGCCCCAGAACACCGGGATGAACCCGATCCCCGGCGTCACCGAGCCGTTGCTCTGGTTCTCCTGGCACCTGACCGCGCCCTGGAACCCCAACCGTGACACCCTCACCACGTGGATGAACGTGGTGATCAATCGCATGAAGGAAGTACGATGAGCGGCATCCGATTTCCGTCGCCGATCTACGACCAGCTCGCCGCAACGCTTCTCGACGCCCACGGCGTCGAAAGCTGCGCCATCGCCTATGCCCACTACGTCCCCGGTGCAGACGCGTGGATCGTCGCCGACGCCTCGCCCGTGCCGGACAGCGCCTACGATCGCCGGGACCGCATCTCCGCGGTGCTGAAGGCCGAGTATCTGCTCGAAGTCGCCAATCGCAGCCGGGTCACCGGTATGGCGGTGATACTCATCCACACCCACCCCGACTGCTCGATGCATCCCATATTCTCAGCGACCGACGACGGCGGCGAGGCCCAGCTCGCCCCCTACCTCGCGCGGCGCGGCGCACCCGTTCCCCACGCCGCGCTCGTCATCGGCGCCAACGGCTGCCGCGCCCGCCGCCTAGGATCGAACGACGAGATCAAGGTGTGGGAGGTCGGACGGCACCTCGCCCTGCATTCCCCCGGACCAGACTGCGTGGATCTGCAGCGCGAGGACCGGCAGGTCCGCGCGTTCGGCGAACCCGGCCAGCGCCTGCTGAAGAGCCTCCGCTACGGCGTCATCGGCGCCGGAGGCACCGGTTCGCTCGCCTGCCAGCAGCTCGCCCATCTCGGCGCGATGGACGTCACCGTCATCGACCCAGACGACGTCGAGACCACCAACCTCAACCGGCTGGTAGGTTCGGTGCCCGGCGACGTCGGAACGCCCAAGGTCGAAGTCGCGGCCAGGATGATCCGGGCCGTCAACCCCGAGGCGCACGTCACGGAGCTCCAGGCGGACATCGTCGACGCGCATGTCGCCGATCTCCTGCCCACCTTCGACTTCGTGCTCCTGTGCACCGATTCGCACGCGAGTCGGGCCGTCGTGAACCAAGCCGCGCACCAGTATCTCGTGCCGGTAATCGACATGGGGGTCAGTATCACGGCCTCCGACCGCGTCATCACGCACGTCACCGGACGCATCCAGATGATCGCGCCGGGACTGCCCTGCCTCACCTGCACCGGCGCGCTGGACGGCAAGGCCATTCTTCGCGAGCTCCAGACGCCGGAGCAGCGGGCGGCAGATCCGTACGTGCAGGGCGTCCACGAACCCCAGCCCGCCGTCATCTCCGTCAATTCGACCGTCACCTCGCTCGCGCTCACCATGCTGCTGGGGGCCGTCACGCCCGTGCCGACGCGTCCGCGCCACCTCGCCTACGACGGTCTGCGCGGCCGGGTGAGCGAGATGGCTGTCGCCAACCATTCGGGGTGCATCGTCTGCTCGACCGCCGGCGCGCGCGCCAAGGGATCGACCTGGCCGCTGCCCGTCCGCAGGGCATCTGCGAAGGGGGAAAAGGAATGACGGCGCCGGCAAGGATGCTCAACCTCGTCGGTGAGGCCGAGTATCGTGACGAAGCGGAGGCCAAGCTCGCAAAGCCCGGCGATGCCGCGCTGGTGGTCCGTGGGCGCACGCGTTCAGTGGTCATGGCCTGCCCTGACGGCTGCGGCGAGACCCTCGTCGTCAACCTCGACCCCCGCGCCGGCAAAGCTTGGCGCATGGACACCCGTGGCGAGGGCCTGACCCTGTATCCATCCGTCTGGCGTAACGGAGGGTGCAGGAGCCACTTCATCGTGTGGCGCGGTTTCCTCATCTGGTGCGATCGATTCACCTTGGGGAACCGGGAACCGCGATACGATCCCTCGATCGAGGAGGCTGTCCTCTCGGCGATGGACGTCTCCACACCCCTGACCGCCGAGGCGATCGCGTATGCGATTGATGAGCTCGTTTATGACGTCAATCGCGCAGCCAATCGTCTGGTAGGCTACGGTCTCGCCCGCAGCTGGAAGGAGAGCCACACTTGGTTCTTCGTCCGAGCCGATTAATCGGATCGATTGCGCCTCTCGCTCGAAAGAAAACAAGTGCTCGAACACCCCGCGCGAGACCGCTTTGATCAGCGATTGGGTACCACAACGGCCAAGTGCCCGCTCTGATGAGAGTCCGTTTACCGCCGCACGCCGCCGAAAACAGACAGATCGTTTTCCACCAGATCCGACGACATGCCTGCCTAACCAACCCCAACGACTGGATCAAAAGGTTAGATCGGGGTCAGCGCATAAAGGCCTTCGCCAACATATCGAACACTACGCGGCATCGTCTGATGCGCTTCAGATCCTCATGCATCACGATCCATATAGGCAGCGGCAGATCCAGCGCATCGATCAAAATCCGCACAAGCGCCGGATCACGCTCTGCGACGACAGTCTGGCAAATACCGATCCCGAACCCCGCCTGGATGGCCGCGAACTGTGCCGCGTCGCTGTCGACCCGCAAGGCGAACGCCGACCGGTCGATTCCCGGAAGGTGCCGAATGGCCGCGCGGATGAAATCCGTCTCGGTGTCGAAGCCAATCAGGTCGTGGCCGGACAGATCGGCCAATGTGTTCGGCACGCTGCGCCGGTCGAGATAATCGCGGCGTGCGTGGAAACCGAGACGAACATCCCCGACGTGGCGGGCGACCAACGCTTTCTGGGTCGGCTCGAACATGCGCACCGCAATGTCGGCATGGCGTTGGAGCAGATCATCGGGCTGATCGGATAGCGACAATTCGATCGCCAGCGCGGGATGCGCCCTGCGGAGATCCGCCAGGATCGGCGGCAGGTGCATGACGCCGACCGCTTGGCTGGCGCTGATTCGTACGACGCCTGAGACGGCATCCGGACCGCCGCTGCCCGATCGCCGTAGCGCCGCCGCGGCGGCCACCAGCGCATCGGCATGGGGGCGAAGCGACAGTGCATGATCGGTCGGTGACAGCCCTCGTTGCGAACGGAGGAACAGCTTGCCATCGATCGACTGTTCGAGCGCATCGATATGGCGGGCTATGCTCGGCTGCGTCATGCCGAGCGCCCGAGCTGCACCGGACAATGATCCCTCGCGCAGCACGGCGGCGAAGCTTCGATAGACGTCCCAGCTCGGTTCGTTGCTCATAGATCTGCGTATAGCGACTTGCCGCTTTTCAGCAATTTCCGTTGCATTGATCAGCCCCCATCATCGTCGCTGTCACGATGGAGGCGATGATGACACAGCGAACAGCACTAATTCTGGGTGCCACCGGAGGGATCGGCGGGGCGATGGCCCGTCGACTGCTTGCCGGCAACTGGATCGTCCGGGCCCTGATCCGAAGCGACACCGCGCACCTTCCCGAGCGATGCATCGGCGTGAGGGGCGATGCGCTGGACCCGGCTGGCGTGATTGCCGCAGCGACAGGGGCGGACGTCATCGTCCATGCCGTGAACCCGCCGGGCTATCGCGACTGGGAGAAACTGGTCCTGCCGATGCTCGACAGCACGCTGGCGGCGGCGAAGGCGAGCGGCGCGCGGATCGTGCTGCCGGGGACGGTCTATAATTTCGGCGCCGATGCCTTTCCGTCGATCGCCGAGGATGCCCCCCAGCATCCCCGCAGCCGCAAGGGCGCGATCCGCGTCAAATTGGAACGACGCCTGAAAGCCGCGGCCGACGCCGGCGATGCCAAGGTGCTGATCGTCCGCGCGGGGGATTATTTCGGCCCGGGCGCCGCGAACAACTGGTTCGGCCAGGGACTGATCGCGCTCGGCTCTCGGCCCCGCGTGATCCGTAATCCCGGAAAGCGTGGCGTCGGTCATCAATGGGCGTACCTCCCCGACGTCGCCGAGACGATGGCGCAGCTGCTTGACCGGCCCGACATGCCGGCCTTTGCGCGCTTTCATATGGACGGCCATTGGGACCCGGACGGCCGCCACATGGTCGAGGCGATCGCCCGCGTGCTCGGCGATCCCGCCGTGCCGATCCGCCCCCTGCCCTGGTGGCAGCTTCGCCTGGCCGCGCTGTTCGCCACGACGCCACGCGAGTTGATGGAGATGCGCTATCTCTGGCAGCAGCCGGTGCGCCTGGCGAACGATCGTCTGGTGGCGGAACTCGGGCAGGAACCCCGTACACCCCTCGACGAAGCGGTGCGGGTGACGCTGGCGGGCCTCGGCTGTCTCTGACGGCGGGTGACGTGGGGGCCGCCATCGGCTATACCAGCGGCGAGACCGAAGGAGCCACGACCATGAACGACCGGAAGATCAGCGCCACCCGCCCTGCCCTTTCCGTCCGCCACGGTGTTCATGTCGAACTTCCTCACTCTCTCCAACCTTTCCGCCGCCACGCCTGACGGCCGACCGCTCTTCCATGATCTGACCCTGTCGGTCGGTGCCGAGCGCATCGGCCTGGTCGGGCGCAACGGATCCGGCAAGTCGACGCTGCTGCACATCATTGCGGGCGAAGCGCTTCCCTCGTCCGGCACGTTCCGCCGCGCAGGGACGGTCGACCGGCTTGCACAGCTGTGGCATGACGGGGATAGCGTCGCCGAGGCGCTCGGAATCCACCGCCCGCTGTCGATCCTGGCAAGGATCGAAGCCGGGGATGGCACCGCGGCAGACTTCGACGCCGCTGACTGGACACTGCCGGCGGCGATCGATGCCGCGCTCGCCGATGTCGGCCTCGGCGGCATCGCCTTGGAGCGCCCGATGGAAAGCCTGTCCGGCGGCGAGCGGACGCGGGTCGGCATGGCCCGGCTGGCGATCGCCAAGCCCGACCTGTTGCTGCTCGACGAACCGACCAACAATCTCGACGCTGAAGGCCGAGCCGCCATCGAACGCTGGATCGCGGGCTGGCGTGGCGGCCTTTTGGTTGCCAGCCATGATCGCGCGCTGCTCGAAACCATGGATCGGATCGTCGAACTCAGCCCGGTCGGCATCCGTATCGTTGGCGGCGGCTGGTCAGCCTTTGCCGCTGCGCGCGATGCCGAACGGTCCCGTGCGGAGGCCGAACAGACCCGCACCGATGCCGCCCTTCGCACGACCCGCCTGACCGCTCAGTCCGCGCGCGAGGCCAAGGACCGACGCGACAAGGCCGGGCGCACCTTCGCTGCCAAGGGATCGGAGCCGAAGATCCTGCTCGGTGCCCGCGCCGAGCGCGCGGAGAATAGCGGGGGACAGGCCCGCCGCCTCGCCGAACGACAGAATGAGGAAGCCGTGCAAGCCCGCGACGCTGCCCAGGCGCGGGTTGAGGTGCTGATGCCGCTGACGATCGATCTGCCCGCCACCGGCCTGCCGTCACAGGTGGATCTGCTCGCGATCGAGCAAGCGACCGTCGCATATCGCGACCGACATTTCGGCCCCTGGTCGCTGACGATCTGCGGGCCCGAGCGTGTCGCGCTGAGCGGCCGCAACGGTGCCGGCAAATCGACCCTGCTCAGCCTCGCCAAGGGCGACCTCGCGGCGGCCAGCGGCACGATCCGCCGCCGCGCCGATCGGATCGCCATGCTCGACCAGCATGTCGGCTTGCTCGACGCCGCCGACACCATCGTCGGCAACCTGCGCCGCCTCCACCCCACGCTGGACGAAGAGGCGGTCCATGCCGCCTGCGCGCGCTTTGCTTTTCGCAACCGTGATGCCCAGCGGCTCGTCGGCACGCTGTCGGGCGGGGAGCGGCTGCGCGCGGGATTGGCCGCTGCGCTCTCCGGACCGCAGCCGCCCTGGCTGCTGATCCTCGACGAGCCGACCAACCATCTCGATATCGAGTCGATCGAGGTTCTGGAACGCGCGCTTCAACGGTTCGACGGAGCGCTGCTCGTGGTCAGCCACGACGCTCGCTTCATGAACGCGATCGGCATCGAGCGGTCCGTGGCCATCACCAGCATCAAAGAGGATGTCGCCGCGCCCGAGCTTGGTTAGGCTGGCGCGATGCAGCGTCTTCACATCGCCATCGCGGGCTGTGGCCCGGCGGGTCTCGCAACGGCGTTGCTGCTGCATCGCGACGGCCACCATGTCACACTTTTCGAGCGGTTCGATGTGCCCCGCCCGGTGGGATCGGGGCTGATGATCCAGCCGACCGGCTTTGCCGTCCTGCGCGAACTCGGGCTGGCCGACGCGCTGCTCGACCACGGTGCGCGCATCGATCGCCTCCACGGCGAGGCAGGAAGCAGCGGACGGGTCATACTCGACGTTCGCTATGCCGCGCTCGGCAAAGGCGCAGGGTTTGGCATCGGCGTCCACCGCGCAACCTTGTTCGCCGTGCTGCATGAGGCCGTCGCTGCCGAGCGGATCGCGATCGAAACCGGCTGCGCGGTGACGGGGAGCGAGACGGCAGCAGACGACCGCCGCTTCCTGCTGCTGGAGGGCGGTCGCCGCGTCGGGCCATTCGACCTGATCGTCGATGCGCTCGGCACGCGGACGCCGCTGGCGCCACCCTGCGGTCGCAAACTGGCCTATGGTGCGCTCTGGGGCACGTTGGACTGGCCCGCCGATGCCGGTTTCGATCCCGGCGCACTCGAACAACGCTATCGGCGGGCGAGCGTGATGGTCGGCGTCCTGCCCGTCGGGTGGTTTCCCGGCGCCCCGCGCCAACAGGCCGCGCTATTTTGGTCGTTGCGCGCGGATCGGCTGGCAGAATGGAGGACGGCCGGGCTCGACGTCTGGAAGGCCGAGGTATCCGCACTATGGCCAGCAACGCGAAGATTGCTCGACCAGATCCGATCAGCCGATCAACTCACCTTCGCCCGTTATGCACATCGTACGTTATCGACGCCTGCGGAGGCGGGCATGATCCACATCGGCGACGCCTGGCATTCGGCCAGCCCGCAATTGGGCCAAGGCGCGAACATGGCGCTGCTCGATGCCTATGCCCTGGCGTTGGCCTTGCGGCGATCACCGGATGTCGCAGCGGCGCTCGGTTCGGCGATCGCGATGCGCCGGCGGCATATCCACCTGTACCAGGCGCTGACCGCGCTGTTCACCCCCGTCTACCAATCCGACAGCCGGGCGATCCCCTTCGTGCGCGACCGCATCGTCGGGCCGTTGTCGAAGCTCTGGCCAGCCACCCGCATCCAGGCGGCCATGGTCAGCGGCCTCATCGGTAATCCGCTGAAGCCGCTGTTCGGTTAGCGAGCCCGCGCATCGGAATGGACAAATGCAGCGTGTGGTCTTCGACCAAGCGTTGGCCATCGCTCACAACGACCGCTAGTTCGAGGGGAGATAGGACTTTCTCATACCCTATACGGGCAAGACGGCGTATTCGGACACAGACGGCGAAAATATATCCGCGGCTGTCCGAATTCGCTGGCTCGTCCGTATAGGGTGATAGAGCTCGACCCGGATCAGTCAGGCGGCCTGCGCCCACAGCGTGCACTGCGCGGCGTCATATTGGATGTCCGTCCGCGTGACCTGTCGGTTCAGCCAGGCACTGGCGCGTTCGATGCCGTCGCTCAGGTCGTCGGCGGGCTTGCCGTCGATGTGCATGATCTCCCGCGGGGCGAGGCGGAAATGCCCGCGCACATGCGCCTGCGGCAGGATCAGCCCGCGGTTGCCCGCCTTCGACACCCACAGGCGGCAACCGCTCTGGATGTGGCAGCGGCCATCGCGCGGCAGGAATAGCGCGATGCCGGTTAGCGCCGGGGTCGGACGGTTGCGAAATTCGAGGTGCAGCAGATCGGAACTGGTTTCCACGGCATGGCGGCCCATCTCGATCTTGTCCTCGATCCCGAGCGCATCGCCGCCGGTGATGACGACGCCGGGCTTGAGCTTACGGTTACCGAGCAGCAGCTTGACGATGGCGCGGGTGACGGCGGCTTCAAAGGTCGTGGTGGTCATCATTCTATCTCCTTGTTTCATCCCCGCATCGGGGCCGTTCATCATGTCGTTCATCTCAACCCTGGTTCTCGCTGCGGCAGGCGCGCACAATCTGGGCGGCGGCGCACTCCAGTCCGGCGGCGCGGTCCCACAGGCAGTTCCAGGGCAGCCGGGTGCCGATCTCGACCCCGTGGCGGCCGAGCTTCACCGACAGCCCGCCACGAGCGGGCACCAGATGCAGCCCCTGGTCGCGGTCGCGAAAGAAACTGAGTTCTGTGAGCAGCAGCGGGCCGGTAATCGACCGCAGCGCGACGTCGACACGGACCGGGTCGATCGTCTCGGGGTGAAAACCATGCCTGATCAACATCGTGTCCCGCCTGCGGGTGTTGGCGCAGCGCAGCAGCGCCTGATCAAACAGCGGCTCGGTAACGGGGGTCATTGCGATGATGACGTTATGGTCGAGGCATTCGACCGCCCCGGGCAGGCCGGAGTTGCCGAAGAGCGGCGCGGGTTCGTCGCAGCCGATTGCGGCGAGGACATAGTTCATCAGCGCGACCGAGGCGCTCGGCAAAACATCGTGGATCATGAGAGACATGGGACCTTTGTGGACGTACGTGATCCCCGGACGGGCTGGTCCGGATCAGGCCCCTTCGATTTTCATTTGTCTCCAGGGCTTCGCTCGGCCCCGGCCGATCTTCCCTTCCTCACGCGGCAGCGGTCGCGGCCATCGCGAAAGATGGCGTTGCCGATCACGGCATAGCCCCAGTCGTCGAGCGTACGGGCGCTGTCCGCGATGATGCCGGAGCGATGGATCGCGGCAGCCGGGCAATAGACTTCAGCCATGGCCGGCACCCAGCCAGCGATGCTGCCGGCGGGCAGACGTTGCCACCATTGCCCGGCGATCAGGGCGGTCAGCAGCAGGATGGCGCTCACGCGGAAAACCAACGGAAAGCGGCGTCGCTTCATTTTCTTTCCTCCAGCAGATTGTCGCTGCCGGGAAGGGTAAGCATCTCGAAATACGTCGGATTGTTCAGGCAGAAGCGGCCCAGCTTGCCGCATGTTGCAGCAACCCGAACGGCGTTCCTGCACGGTGGGACTTGGTTCGTTAACGGGTTCCGCCTACACCAGCCACGTTCGTCAGCAGGCGGACCGAGGCGTGAGAACCTTGCTGTTAGTAGCCGTGCACCCGGCCCGAACCAGTTTCGGCCGGGAGGCGCACGCGGATGTCCAGGGCGCTTTCGGGCGCCTAAAGGCGTGCGCGCTCGTCTAACAGCGGGTTCTCAACTTCCGGCTTTCGGGTCGGCATCGCCTCGTCATCTGGGGCGGTGCCGTCGGCTGGGGAAGCCGATGCATCGCCCGACACGGGGGTGCGTATGGTTGCGGGACTTAGCCGCCAGCGGCGGAAAACATTTCAAACACCATCGGTGATTTCAGCAGCCATGCTGCTCGCGGCCTGTGCCGGTGGAGGTGGCGGCGTCGCTTCGTCAGGGTCGATCCCGACGCCTGCACCCACGCCGACGCCGAGCCCGACACCGACGCCATCACCCACACCGACCCCGCCGCCCAGCGCTGCGGATAGCGCCGAGTATAAGGCGTCTGCCGCTGTGGTCGGCGCGAAAGCGGCTTATGCCTATGACAAGGGCATCACCGGCAAGGGCGTGACCATCGCGGTCATCGACACTGGCATCGCCACCACCGGCGCCGAGTTCGCCGGCCGCATTTCGCCCGACAGCAAAACGTTCGAGAGCCGGATCGCGCGTTGCGCTACCTGTGCACCGGAGACGGTCACCTTCCCGCTCGACGATGTGCAGGGCCATGGCACCGAGGTCGCCTCAGTCGCGCTCGCCGCGAAAAACGGCTCCGGTGTGCACGGCGTCGCCTATGACGCCACACTACTCGCCCTCAAGATCGCCGCCCCCGATCTCGAGAACGTCACCGCCACCTCCGTGATCAAGGAGGCCGATGGCGCTAATCCGATGAATATCGCCCCGGCGATTGCCTATGCGGTGGAGAAAGGCGCGTTTGTCATCTCGCTGAGCCTGAACGGCGAGGCAGCCGGTCAGGCGGCGACCGACCAACGCAACGCCATGGACGGCGTCGTTAAAGCCGACCGGCTGCTCGTCCAGTCCGTCTCGAACTTCGTCGATGACAAGAGTGCAGCATTAGGCACCATCACCCGCAATTTCGTTGGCAACAATCTGGAAAACAGGGACAATTTCCTGTTCGGCATCCGCGTCGACAGCTCGCTGCGACCACCCAGCGGCAATGGCCTGCCCGGCGATCTTGCCGACCGCACGCTGGCGGTCGTGGCGGTGGACGTCAGCGTCGTGGGCAAGGACGGGCAACTGACCACCGTAACCGGCAACAGCTTTGCCGCCCCCGCCATTGCCGGGGCCGCCGCGCTGCTCAAGCAGTACTGGCCGCAACTCGGCGGCAAGGCGATCTCGCGCATCCTGCTCGATACCGCGACCGACCTCGGCGACAAGGGTGCCGACCAAGTCTTCGGCGCCGGCTTGCTCAACGTCGAGGCGGCGATGAAGGTGCAGGCCCCCGCCAGTGCCTTTGCCGCGGCCGACATGGTGCTGGCGCGCTATTCCTCGCTCAGCTTGTCGGCGCCGTTCGGCAGCGGCGGGCAGCTATCCGATGCCGTGACTCGCATGACGGTATTCGACCGCTATGGCCGTGACTTCGCCATGACCGGCAGCACCGGGCTACGCAGCCGGGGATCGGGGTTGATGGCGGGTGCGATGCTGGGGACGATCGATCCACCGTGGCTGGCCACCACGACCAACGACGTAAAACTGGGGTTCACCTCCGGCGCAACCGGACCATGGGCCGCGGCGCGGTCCAGCCGCCCGGCCACTTTCGCCTTCTCGCCTGCCGCAGGCCAGACCGTCAGCTTCAGCGCCAATGTCGCGGTCGGGCAAGGTGTTGGCATTGCCGGTTCTGCCCTGCGCGGTGTCGTCGCAGCACCGGTTGGCATGTCGTCATCGTGGAGCGGCGGTGGCTGGTCGGCGGGCTTTGCATCAGGCGCATTGCGCGATGGCCGCTCGGTTTTGCGCAGTGTCACCTTCGCGACGCCGCTAGGATTTGGTGTCGAGCTATCGGATCTGACCGAACGCGGTCAGGTGCTGGGCCTGCGCGGGCCGGCTGGCTTTGCCCTATCCGGCAGCCGGACGACGCTGACCACCCTGATGGCCAGCCGAACCGTTGCTGGCGTTCTGCTATCGGCACGGGCCACGGCTGCCACCATTCGGGTCGATGGCGGATCGGACCTGCTGCGCTTCACCGGTCCGATGACCGGCACCGCCTTCGCGCTCGACGCATCGCATCGTCTCGGCGGCGGTACCGTTACGCTCGGGCTGTCCTCGCCGCTCCGGCTCGAACGTGCCCGCGCGGTGGTCGAGGCACCCGTCGCCTATGACCTGATGACCGGCGTGCTCGCCACTCGCCTGACCAGCGTCGACCTGACACCGACCGCGAGAGAGATGGATGTCGAGCTCGGCTGGTCGGCTGCGCTGTCGCCCACCTCTTCGCTGCGGCTCGGCGTCGCCCATGCCTTCGACGCCGGGCACGTCGCCGGCGCGCAGGACACCGCCGGCTTTTTCAGCCTGACCCTCCGCTGATCCAGCATCACCACAAGGACATAGTCATGTACGATAGAATGATATTCGCAGCGTTTGCAGCCGGACTGCTTACCTTCGCCGCGCCCGCCTATGCCACCGATCCGGCGACCATGGACGTGGCCGGCATTCGGCTCGGCGACACGCCGCAGCAGGTGAAGGCGGCCCTGCAGCAGGCCGGATACAAGGTGAACGAGACGCGCAAGACCGAATCCTTCGCGCAGCGCGTCGCGGTCGAGGTCGCAAACCGTAAAGGTCTGGCGGCACCCAATCCCACCTATGCCGGGATCGGCACAATCATAGCCATTGGGCCACATCAGGAGCGTGCCGACATCCAATTCGCCCAAATCGCCAGCGGCGACAGCGTGTCGCGCATCGAGGTGACCATCCCAGGTACCGCGATGGGCGAAGCCGCGATGAAGGCACAACTCACCGCCAAATACGGCAAGCCCGATGCGGTGAAGGATCAGGGGCTTACCTGGCACTGGTGCGCGCCGCAGGCGGCGAAGATCTGCGGCATGACCTATACCGGTGGCGAACTCGATACGGCATGGCCGACGCTGCGGGGCAGCACCGCCATGGGCACCAATTCTATCATCCTGGAAGCGGGCACCGATGCCGATCGCCGCCTCAAGCAGGCGTTCGAGGCGGCCATACTGGCGCGGGCGCCCAAGACCGACCGGGCCGCGTTCTGACGATCGAACGGGGTGGCAGCAGCCACCCCGTCCATCTGATCAAAAGCCAAGTCGCGCCGATTTGCCGGGCTTGACGGCCACCTCCGCTTGCAGCCGTTCCACCAATTCTAGCGCATCCGCCGCTGGCCAGTGACGCAACTGGCGCGCGACCACCGCGAAGTCGCCGGGAGTCAGCCCCTCTACCATGCCAAGGCATGCCGGGGCGGGCTCTCCGAAAAAACGCAGGAAGGCGGCGGCGGCGCGCTCTGCCCCGAGCGGTTTCAGCCGGAGTTTGAAGACGAACCGCCGCAATGTCGCCGGGTCCAGCCCCGCCTCATGGTTCGTCGCCGCGACGACCGGCAACGGATGCAGGTCGAGCCACGTCAGCAGTTCGTTGACCTGTCCCACTTCCCAACTGGTTCGCGCCGTACTGCGGTCGAATAGCAGCGAGTCCGCCTCGTCAAACAACAGCACGGCCTCCCGCCGCCGCGCCTCGGCAAAGGCATCGGCGATCTGCGCCTCGGTCTCGCCGACCCATTTGGACAGCAGGTCGGATGCACGCTTGACCAGCAGCGGCCGGTCGAGCGCACGTGCGAGATGATGTGCAAATGCCGTCTTGCCGGTGCCAGGCGGCCCGGTCAGCAGCAGCGACACGTCGCTCGCGCCGCCATCCGCCATGGCCGAGAACAGGCGGTCGACCGGCCGATCGGTTTCGAACAGGTCGAGATCGAACGCCGCTGGGCCAGGGGGCGGCAACGTGCCGCCACGCAACGCGCGCACCAATGCCTCGGCTGCGACGGTGCCGCCATCCGTCTCGCCCGCCAGCTTGCCCGCACGCGCGGCCATGCGCAGGACGGCCGCCGTTTCCGGCGCGGCGTCGAGCAACGTGGCGAAGGCAGCACCGGGCGTCACCCGCTCCTCACGCGCCACCCGGTCGAGCATCGCCGCGGCCGCCGCCCGCGACGGCAGGTCGAGCCGCAGCACGAAGCTCATCCGCCGCAGGATCGCCGCATCGACATTGCCGATCGCGTTGGTCGTCCAGATCACCGGCACCGGGTTGGCCTCCAGCAGCCGGTTGACGAAGACCTTGCTGCCCTCGCGCCGACTGAACCAGTCGCCGCCCGCGGACGGACTGGCATCGCCGATCAGGTCCTCCATCTCGTCGAACAGCAGCACCGCTGGTCCCCGCCCGCCGAGCAGACGTTGTGCCAAGGCCAGCGCCGCGACGCGTTCCCAACGGCGGGGTTCCTCGCCGTCCTCGTCCGCCTCACCCACACCGTGCAACACCGCGCCTGCTGCCGCCGCCAGCGTACGCGCGAGTTCGGTCTTGCCGGTGCCAGGCGGGCCGTAGATCAGGATGTTGACCCCCGCCGCCGCCTCGCCCAGCGCACCGCGTAGCAGGCGGATGAGAAAGTCGATCGGTTCGACATGCGCAAAGGCGTCGAGCCCCAGCGTGGCCGCCTGCCGCCGACCGACCAGCGTATCGAGCATCGCCTCTTCGCTCGCCGGAGCCCGGTCGAGCAGACGTTGCAAGGTCCAGCGGATCTCGACATCCGCCTCACCCTCACGGGTTGCCGTGAAGCAGGCCAGGCCCAGCCGCGTGACCGCACCCCGCCGCGCCGCGCGGTCCGCGTCCTCGGCACCCGCCCCGGCCATCTCGCCGAGGAGTTGCGGCAGGTCATGCCCGTGACGGCTGAGCAATCGCGCCAAGGCACCGACGCGCGGCAGTCGGTCGCACGCGACCATCAGGCGCAGCAGCTCCGCATCGATCGGCGACAATCCCAGCAACTGCGCCAGCGTGCCCGCCAGTTCGAGCGCCTCCGCCCGCACCGGTCCCCCGCGCGGAGCAGTGAAACCGGCGAACAGGGTTTCCCAGTTCCATTCGCCTTCTATGTCGGGCAGCAGCCAGGGCCGATGCGGCTCCGCCCATTCCAGCAGCGCCTTGGCGAGCGGTGCCGTTGCGGGCAACGCGCCCGCCGTCCGGAGCATCAGGCCCCGGACGATATCCAATTCGTCCATGTCGTATCCACGCGTCTCTCAGGCCGACGGCGCAAGCGCGCGCGTCGACGTCATTCCTGTCGAAAAGGTGAGGTGCGGCGGGGGCGGATGCCGGCCCGCCGCCAACGTCGTGGGACGTTTACGCGAAAGGCCGGAGACCGCCGACCCGTGCACCGCAATAGGCGGCAAGGTCGAACACAGCATGTCTCCGTATGTCCCGCCAGTTGGTGCGGGCTCGCTGGGTTGATAGCAGAAAGTCGTTACGCTCGCAATCCGTCAGCCGATCGTCACGGCATGCGCCCCTCCCGCCTGCTGCTCGAACCGGGTACGTCGCCCTGTGAAGCGCTCGATCACCGTCGCTGCCGTGCGGGCATGCTCGCTCGGCTTGACGGTTGTGAACGCGCCGCCGCCCGCCAGGGCCATCGGCAACAGCAGCTGGTCGGCGAGATACGGCCCCGCAAAGGCATCGCACGCCAGATAGCCGCGCATCCGCCCCACCGCCGTCTTCGCGACTCGCTCCGCCGTCACGCCCAGTTGCGCGAAGCCGCTCACAATCTCGGTGACATGCTCGAACTGTGCCTCCAGCAGCAGGATGTTACCCGGCCCCTGATCGACCGGCAGTTCGCGCATGAAGCATTCGCGCTCCGACCAGTCGAACGCCTTGCGGACCACGGCGATCTCGCGCTCGGCGATCGACATGGGCAATCCGGCGAACAAGGCGCAAGCTGAGACGCCGACCGCCTCGCCCCGCGCCATGCACTCGACCGGCCGGAGCAGGCCCGGGGTGATATCCACCTCGATCCGCCCGCCACCACGTGGGTAGAAACCATGCCGGATCAGCCGCGCCTCCACCTGCCCGCCCATCCGCCGGACGATCGGCAAGAAGCTGCGCTCGATGAACTCGAACGGCGGGGCCAGCATGTTGTGAGTCCCGCCCTCCAGCATCAGCCGGGACGGACCGTCGGCGAGCAGCAGCGGCATCAGCACCGTCTGCAACACCAGCCCCGTCGATCCCGCCGTTCCAACCGAAAAGCGATAATCGCCAGCCTTTACCCGGCCGGGACGGAAGGTCAGTTCGGACGCCCCGACGACCAGCCCCTCGCACGTCGCGCTGCCGATCGCGCACGCCGCCTCGATCGCGGTGACATGCTGACGCATCAACCCCGGCTTCGATCGCTTGGCGCGGACGTTGGTGATGCGGACCGGCTCCCCGGTAACAAGTGACAGCGCGCACGCATTGCGTACGACCTGTCCGCCGCCTTCGCCCTCGCTGCCATCAATCTCGATCATCATATTCACTCTGACCAATGGTGTGCGTCGTCCACGGCCGCTTTGGCGGCCGGTGACGCGGGGCAACAGGCCCCCGGCCTGTCGCTATCTCCCACTTCACCCTTTGACGCACACCACCTGTTTCAACGTATGGACGATCTCAACCAGATCGGCCTGGGCGGCCATCACGGCTTCGATCGGCTTATAGGCCTTGGGCGTCTCGTCGATCACGCCTTCGTCCTTGCGGCATTCGACGCCGGCGGTGTCGGCGATATGCTCGTCGAGCGTCACCAGCTTCTTGGCCGCCGTCCGGCTCATCACCCGACCCGCGCCGTGGCTGCAGCTATCGAACGAGTCCGGGTTGCCGAGCCCACGGACGATGAACGACTTGGCGCCCATCGATCCGGGGATGATCCCCATCACGCCCTTCGCCGCCCGCACCGCGCCTTTGCGGGTCACCAGCACGTTCTCGCCGAAGTGGTTTTCGCGCGTGACGTAATTGTGGTGGCAGTTGACCGCCTCCAACTCCGCCTCGAACGGCTTGGCGATGACCTTGCGCAGGGCGGCGATGACGTTGGTCATCATCATCCGCCGGTTGAGCGCCGCATAATCCTGCGCCCAGCCGACCGCCTCGACATAATCGTCGAAATGGTCGGTCCCTTCCGGGAAGTACGCCAGATCCTCATCGGGCAGGTTGAGGTGCCATTTGCGCATGTCCTGCTTGGCCAGCTCGATGAAGAAGGTGCCGATCGCGTTGCCGACGCCGCGCGAGCCGGAGTGCAGCATCACCCACACCCGCGCTTCTTCATCGAGGCACAGCTCGATAAAGTGGTTGCCGGTGCCCAGCGTCCCCAGATGCACGAGGTTGTTCGTGTTCTTGAGCCGCGGGTGCTTCTCGCAGATCCGGTCGAAGCGCTGGACGAGCGTCGCCCAGGCCGAGACGATCGCGGGCGGCGGCGAGCCCCAACTCCCATTGTCGCGCTTGCCCCGGCCGACGCTGCGGCCATGCGGCACCGCCTGCTCGATCGCCGAGCGGACACCCTCCAGATGGTCGGGCAGATCGCTCGCCATCAGCGAGGTGCGCGCCGCCATCATGCCGCATCCGATATCGACCCCGACCGCCGCCGGAATGACCGCGCCTTTGGTTGGGATCACCGAACCCACCGTCGCACCTATGCCGACATGGACGTCGGGCATGGCCGCGACATGCTTGAAGATGAACGGCATCTGCGCCGCTCGCGCCAACTGCGCCCGCGCGCCGTCCTCGACGGGAACGCCCCGCGTCCAGGCCTTGATCGGCACGCCGCCGGGGACATCGGTGTATTCGTAAGCGGTGGCGGTCATCGTCTTACTCCTCGGACTTACCTGTGAGGCGGCCGGCCTATTCCGGCCGCCTCTGCCGCGTGTCGGACCGTTCGATACCATGCGATCCGACGAACATGGCTTTGCGAGGAGCGTGCCAAATGCCGCGCGACAGTCGAAAATCTTTCCTATCCACTTCCTAATTGGGGATTTTTCAGCACTTCGATCATGAGCGGGTTGATCCACTCCTCAAGTGGTTACGATCGACATGGATCGTAGTTTATCCTATAGTATCGCCATGAAGCCCACTGTCGCTATCGGTTTTCTCGGCTCGACGCTTGATGCCGCTAAGTTTGACGCCGGGCGGTGGAGCCGATGGCGGCCGACAGTCGGCCTCACCATGCACGAAGACCTACGGATCGACCGGCTCGTCCTGATCCACGGGACCCAGCATGCGCGCCTTGCCGCATTCGTGGCGCTCGACATCGCCTCCGTGTCGCCGGAAACGCGGGTCGAGATGCAGGTGATGGACTTCGCCGACCCATGGGATTTCGAGGAGGTCTATGGAAAGCTGCTCGATTTCGCGCGGGCCTATCCGTTCGATCCGGATGCGGAAGATTATCTCGTCCACATCACGACCGGCACGCACGTCGCGCAGATCTGCCTGTTCCTGCTGACCGAGGCACATTATCTGCCGGGTCGCCTGCTTCAGACACAGCCTGCCCGCGGGTCTGGCGGCGCGGCGGGGACGTGGAATATCATCGACCTCGACCTGTCGCGCTACGACAGCATCGCCACACGCTTCGCTGCCGACAGCGCCGAGAGCACCAGCTTCCTAAAATCGGGCATCGACACCCGCAACGCCGCCTTTAACGCGATGATAGACGAGATCGAGCAGGTCGCCGTCCGCAGCCGCGCACCCTTGCTGCTGATGGGTCCGACCGGCGCGGGCAAGAGCCAACTCGCCCGGCGCATCTACGAACTGAAGCGGATCAAGCGACAGGTGAAGGGGCCGCTGGTCGAGGTGAACTGCGCGACGCTGAAGGGTGACAGCGCGATGTCGGCCCTGTTCGGCCACCGCAAGGGCGCCTTCACCGGCGCCGCTGCGGACCGTGCCGGGCTGCTGCGCACGGCGGACACCGGCGTGCTGTTCCTCGACGAGATCGGCGAACTCGGCCTTGACGAACAGGCGATGATCCTGCGTGCGATCGAGGACAAACGGTTCCTGCCGGTGGGCGCCGACCGCGAAGTCGAAAGCGACTTCCAGCTGATTGCCGGTACCAATCGCGATCTTGCCGCCTGCGTGGCGGGGGGGACGTTCCGCGACGACCTGTATGCGCGACTCAATCTCTGGACCTTCGCGCTGCCCGGCCTTGCCGAGCGCCGCGAGGATATCGCACCCAACCTCGACTATGAACTCGACCGCCATGCCGAGCGCGAGGGCGACCGCATCACCTTCAACAAGGAAGCGCGCGACCGTTATCTCGGCTTCGCGACCAGTGCCGAGGCGCGCTGGCCGGGCAACTTCCGCGACCTCGCCGCCAGCGTCACCCGCATGGCGACCTTCAGTCCGTCGGGACGGATCAACGTCGACTGCGTCACCGCCGAGATCGCGCGACTCAAGCGCCTTTGGACGGGCGGGGCGGACGCGCCCGATGCACTCGCCGATCTGCTGTCACCCGAGCAGTTGGACGCGCTGGACCCGTTCGATCGGGTCCAGTTGGCCCATGTGGTGGAGACCTGTCGCGAGAGCCGCTCCTTGTCCGAAGCCGGCCGTACCCTGTTCGCCGCATCCCGCCGTCAGCGCACCTCGACCAACGACGCCGATCGCCTGCGCAAATATCTGGCGCGGTTCGATCTGAGCTGGACCGACGTGATGGGCGATCGCTGACCCTGTATGATACGGGGCGGCCGATGCCGCCCCGTGCCACTCAGGCCGCCGCCGTGATCCTGCTCCATCCCGTGCGGAAGGCGCTGATCTCGTCCGCCCAGAGTTGATGGGCCGTGTCCACGAGATCGGGATGCTCACCGGCCCATCCGCTCGGCAGGTGCTGTCGCGCCAACACGCAGAGGTGGACATGCTGCCGGGCGGTGCTGAGTCCGTCACCGGGCACGTGCAGCACTGCCATCGTCGACAGGCGACGACCGCCCGCCAGATGAACAGCCGCATAGGCCGACGCCATGTCGAGCAGGTCATGCGAAGGCATGTCATACTCGCCTTTGATGGTCAGGATCGCGGCGAGCAGCCGCTGATGCGGCCGGACGTTCGAATCATAATCCTCCAACAGCCGCCACAGCGGGGTATCGGGCGCCCCCTGCGCCAGGATCAGTCGATGGTCGCGGGCCGTGACGGGCAAGCCGCACGGTGTCCGCGGCGCATCGGCTTCCGGTTTGAACGGCGCCAGCTTGCTGCCGAACACCGCCATGACGTGGTTGACGCTCTGCCGGGATCGCGGGCGCAGCAGCGCATAGCCGACGGACTCACAGCCGGGTTCGCGCACGTCATAGATCATGTCCATGACCTCGGCCGGGCTGTGCCACGGTACCACGGCCGCATTCTTGGTCTTCATTGTCTTTGTCACTCCGGCGGCGTGGGCTGCACACGCGTCGCCTTCTTTTTCACCCTGACGGTACAGCCGCCAAGGCGCACTCCTGCTTCTCTCCTTGTTCTTCCGGCGCGCGCCTAGCGCCCGACCCCCCGCCCATGAGGAGGAAAACCGGGGGGAAAGTCTATATCGCTCGGCCCTTTGCTCAGGCGGGGCGGGTTCGCATGACGCGCTTTTTGGCGCTTGCTTTGGTCCACCACGGGCAGCGCCAAGTCTGGCCCGGTCGATACCGGTGGAAGCACCTTTGCTTGCGGCACGGGCTCGGGCACCGCCGTTTGTTTCGCGACGGGCATCGGTCGTTTGATCACGTTCGCCGATGGTGATGCCACCGCAACAGCATCGACCGGGCTTGCAGGCACATCGTCCTTCGCACCTTGGATTGGTCGCGCCGGCGGGAGGGGCGAAAGCGATGGACCAACGGCAGCAGCGGGCGGCGGAGCAAGGCGCTCAGCGAGAGTATTATCCGGTTGCGGGAGCGACGGCTGAAGCGCGCGCCACCGCTGCGCTAGGTCAGGGTCCGCCAGTGCATCGGCGAGGCCATATCTGACGGCCATGACGAAGGTCCGCTCGCGAAATTCGGGATCGCCCGCCACAATCACCCGGCCATCCGATTTTCGAACGGCAAGACGAAACGCAGCGAGCATGGCCGCCTCGTCCCGTGCGATCACGTCGATTGCCTCACCCCTGTCAAGGAAGGCTGTGGGACCATCGACTTTACGGGCGTAGCGGACGCCGTCCGAGCAGGGATAGGCATGAAATCCATCGATCGACGGCAGATCGGCCGGTCGCTTGCCGCCCCCTACTCCGAAGCTGGGGAACGCCCTTGTGCTATGGCGATGACGCCACGCTTCGGCAAAGGGCCCTTCCCCCTGCTCATAATACCAGCTTTCCAGATTTGGCGGGGGCCGTTTGGGCGCCTTTTGCTTGGCGAGGGCAGCCGCGCGTGCACGATCGGTGGTATGCTCTGACGATGCGGAGTCGCGCTTGGCTTTCTGCCACCTCTTCCACCGCTCGAGTTCGCCGCGATATTCATCAGCCCTGAAGGCCTTCGCTAACCGCTCCCCCTTCACGTCACGGGCCGCGATTTTCACAGCGGCCGCTCGCGGGACGAAATCTCCAAGGCGCTTTTCCATGGGCACGCGGGTGATCGACCGATCGACGTCCGACGCTCGTACCTTCTCGTTTCCAACCGACAGGATGACGCCGTTCGTCCCGATGGTATCATAGCTGATACCGGCCTCAGCGAGCGAGCGATGCAACTCGTCCCACGATCGCGCCGCCCCGATCAGGGGCACGGCTTCCTCTTGGGCGATGCGTTGCGCGGAACGATAGCCGGTCCGGTTCTCGAACGCCGCCGCTTTGATACCCAGCGGCTTGCGTCCCTCCTCCTGCCTTGCCGCGGCCCCCGGCGCCATGACCAACCTGCCGTCCACGACGGTGTAGCGCGCATCGGCTTCGGCCTGCCAGCCGAACCGATCGACGATCAAGGCAACCGCCTGATGCGCTGCCTCGAGCGTGAAGCCGTCGTTGATCTCGATCATCCGCCGGGCAAGCGGATCATAGCGGTTGAGCGCGATGTGGACATGGCGGTTGTCGGTGTCGCCATGGCAAGCATAGATGCACGGCTGGTCGCTGACGCCGAGATGCCCGAGGAACATGCCGACCGCTTCGTCGATCTCGGCGGGCGTCGGCAACTCGCCCTCACGCCAACTGAGCAGCCAGTGGTCGATCGGATTGGGGCTGCGGGTTGCCGCTTGCGCGACGGCGATCATCTCGGCGCGTTGCCCCTCGATGGTGGTGCTGACGAAGTTGCGACCACCGATATGGAACAGGCGCTCGCCTTTCGTGCTGCCGAGCTTCTCGCGCAGCATATAGGCGACCTGATAATCCTTCTCCTCGCTCTGCTTCTCGGGCTGCCGGAGATAGTCGACGAGGTTGCGGGCATGCCTCGCCCGCTCCGTGGTCGCATTGCGCCCGGCCGGGCGCGCCGGGATGCGTTTCACGATCATGGGGCATTGGCCCTTTCATCGCCATCCACCACATCGTCCAATTCGTCGACCAACCCCAGGATCGCGGTGCACACGTCGCCGAGCGTCGTGGCGATCACGAACTCGTTGACATCGTGCGTCTCGGCCAGCTGCTGGATGCGGCGACCAGCGACATGCAGCGCGGCAATCTTGCGCAGGGCGTCACGATTGCGAACGCCGCCACCGAACAGACGGGCGCGAACGTAGGTAGAAATCCCCACTTCGCCAGCCTCGCTGACCAGACGCTGCCGCTCCTCGGCGGTCACCCGGAAGACGATGCGGTTGCCGGAATCCTTCCTCGGCGGACGCTTGCCGCGTGCCTTCCGAGGAGCTCGGCCCGCGTCATTCTGGCTCACGCCGTTTCTCCTGCGACAAGCCTTCGGCGCGGAGCAGGCCCCGCTGCGCGGCCGGTGGTGTCATACACCACCCATCCTGCTACCTTATTTCCTCCCTCTTCAGCGCGCAGGCGAGAGCCGGAGCGCGTGCTCCTTCTCACCTGGGTGCGCACCCTCGTTCTTCTGTTCTGCCCAGCCCGCCGGGCTGGCTCGGGGCGCGTCATGCGCGGTCCCCCTTCGCGCGCGTCGGGCGCGCCTGCCGCAGTTTCTGCGGCAGGAGGCAGATGGTCCGCTGCTCGGACAGATGGCCGGTCACGATCGGGATCTTCGCTACCGTGGCCTTGAGCTTCTCGAGCGAGGCGCGCCCCGGATAGCGGGTCATGCCCTCGCCACCGGTCCCTTTGTGGCCGAGCAAATCGTTGCGGAACTCGATGAAGACCTCCTGGTCCTTCAGCTCGTCCGACACGGTATGGCGGGCGGAGTGCATCGCCTGACCGCGCTTCCGGTCGGGCACGCTCGGCGCGATATAGATCCACCACAGCTTGTAGAAGACGTCGCCCAGCTTCCGCTTGGTATCGCCGCCGGGCACGAATTCCGGGAACAGCAGTTGCTCGCCGGCCGCGCGCATCGCCTCGACATAGCGCAGGAAGCCGAGCCGGATCAGTTCGTCGGCAATGACGATCACGCGCCGGGCGGACTTGTTCTTGATCCGCCCGGTGATGGTGGGGCGGATCAGCAGATAGTCGATGCCATGCCGCTCCTCGACATCGTCGAGCATGAGCTTGGCCAATTCCTCGCGCCGCGCGCCGGTGTACCAGACCAGCAGCAGCAGATAGAACAGGCCATCGTGGATGACCTTGGGGCCGGGCTTTAGTCGCTCCTCGACGCCGACGCAGCCGGTCCATGGCGGCAGGCGGAAGATCGCCTCGCCCTGCTCACGTGTATAGCGCAGCCGCGCCTCGCGTTCGTCCTTGTCGATCGGGGCCGTGAACTCACCGAAGTCGATCGGTTCGGCGATGGGCACCGCCTTGCGCATGAAGCTGTGGATCTGGCCCAATTTGTTGAAATGCTTGTTGGCGGTGCCGGTGGACAAGCCGATCTGATCCATGGGCACGTCGCCATTCTCGACCCGATCGGCGAACACGGCTGCGGCCTGTTCCAGGCTCTGCCCGAGGTCGTGGTCGCCAGCCGCCTTGCCGAAGTTGACGGAGAGCTGATCGAACCATTTGTCGAGCTCGACGATGTCCGCCTTGGTGACCCGCCACATCGGCGTGCCGGGCGGCAACGACTTCTGCAACAGCACGGCAGCCCAGCGGATCTGGCGCAACGTCTGTTCGCCGACGCTGTCCTTCTCACGCTTGCCGCCCTTGCGATGCTCCAGCAGGCGGGGCGTCGTGGCGATCATCCGCTCCGCTGCCTCGACCGGGGTGCAATGCAGCCAGTCGTCCGGCACCGCTGGCGCGGCACCGACCGGCGCCGGATGAACGCCAGCGACCGGAATGGGGAACGGTGCCGGTGTAGGCGTGGCCGTACTGCCAGGCGCCACCGCCCTGGGCGTGGCCGCACCTCGCAGCTGTGCCTCTGCGGCGGCATAGACATCGCGGTACGCCGGGTAGAGGGCGAGTTCCAGCATCCAGCGCAGCCTGTCATCGATCGCGAAACCGGCGGCGGCAAGATGGCGATCGATCTCGTCCTGCCGGATCGGGTCGATCCCTTGCTCCTCCCGCATGGCGATGATCCTGCGCAGGTCGGCGATCCGCTGCGCGCTCCAGCCCTCCGCCTGCAACTTTCTCTCTTCGGCCGGCAGGAAGGACATGCGACCGCCCTGGTTCTTCAGTCGCTCGAAATAATCGACGAACGCCAGATTGGCGGCCGAGTGGGTCTCAAAATCGTACGGCGTCGATCGCTGCAGGGTGCACACCTCCGCCAGCCGCTCCTCGTACATCGCCTTGGCGATCGCCTGGAGCTCCTGCTCGGTGATATCGGTCTTCTGCCTGGCCCGCCTGTCGAGCATCTCCAGCACCCTCGGCGTCACCGCCGTGAGCGCCGCCCCCATGTTGCGCGCTGCCTTCCGGTCGGTGGTGCGCAGCGACAGCCGGACATCTAGGGTGCCATTATCCAATAAACGGTGAATTCGGCGCCACCAGAAAATATGCCCGCGCCGGTAAACGTGTTGAAGACAGTCCAAAACCGCGGCCTTCCCGGCCAGCGCATTGGCACAATCCGATGCACAATTGTGCAGGTGCCAGTCGCCGACCCTGATAGTCAGCCAGCTTCTTCAAACACTTAGCAGCCAATTGGCTGGGATTTCAGGCAGATGGCTGGGGCGGCAGGATTCGAACCTGCGTATGACGGTACCAAAAACCGGTGCCTTACCGCTTGGCCACGCCCCAACGCGTGCAGAAACCTATATGGTTTATAGGGTTACTCACGCCTACTAAATGCGTGGCCCGATCGCAACCCACACGCGGGCACAAATCGGGCACAATTCGCAACCCCCTTCCCTCCGCTCACCCCACGGTCCACGTGAGAATTCTGCGGACGTCTCGAGCGGCGGCCCTGATCCGATCAGCCCGTGATTTGTCGAACCGGAGAAGCGCCTTCATGGTCTTAGTGCGTATGGGTCCAAGCCACCCGACTGCCCGATGGCCCAGGACGATCTCTGCCTTGCGGTCCCTAGAGGCTGTTATGGACTTGAGAGGTTTGCTGATTCATCCGAGGTGGGATGAGCATTTGCCGCAAGCCGTATCCATCTGACGTGAGCGACGAGGAATGGTTGCTGGTTGCACCGTACCTGTTGCTGCAACGCGAGGATGCCGGGCAGCGGGAGCATGACCTGCGGGAGGTGTTCAACGGCCTTCGCTACATTGTTAAGACGGGCGCGCCATGGCGGTGGATGCCGAACGATCTGCCGCCCTGGGCGGCTGTGTACCAGCAGACACAGCGCTGGCTGGCGGCGGGCTGCTTCGAGGCGCTGGTGGACGACTTGCGCGCGGTGCTGCGGCTGTCAGCGGGGCACAAGGCCGAGCCGACCGCTGCGATCATCGACAGCCGGACGCTGCGTTCCACGCCCGAAAGTGGCGAGCGGGCCGGCTATGACGGGGCCAAGCGCAAGAAGGGCTCGAAGATCCACATGGCCGTCGATACGCTGGGCCATCTGCTGGCCCTCCATGTCACGCCAGCCAGCGCCGAGGATCGCGGCGAGGTGGAGCGGCTCGCCCGCACCGTACAGGCGGTCACCGGCGACACGGTCGAACTGGCCTGGGTGGACCAGGCTATACCGGCGGGCGGGCCGCCGATGCAGCAGACAAGCATGGCATCGCGCTCGAAGTCGTCAAACTGCCGCAGGCCAAGCGCGGCTTTGTTCTCCTGCCGCGCCGCTGGGTCGTCGAGCGGTCATTCGCCTGGGCAACCCGCTTCCGCCGTCTCGTCAAGGACTATGAACGCTATGCTCAAACACTCGCCGGACTTCACGTCGTCGCTTTCGCCTGCATCATGATGAAGCAGGCTGCCGCGATCGCCGCAGGTTCATAACAGCCTCTAGCATGGGAACTTCTACTGCCACTTACTCCCGAGCCTGATCCCAATGATTTCGACGAAATCGGGTCCTGCAGCCTTCTCTTTTCGTCGTGCCCACTGGGGGGTTTCGGGAACTAGCAATCGGGAACAGATTTCGAGAAAGCGGGCACCATCAATGGCTTTCTCTTCCCTCGCTGATCAGTTCGTCGCGGTCTGATGCCCGATCGGAACCCCAATGGGCACGGCCCGGCCGTCTCGTTGGCCGTTCGTCGTCGTCTAATCGCGCTGGTTGCAAGACAAATCTGAGGTATCGTTGCCGGAAGCATGGTCGTCTTCGCGGTCGGCATGGGCCGCCGCATGATGGGGCTTCGCGGGTGACCCTTCCTATGTTTGCGGCGCACTCGGTCGCGCTGGGCGTCTGGTGCAACGAACGTCGCGGAATGGATCAGCCTACGTCCCGGCAGGACCTCTCGTTGGCGCCTTGCGACGCTGGCGAGCAGGGGATCAGATGGTGGCAGGCGTGCTCCGGAACGGTTCGCCGGTGGTCAGCATGGTCTGCATGATGACGGCGAGCCTGCGGGCGACGGCGACCGCGGCGCGCTTGAAGGCGAGCCGCTCGCGCAGCTTCAGGCCCCAGCTACGCAGATCGGACCCTGCCCGGCTGCGGGTCAGCAACGATGTCGCGGCCTCATAGAGCAGCCCGCGCAGGGGACTGTCACCCCGACGGGCGATGTGCCCGACATAGTCGACCTCACCGGACTGGTAGCGGCGGGTCGTCAAGCCGAGCCACGCTCCTACCGATCGCGAGCGCCTGAAGTTGCCAGGCTCCTCGATCGCCGCGAGAAAGGACGTGGCGGTCACGACGCCAACGCCCGGAATGGACATGAGGAGTTGGCAGGCATCGCTGCGTCGGGCGTCCGCCAACAGCGTGCGGCTCAACTCCGCTGCGCGCAGGCGAACGGCCCGCCAGGCTTCCATCAGCGGGCGGATGATCCGGCCCAGGTCCGCATTGTCGATCAGCAGCGCCTCGACCTGGCGCTCGAACTTGCCGCCAGTGACCAGCGGCACGACGAGGCCGAACGTCTTCATCAGGCCGCGGATCTGGTTCGACAGCTCCGTCCCGATCCGCACCAGCCGGGTCCGCGCCGCCACCAATGTGCGCGTCAGCATGCTGTCGAAGCTCTTGACCCGCACCACCTTGTAGAAGCCGACCTCCGCAAGGTGAGCCAGGCCATCGGCGTCGTTGGCGTCGGTCTTGTTCGCCGCCATGTCGAGCGCCGCCTTGGCATGGCGCGCGTCGATGCAGATCACCGGCACTCCCCCCGCGCTGAGCGCATGGAAGAACCAGACGGACAGGGGTCCGGTTTCGAACACCACTCGTTTGGCTGCGGGCGCACGCTCGCGGATCAGCGCCGCAATCGCCTGCGGATCCGACGGGCACTTGCCGCGCCAGACCCGCTTGCCGCCGCGCCGAATGGATACCACCGTGTCTTTCAGCGAAACGTCGAGCCCGATATACTCGTCCATGGCTGTTCTCCATCAGATGCCTGGGCCCGGCTTCCTGTCGTGAGCCCGTTCTTCCATCGTATCGGGGAACAGCCACCAGCATCTATCTCGTTACAGACCGGAGTGCCGCTCCCGCGATTACCCCATGTTTTCGGGGAGGTGGTTGGCCGAGGATGCCCCACTGAACACCTCACCTCTTGGGTCCGGAGCCAGCATCGCCGCGTCTGTTGCGGTGGCCTCACGCGCGCACTGGCGTGCCTGATGCACTCGTCACGTTCAACACGTTATGAGAGGTCGGCAGCGCAGCGAAAGCCGATATGGGATGTTGGCACCGTCCCGATCTGACGGGCGGCAGGCCGATATCGTCGGCACCAGTTCGGGGCACATAAGTGCGATCCGCCCTTGATCACTCCGCCTTCCGCTTCAATCTGGCGCTCCGTTCCGCAGCAGCTCGGTTTAGCGTCGAAGGGAGGTGCCTTGGTGGCAGTCCATTCCCACACGTTCCCGATCATGTCGAACAGGCCGAAACCATTGGGCTCGTGGGACGCCACCGGCGTGGTAAACGGCAGTTCACGACCTTGTGTCCGGCTCGAAGGGAAGTCGCCTTCCCATATGGAGGCGGGAATGCGATCATCGATGGTCAGCGTGTCACCCCAGGCATAATCGCAGCCTTGAAGACCTCCACGGGCTGCTGCCTCCCACTCGACTTCCGTGGCCAGCCTTTTGCCGGCCCATGCGGCATAGGCCTGTGCATCACTATGCCCGACATGCACGACGGGATGTTGCTCGATGGAATTCCAGCGGCTCGCATGTCCGTGGGGCGTCTGCCATGAAAGGCCATCGATGAACCGCCATGATGCCGCCCCAGCATCATGAAAGGCGAACAGCAGTGAGCCCGGACCTCCATCCTCGCCCCGTTCGGCCTCGGTGACATGGCCGGTCACTTCCACAAAACGCGCGAACATCGCGTTCGTGACCGGGGTCGCGTCGATGCGAAAAGTGCTAACCGAAGCGGGCCGCGCGGGACGCTCCTCGGGGTAGAAACGGTCGGACCCCATCTCAAACGTGTGACCGGGAATGACGCGCATATCCTCCGTCACGCGGTCAAAGGCCCGACGGCGCGACGCGATTGGCGTTGCGGATGGTGGCCTGAATATCCATCGTCGGCGTCGAGGGCTTGTAGGTTCGATCCAGGACCAGTTCGAGATAGCGCCCGGCATAGTTGAGATACTGGTCGTCGCTGTGCGCGGCGCGGCCGATCGCCGCACGGGCGGGCCGCGCCTTGTCACCAATGAAGGTCAGCGCGTTCAACGCCTGCAGGCGAACCCGTGGATGGGGATGATGGTCGAGGAGATCGGTCAGTACCGCCACCGCGGCCGATCCGTCGGTGAGGTTGGCGACCGCCTCGGCAGCAACCACCCGCACATGCGGCGAGGGATCGTCACGCATCGCTGACTCCAGCCGCGACAGATAATCCCGCGCGGCGTCACCCAAAATCAGGAAGCCGGTCGCAGCCCAATAGCGCAGGACATCGTCGTCGTCGCCGAGTTGTTCGCTCAAATAGGCAAGGTTGGCGGTGTCACCGCGCGCCGCAGTCGCCGCAAGGGCCATCGCACGGCGGAGCGGATAGGCCCCCCGACGGCGGCTTTCGTCATACCCTTCGACGGGCGAACCCTCGGGGATGAAACCATTGTCGTTGACCGCCACCATATGCGCATCGAGCGCCCGGCGCATCTCGGCGATGCGCTGGGCATGGACGGGCATGTCGATGAGGTTGTGGACCTGATCCCTGTCGGTGTTCAGATCAAAGAATTGCTCGAACGGCTTTTTGCCCCAGAACGCCTCCTGAACCGGATCGAGGGTTCCGGCGAGATGCGCCGCCTCCCAATCCTGATATCCCTTGGCCAGCCATTCGAACGCACCGTGCTGCGCCCAGGGGCGATGCGGGGAATAGTTGCGGATATAGCGGAACCGCCCGTCGGTAACGGTTCGCACCATGTCGTAGCGCTCATCCATGCGATTGCGCATCCCGAAGGCATAGCGTTTCGGCAACGCCATATGTGAGCCCAGAAAGGCGGTGCCCTGCATATGCGGGGGTGCCTTGATGCCGGCGATCGACAGCACGGTGGGAGCCAGATCGATGAAGCTGACGGGTGCGCTGATCTGCGTGTTCGGAGCGGCGGGCGCGAGCCTCCGCCAGCGCGGCGGCACGCGCACGATCATCGCGCAACGATGGCCTTCGTCATAGCAATAGCGCTTGCTGCGAGGCAGCACGCCGCCATTGTCCGAATAGTAAAAGACGATCGTATTGTCCGCGAGGCCCGAGGCGTCGAGTTCCGCGAGCTTTTGCGCGATTTCGCCGTCCATCTTTTCCATTAAATTGTAATATGTTGCGAAATCTTGCCGTATCCCTGGGGTGTCCGGCAGGTAGGCCGGCAACCGTATGGCAGCAGGCTCTACACGCCCCTCCACCGGTTTGAATATGCGCGATTCATGCGTCGTTTCGTGATTGAAGACGGCAAAGAAGGGCGCGCCATCCGGTCGATTTCGCCAATGGGCGGATTTGCTCGACTCGTCCCAGATCACTGCGGGATCAAGGTCGGAATTATAGTCGGTCTTGGCGTTGTTGGTACAGTAATATCCGATCTCGCGCAGATATTGTGGCAGGCCGCGTAGCAGGTTCGGTAATTTCGCCACCGCTCGCATGTTATGGGCTGGCCCTGCGCTTTCCGGATGAACGCCGGTGATGATCGCAAAGCGGGTCGGCGCGCAGACGGGCGCGTTGGTATAGACGTTGCGGTAGAGCAGACCTTCCTTCGCCAATGCGTCCAGCGTCGGCGTATGGGCGAGTGTATCGCCGTAGGCGCCGATGAACGGGTTATTGTCCTCGCTGACAAGCCACAGGATGTTGGGGCGTTCGGATGGGGTGGCAGCGGCGAGCGCATCGGTGGCGAGCCCAGTTGCGGTCAGCGCAGGACCGGCGGCCAGAACGTCGCGGCGGGATATCGTCGACATCGATCCGTTCCTCAATAAGCGATCGAGAAGGTCGCACCGACATAGCGGTCGGCGTCCTTCGGCAGGAAACCGGTCAAGTTGCCGGGATTGGCGGCATTGGTCAGTTGGCCGGCGCGACCGACGCTGGTCAGGAAATGACGGTCGCCGATATTGCGTACGAACAGGGTCGCGGAATAGCGCCCCGCGACCTGCCGTACGCCGATGCTGGCGTCGAAGGTGGCATAACCGCCCTGCGCCAGTTCAGGATCTTGCTCGAGGGAGAAGTTGACCCGTGTTTGCCCATTGGCCGACACCTGCCCGAACAGGGCGAGGTCCGAGTTGGGCAGATCGGTTTCATAGCGCGTCGTCAGCGTGCCGCGCCAGGACGGCGCGTTCGGGATGCGTCCGCCACGCACGTTCAGCAGCGGCGTTCGACCGGCTGCCGTCCGGTAGCACTGATTGACCGGGAAGCCGGATTGAACCGGTGCCGCTCCTTGCTGAGGGAGGGGACAACTTACCCCATCGACGTCGAGATCCGTCGCCAGATAGGTAGCCCCGCCACTGATCGTCAGCCCGCGTGCCGGGCGTGCGATCCACTCCACCTCAACGCCTTTCGTAATCGCGCTCCCGGCGTTGGTGGGGATGGTAGAGACAATGCCGGTAACAGGATCGGTATAGGCCGCCTGCACCTGCAGATTGGCATAATCGGCATAGAATGCCGCAGTGTTCAGAGAGAGGGTGCGGTCGAACAGATCGAGCTTCACACCCGCCTCCCACGCCTTCACCGTTTCGGGCAAGACGGGGCGCTGGCTCGCGAAATTGGCGTTCACCTCGATGTCGTAGGCGGCCCCCTTATAGCCGCGTGTCCATGTGACATAGGCCTGCGCATCACGACTGGCGCGATATTGCAGGCCCAGCTTGCCCGACAGATCGGTATCGCGGGTCGAACCGCTGCCACGCGACGCCCCCATGAGAGGCGCATCGCCCGTCACCAGCGGCAGGCCGGGACGGTTCCCCTCATAGCCGACCCTCTCGCGCTGTAGCCGAGCCCCGGCGATCGCCGAAAGGCGGTCGACCAGCTTCAACTCGGCCTGGCCGAATGCGGCATATTGCTGCGTCGTCGACTTGGCGTTGTGGAAGGTCGAGACATAGGTCGGTGCCGCGCAGGGCTGACCGAAAACAGCCGGGCCGTTCACGCCGCCCGCCACGCAATTGCCGAGGCGACGGCGGAATCCACGCGTGACGTCCAAATCAAGAAAGTAGAGCCCGGCCACATAAGTGATCGCGCCGGTTTGCGGCGATGTCAGCCGCAATTCCTGACTGAACTGCTTCACGCCCGCCGGCCCCCCGTTCAGGATGCCGCGACCGTTGCCGAACGGCACGAAGATCGGCGACGGCGTGTTCAGGCCATCGACGTCGACATTGTTGTCAAAGTTGAAATCCTGCCATGCCGTCAGCGATGTCAGCGTGTGCCGTCCAAGATCGAGATTCGCTTCCAGCGATCCCAGCAACTGGCGGGTGTTGTTGAACGACGGCACGTCGATGCTGACCTGCCTGTTGTGGCGGCTGGCGACCACCGGCGACAACAATTGCGCCAGAAGCGGCGTTGTCACCTTGATATATTGCGGCTGGCAACAATTCGCATCGGTATGGCGATAGTCGATTGTGCCGAGCAGGTTGAGCCCTGGAGCTGCAGCCCAGTCGAGCTTGCCGCGCAATCCCCAACTCTTGAAGCCGTTCTGGTCGCGGCCGCTGGCCACATTGGTGATGTGCCCACCGACGTCATTGCGAAAGCCGCTAAGCCGAAAGCCGAGCGTGTCGCTCAAGGGTCCGGAGACGGTTCCCTTGATCCGGTACTCGCCAAGTTCGGCGATGGTTGCCTCTGCGCGAGCCGTGAACGTCCGGGTCGGGCGCGCGGTGACGACGCTGATGACGCCCGCCGTGGCGTTTTTGCCGAACAGCGTTCCTTGCGGCCCCCGCAGCACCTCCACCCGCTCCAGATCGGCGAGATCGACAAAACCTTGCGCCTGTCGAGCGAGGACGACGCCATCGATGACCGTCGACACGGAGGATTCGGACCCCTGATTGAACAGCGTCGTACCGATGCCGCGCACGCGGAAGGTCGAGTTGGAGACGTTGTTGCCTTGCGTGTAGGTGAGCGAGGAGACGGCCTGGACCAATCCATTCGTATCGTTGATCTGCCGCTGCGACAGCGTGTCGGCGGACAGCGCGGTGACGGCCAGCGGCACATCCTGCAGGCGTTCGCTTCGCTTCTGCGCGGTGACGACAATGTCGCCTTCATCGACCGGCGAGCTTGATGGGGCATCCAAGGCCTGCCCGCTTGCCGGAATGCTCATCCAAACCGGCGCGAAAATGAGCAGCGCACCAACCATTAACTCGCGATGGACGATCGACACGAAACCCCCTTATTCCCATTGGTTTGGTGGAGGTTGCCGCCGGAAGAGAATGGGCCAAACGAAGAAATTCTATCGCTTGGGCAACGGGGTGATTCCTGCCCCACTCAGGCAATTGGCTGAGGGGGTAGGCGCCCCGCTGAGCGAGGTCGCTAAATCGCGGAATGTTAAGGCACCATCACGACCACCCCCTGATGCCAGGAGAACACGTCGCGCCGGTCGTTCAGTTTCTGCGATCAAGAACCAGGCTTGGCGCGCCTCCAAGAGTATGGTTGCGCTACCGGCTATACGGGTGAGCATGAACGGCACGCCATTCTCGAAATTTGACCCCAATGGGAAAGCCCTGGGCATCTCGCTGACCGTTCGATTTCGGGAAGTAGCCGCTTGCGCGGATGCCAGTCCCAATTAACCTGTGTCATCGCAGCTCGACTGATTCCACCAGCGGGTCGCACCCTCAAAATTGGAGACAGTAATTTGCCGCGCTTTCGGTTTGTCGTGCCGTCGCTCCTTGCACTTGGTTTGGCCGGAGCAGCTTGCGGTCAGGCGACCAAAAGCGACGCGCCGCCAGATAAGAGGATTGAAGTTCCGAAGGTCGAGAAGAAGGGGGTTTGGCAACCTACAGCCGGCGGAAAGCAAATTCCTTTGTGGTCGCCGGATATCCCCCTGCTGAAACCGGACACGGGCGACGAAGCTGAAGGAACGGGAAATGGATCGCCACTCGTAGGCGGTAGGAAATGGCATTGGGCAAGCTATGTCACCCGACCGACGATGACGATCTACAAGCCCAAAGGACGAAACACTGGCGCGACAATGCTGGTGCTGCCGGGTGGAGGATTCTATGCGGTAGCAACGGATTTGGAAGGCACGGAAATCTGCGATTGGGTCGTTACGAAGGGCATGACATGCGTCATGCTGAAATATCGAACACCGCAAGTTTGGCCTAAGGTAAATGGGCGTCAGAAACGACCGGACGTACTGCTAGGCTTGGAAGACGCGCAACGCGCTATGGGCCTGCTGCGTAGTCAAGCCACGTCGTATGGGATCGATCCGCATAAGATTGGCGTCATCGGCTTTTCGGCCGGCGCGTACCTCGTAACAAACATGAGCAACGACTACGAAAGAACATATCCTGTCCGGGATGCAGCGGATCGGGTGTCACCACGTCCCGATTTTGCGATCGTTGCCTATACGGCCCGTGTATTGGACACCAGCAAGGGCAAGAACGAACTGGAGCTTGCCCCCTGGGTAAAGATCAATCGTGAGGCACCCCCGACGCTCATCATCCACGCGATGAACGACCCGACCGACAACATTCGGCAACCGATGGCCTACGCGCTGGCGCTCAACGATGCCGGTGTTCCTGTTGACATGCGCCTCTACGCGAAGGGAGGGCATGCGTTCGGAATGCGACCAACTGCTCACCCGATCACAAAGGAATGGCCGGGGCAGGTCGAGCAATGGTTGCGTAACATCGGCGTGCTGTAACCACATGGTAATTTAGAGGGGCGCGCTCCAAGATGGGATCGCGCCCCATTCCCGAAACATGGGGTAATCGCGGGAGCGATCTGCCCCGTGTCTCCGCTTCCAACAGGACGGCAGACAGGTGGTTGTTCCCCGATAGGATGGACAGACGGGCTCACGACTGGCGCCGGGCCCAGGCATCGCACGGAGAACAACCATGGGCGAGTATATCGGTCTGGACGTGTCGTTGAAAGATACGGCCGTCTCCATACGGCATTTGGGCAAGCGGATTTGGCGCGGCAAATGTGCTTCGGATCCGCAGACGCTGGCCGAGTTGATCCGCAAGCGCGCGCCGGATGCGGAACGGGTCGTGTTCGAAACCGGCCCGCTGTCGGTGTGGTTCTATCATGAGCTGACCGCGCTGGGCTTGCCGGCGATCTGCATCGATGCGCGTCATGCAAAGGCGGCGCTCGACATGGCGGCCAACAAGACCGACGCGAACGACGCCGACGGTCTGGCGCATCTCGCCGAGATCGGCTTCTATCGGGAGGTCCGCGTCAAAGGCTATGACAGCATGCTAATGCGCACGTTGGTGGCGGGGCGCAGCAAGCTGGTCCGCGTGGCGACCAGTCTTTCCAACCAGATCCGCGGCCTGATGAAGACCTTCGGGCTGGTCGTGCCCAGCGGTCAGGGCGGCGTGTTCGAGAAGAACGTCCGCCGGCTGCTGGAGGGCGAGGAGGCGCTGGCCCGCATCATCCTTCCGATACTGGAGGCTTGGCGGGCCATGCGCGTCCGTGCCGCCGAACTCGGGCGCCAGCTCACCGCGGCTGCTAGGCAAAGCCAGGCATGCCAGTTGCTGATGTCGATCCCCGGCGTCGGCGCCGTCACGGCGACGACCTTCACCACCGCCATCGAAGACCCGGCGAACTTCGCGAAGTCACGATCGGTCGGCGCGTGGGTCGGCCTGACGACCAGGCGATACCAGTCCGGTGATGTCGACTATGACGGGCATATCTCCAGGCGCGGCGATGCGAACCTGCGCTCACTGCTCTACGAGGCCGCGACGACGATCCTGACCCGCGTTCACGCCGATAGCGACTTGCGAACATGGGGGCTGAAGCTTCGCGAGAGGCTCGGCTTCAAGAGGGCCGCCATTGCCGTTGCGCGCAAACTGGCCGTCATCATGCATGCCATGCTGCGATCCGGCGAGTTGTTCTATCGGACCGCTGCCGCCTGACCTTTTCACAAGCTTGGACGCGCTGCCGCAGCGCCCCGAGGCGTCCCTGCCGGGACGTGAGCCGGATCATTCCGAGGATCGAGTTGCACCACCCAGCCAAGAGCAAGGCGCGTGCGTCCAAAACATTGGAAGATCCGCTTCGCAGACACCCATCATGCGGCGACATGTCTCGACCGCGAAGACGACCGTGCCCCGGCATACGACGTATCCTCCCAGAAAAAGGACTTGCCCTATGACATGCGATTAGACGACTCGATCCCAGTGGGAATGACGCGGCCGTCTCGCGCGCCCTTCCCTATCGGGAAGGTCCGTCGGTTATGCTGCCTGCTCGACAATCTCATAAAGACAATACTGCTCGCATGACCTTCGTTGTTCACATCGCGGTAGCGACCAGCGGACGATTTAATAACCCGGCCTGATACGTCAGGTCGGGTCCGTCCGAGTGAACCAATGCCTACAGGCATTGTCCGTTTGAAGCGGTGTCTGCCTTGCCAAACGGAATGGTGACAGGCTCCGCGCTTCTCGAAGAAGGGCGATAGCTGTGACGCTATCTGCAATCATTCAAAGCTACATCGATGCGTACAATCGGAAGGACCCAGCCGCGCTGGTGGCATGGGTCGGCGACGATGTTGTGTTCGAGAACGTATCAAATTTGGGGCAAAGTATGACGATCGAAGGTCGGGCAGCCTTCGCCGAACTTGCGGAACAAGCTGCCACGATATTCACGGTCCGCCATCAGACCATCACCAACGCAGTTGTTGATGGTGATCGTGTCGCAATGGAGGTGGATTGGACCGGCACCCCGGCTGTTGATCTTGGGTCTATGAAGGCCGGTGAACCGATCGCCATGCGAGGCGCATCATTCATGACGATTAGGGAAGACTTGCTGACGCGGATCGTGGATTTGAGCTGATTTCTGCGACAATCGACGGTGTGGGAGGGGCCTTTGGCCCTTCCCATTTCTTGATCCCAATGGGAAAGCGGCAGCCGTCTCGTTGGCCGTTCGTCGTCTAATCGCGCTGGTTGCAAGACAAATCTGAGGTATCGTTGCCGGAAGCATGGTCGTCTTCGCGGTCGGCATGGGCCGCCGCATGATGGGGCTTCGCGGATGACCCTTCCTATGTTTTCGACGCACTGGACCGCCGACAGGCGACTGGTGCAACGAACGGCACGGAATGGGTCAGCCTACGTCCCGGCAGGACGCCTCGTAAGCGCCTTGCAGCGCCAGCGAGCTCTTGGTCAGGCGGGAGCGGTCGTGCTGCGGAACGGTTCGCCCGTGGTCAGCATGGTGTGCATGATGACGGCGAGCTTGCGGGCGACGGCCACTGCGGCGCGCTTGAAGCCGAGTCGCTCCCGCAGCGTCAGACCCCAGCTACGCAGATCGGACTCTGTCCGGCTGCGGGTCAGCAACGATGTCGCGGCCTCATAGAGCAGCCCGCGCAGGTGACTGTCACCCCGACGGGAGATGTGCCCGTCATAGTCGACCTCACCGGACTGGTAGCGGCGGGTCGTCAAGCCGAGCCACGCTCCTACCGATCGCGAGCGCCTGAAGTTGCCAGGCTCCTCGATCGCCGCGAGAAAGGACGTGGCGGTCACGACGCCAACGCCCGGAATAGACATGAGGAGTTGGCAGGCATCGCTGCGTCGGGCGTCCGCCAACAGCGTGCGGCTCAACTCCGCTGCGCGCAGGCGAACGGCGCGCCAGGCTTCCATCAGCGGGCGGATGATCCGGCCCAGGTCCGCATTGTCGATCAGCAACGCCTCGACCTGGCGCTCGAACTTGCCGCCAGTGACCAGCGGCACGACGAGGCCGAACGTCTTCATCAGGCCGCGGATCTGGTTCGACAGCTCCGTCCCGATCCGCACCAGCCGGGTCCGCGCCGCCACCAATGTGCGCGTCAGCATGCTGTCGAAGCTCTTGACCCGCACCACCTTGTAGAAGCCGACCTCCGCAAGGTGAGCCAAGCCATCGGCGTCGTTGGCGTCGGTCTTGTTCGCCGCCATGTCGAGCGCCGCCTTGGCATGGCGCGCGTCGATGCAGATCACCGGCACTCCCTCCGCGCTGAGCGCATGGAAGAACCAGACGGACAGGGGTCCGGTTTCGAACACCACTCGTTTGGCTGCGGGCGCACGCTCGCGGATCAGCGCCGCAATCGCCTGCGGGTCCGACGGGCACTTGCCGCGCCAGACCCGCTTGCCGCCGCGCCGAATGGATACCACCGTGTCTTTCAGCGAAACGTCGAGCCCGATATACTCGTCCATGGCTGTTCTCCATCAGATGCCTGGGCCCGGCTTCCTGTCGTGAGCCCGTTCTTCCATCTTATCGGGGAACAGCCACCAGCATCTATCTCGTTACAGACCGGAGTGCCGCTCCCGCGATTACCCCATGTTTTTGGGGAACCTTCTTTCCATCAGCGCAAATTGCGGTGTTGATAAGCGACATAGCAAGCCGCTGACGCCGCATCTCCAATGCGGACCAACGCTTTCCGAAGCTCAATAGGAGAAGAAGGGCCTTTGTAACTGGCTAAGTGATAGCCAAAGCTGCTCAAAAATGTCGGCGAAAAGACGATATAATTGGACGAATCACTACATATAGCCTTGCGTTTTTTGTCGGGCAGGTTGTTAAAGTCGTTTATCCAGTCAAATAGTTTTTCTGATATTCCCGATTTCTCCAGAAAAACACTTTGCCGATGCGCTGTTGCATTCAGGCCTAATTGGGCGTGGCGAGCGAGTTGGAGTGGATTGGGTACACCCATTTGTTTAAAGGCGGATAATATTTGTGAGAATGAGACGGACTCGGCACCTCCGTGGAAGCCAAGTACTGCGTCGCGATTAACAATCTTCCGATATCCAGACGCAAGGACGTAATTAGCGCAACTCGATATGCAGTAGTCATAGTCAATCACTGATGATTTACGATGTATTATTGCTTCGGCTATATCCAGCCCGACGTTGGCATCACCTCCTTGTGATCTGATGACAATGACCGGACTATTGCGGTCGGGAATAGATTTGATGGCTTTAATTAGAGATGATCCTCCATTCTTTTCTATTTCACCGTCGTAACATATCCCTGAACGACCAATTCGGATCACATGCCCCGAGCTTTTGGTGTGTCGCTGCAAGGCTCCCATTTTACTAGAACATGCGGAAGTAACATTCGCTTCCAACGTGGTCAGATCGCTTATAACTGCCAAAAAGGCGAGCGTTAACGGCATGCTTCCCCCTATTGGTAGGCCATATACCCTGTGATCGGAGAGGGTACGGTACCACCATTGGTGGCGAAACCCATTCCCGATCCACCATCCTTGTGGGAAGCCTCCGGCCGTCTCGCGGGCCGTTCGTTTGTGGAAAGCCTGGCGCGGTTCAGTGAAATGAGGACGCGGCGTCATACTCGCCGGAGAGGGGTGGAATGAGAGTCAGGCGCTGAGGAATTCTGCGCCGCTGCCGCACCTATGCCAGCGCGACGACGCTCACTCACCGTTTAGGATAGGTCAAAGAGTTTTATTGCTCTGCCGCTGCATTCGAGGCCGACCTATTTATTGCAACAAGGCGTCTAATTCATGGCGTTTGTATACACGCGCTCGATGGTTAATTCGTGCCCTTCGCCGGAAGCGCTGCGCGAGATTGTCACAAAGCGCAATCCATCCCCGCAGATTTAATTCGGGCATTCAACTTTATAAGTTTTCCGATTTCAAGAGTGCGAGACATAGCAATGCAATCTTTCATTCGTTCATCTATCCTCTCCCTCTCCCTCTCCCTCTCCCTTGCTGTCTCACTGCTAACGCCAGCGATGGCGCAGGAGCCATCGGTGCCCTCCTTGCCCGTGAACCAGCGAGTACCGGTGAAGGTTGTCGTCGTTGCAAATTTTGAGCCGGGGAAGGACACAGGTGACGTTCCCGGCGAATTCCAATTATGGGCCGAACGCGAACATCTGAATGAAGTCATCCCGTTGCCGGGTGCGACGCACCCCCTGCGACGAAATGCGCAGGGACTTTACGGCATGGTCTGGGGCGGTACCGGCACCCTATTCAGCGACAATGGCCAGCAGTTGATCGGTCTGTTGATGGACCCCCGTTTCGACTTCACCAGGACATATTGGCTGTTCACGGGTATTTCGGGTGTCGATCCTGCCGTTGCGTCCGTGGGTAGCGCGGCATGGGCGCGCTGGGTGGTACAGGGTGATACGCTGCGCGAGTTCGACGATCGCGAAGTGCCGGAATCTTGGCCCTATGGGCTTTTCGCGATTGGTGCGGACAGGCCCGATATGCTGCCGACCAATGGCAACAGTTTTGGCGGAAGCGACGACACATCTGGGCTGGGCATGGCGATCGAGTTGAACCAGGGCCTTGCGCGCTGGGCATTTGAACGGACACGTTCAATCCAAATCCCCGATTCTCCCGCGCTTCGCGAGGCGCGCGCCGCATGGAAAGGATATCCCAACGCCCAGCGCCCGCCGTTTGTCCTAATGGGTGAAACGCTGGGGTCTCGCCGTTACTGGCATGGTCCGGGGCGCACCAAGTGGGCACGCGACTGGGTCAAGTTGTGGACGCAAAACAAGGGTGTTTTTGCCATGACCAATATGGAAAGCCAGACATTGGCTGGCGCCATTGAACTTGGCGGAAAACTCAAGCTGGTGGATCCGGCACGCGTCATGGTCCTGCGCACGGGCAGCAATCCGTCAATGCCGCCGCCCGGAACGTCGGCAATCGCCAGTGTCGGTGATGAAGGCCCAGGACAAATGGCGGCTTACGAAGCCAATTACCGCGTTGGCGTTCCTGTCGTCCACGAACTGCTCGCCCACTGGGACATCTATGCCAAAAATATACCGAGCGTCGATCCAAGCTCAAATGATCCGCAAAACTCCTCTCGGTAAGGCATGCCTAGATGTTTGATCCCGCAGTTTGTTGGTGCGATCCTTTCGTTGGAAGGGAAGGATGTCGCATGGGACAGGTACGTCATGTGTGTGTCCCGACCACGCATGACGCCCGAGCTGGGGGCGTTAAATAGATAGACTTATATACGCTAACGCCCCGTCACCGCGCCGTTAAAGCGTCCCGATTGGGATCCTTATGGGACCGCCGTGGCGGCCCCTCTGAACCTTCCCAATCGGGAAAGGTCATGCAATCGGTGCAGTCAGGCTTGCAGCGTAGCCAGCCGACCTTTCAACCACGCAGTCAGCATCGCGGGTCGCGGATCGATCGTGTTGCCCGGCCAGATGGCAAGGTAGTGCGTCCCATCGGGCAGGAAGCCATGCGGCGCGGCCAGTCGCCCACTCACGAGTGCGTCCGCAACCATGTGAGCCGAAGCCATCGCGACGCCTTGACCAGCCTCGGCCGCCTGAATCGCCATGTAGAAATGCTGGTAGCGGATCGCCGGTCCGGTAAACACCGCCCCACCAGCATCGTCCCAGTCTTGCCAAGCATGCGGTCGCGTCTCGCTATATAGGCGTGGTAGTGCATCACCGCCGGCCTCGGTGAGGTCGGGCCGCATCACCGGCCCCATGCGCTCGGTGGCTAATATTGCCGTCTCCACGCCGGGCGGCAGGGGGAAGTCACTGCGTCGGATCGCTAAATTGACGTGATCGCGGGCGAAGTCGATCGGTCCGCCGGCCGCCAGCACCCGCAAATCTAGGCCAGTCGCCTGTTTCAGTTCGCCCAGCGCCGGGATCAGCAGGCGCAGGCATAGTGTTGGCTCGCACGAAACGGTTAGCGGGCCGGCAGCGTCGTCCTGCATCCGAAAGTCGCGCATCGTCCGATGAAGGTCGGTGAACGTCGCTTCCAGGCGTTCGGCCAACCACATCCCCCTATGAGTGAGATGGATGCCCCGATTGCGCCGCTCGAATAGCCGCGTGCCCAGTTCGTCTTCAAGCGCCTGTACCTGCTTCGAGATCGCGCCGTGCGTGACATTCAGCTCTGTCGCTGCGGCAACCATGCTGCGGTGACGCGCCGCCGCCTCGAACGCGCGGAGCGAACCGAGAGCTGGGAGTCGGCGCGGAACATGTGTGACCATCGTTCACAGATTAAGCGACGAACATTCGATTTTCTAGGCGACCGGCGTGCGGGATGACGCGTGGTCCCTCGAACCCGGATTGCCATCATGTCCAACCTGCTCCTGATCCTTCCCATTATATGGCTGGCCGTCATCAGTCCCGGCGCCGACTTCGCGATGATATCGCGGGTGAGCGCCATTGATGGCCGTCGCGCCGGCCTCATGGCGGCACTCGGCATCGCGCTCGGCTGCTGGCTCCACATTGCCTATGCCGTGTTCGGCCTCGGCCTCGTCGCCCGTCTATTCCCGCAGTTCCTGACGGTGCTGAAGCTCACCGGCGCGCTCTACCTGGTCTGGCTCGGGTGGACGATGGCAACCGCCCAGGCGGTGACGACAGCGGCGGAGGGAGTATCCCCACGAAACCGCAGGCGTCCATTGGTGACGGGCCTGTTGACGAACGCCCTCAACCCGAAGACCTCGATCTTCGTCGTCAGCCTCTATGCGCAGGCGATTGGACTGGGGACGCAGCTGGCGGTCAAGCTCAGCTACGGCGCGATCATCTCGCTGTCGCATCTTGCCTGGTTCGCGGCGGTCGCCCTCTTCCTTTCGCATCCCGCGATCCGGGCCTGGGTGCTGGCGCGACAGCATGTCGTCAACCGGATCATCGGGACGGTGCTGATCCTGCTCGGTGTCGCGCTGGGGCTTGCCGACCTAGGAGGAAGGGCATGAGGCCGCCGCTGCATATCTTCTGCGACCTGGAGGGCGTGCTCGTGCCGGAGATGTGGCCGCATGTCGCGGCGCGGCTCGGCATACCGGCGCTGGCCGCCACCACGCGAGAGCATCCCGATTACGCGGGCCTCGTCGCTGCGCGGATCGCAACGCTGCGCGCGCATGGCATTACTCTGGCCGCGCTCTGCGGCGCGGTCGCCGACGTGACGCCCTATGACGGGGCGGTCGCCTTCGTTGCCGCGCTACGCCGGCATGGCCCTGTCACACTGGTGACGGACTCCTTCGATCCGATGAATACGGTCCTGATCGCTGCCTTCGAGGTGGATCATGTCCTGTGTCATCGGTTCGTCCGCGACGACAGAGGCTACATCGGCCATTGCGCCTATTGGAACGGTTTGGCTGGCAAGCAGCTATGTCTTGCTGGCATCGACGGCGACACAATGGCGATTGGCGACGCCTTCAACGATCTACCACTGTTGCGTGCTGCGACATACAGCGTCCTATTCCGGCCCTCTTCGGAGACGAGGCGGGCCGGTCAGAATCTCCCGGTCGCGACGACCTATGCAGACGCGATTAATGCCTTCGCGAACCAGCGAAGAGCCAGATATTCTCTATCAGGTAAGTTTTAAGAGTAGGATTGCATTCCCAATATCCGATCCCAATGGGAACGGCCCGGGCGTCTCGTCGGTCGTTCGCAATTGGTAAGGCGTGGGTAGCTACTACAGCCATCGGCCGCCATCGAATACGGCAACATGATTGAAGCCTTCCGCTGCCGTCGGTTCCTCAAACTGCTGTGCGACGGCGACGATCGCGGGGGTTGGTACTACCTTGTCGGGGGTTCGGGCCGCGTTTCGTTCGATCGCCACATCAAGCGGCGTGTCGATCCACACCGCTTCGACAGATGCTCCTAGCCGTTGGGCGATGCTAATGATCTTCGCCCTGTGGCGGACCCCGGGCAGCGCGGCGTCGAAGTAGATCGTGAACGGTGATGCTGGCTGCGAGGCGATCCATGTCGATTTGCCGGCTCCTTGTATTCCGCAGACCACCACCACTCGCATCGATGCCGGCGCGAGTTCCAGCGTGCGTTCCAAAGCTGCATAAGACAGCCGCCATGCTTCCTCGTTACGTTCGACCGTCCAAACCCTACCCTCTGGGGTTTCTAGGAAATCATCCGGGTTGATCGTTGTCGGGACGGTCATCGGATCAGCATAGCGTCACGCCAGCCAATTCCCATTATTCGATCACAATGGGAATGTCCTGGCTGTCTCGATCGCCGTTCGATTGTGGGGGACGGCCAGCTGGTGATAGGGAACAGCCATGATTACGATCCGCGCTGCCGCTCCCGATGATGCGGAAGCACTTACCAACCTGATGCATGGTTCGGCCTCTTATAGCGGTAAGTACGCAAGCATCCTCGACGGGTATGCGGTCACGCCCTCGCAGATCGAGCGAGATGTTTTCTATATCGCTGAGCGTGACGACACCTTGTGCGGATTTTACAGTCTAACCCTCGATGGTGAACCCGAACTGGACCTGATGTTCGTAGCAGATGGCATTCAGGGTAGTGGTTTAGGGTCTAGGCTGTTCCGGCACATGATGGCGGAAGCGAGGCGGCGGGGTATCGTCTCGATCAAGATCGTTTCCCATCCGCCCTCAGTTGGCTTTTATGAGGCGATGGGTGCGGTCGTCGTCGGTACGAAACCACCGACAATCAAGGCAACGTGGAGCCGTCCGATCCTGTCGCTGGCGATCTAGCCACCTTCTCAATATTCGATCCCAACAGGAATGCCTCGGCTATGCTGGGCGCCCTTCCAATGAAAAAGCACCGGTAGGCTGGATCACCCTCACAGCGGGTTTCTGGCGACGCCATTCTCGTCAAAATTGTCGTCGTCGAGCCAGGCCTTGAAACGATCACGTTGTGCAGGCCACTCAGGCGCCAGGAGGGAGAACCATGCGGTATCACGACGACGGCCCTTCACGATCCCATCGCACCGCCATGTGCCTTCATGGGTGAAACCGAAGCGGCTGGCAGCGCGGATAGACGCTGCGTTCAGGGCGTTGCAGCGCCAGACGACCCGGTGATAGCCGAGCGCGTAGGCATGGTTCATCATCAGGAATATCGCCTCGGTCGCGGCGCGGGTGCGCTGCAGGGCGGGTGAGAACCAGATGCTGCCGATCTCGATGGCAGCATCGTCCGGCGCGATATCACAGAAGGAGGCCCAGCCCGCAGCCGTTCCGCTGGCTCGCGGGATCACGGCGAAGAAGGATTGCCGGCCGATCCCGGACAATCCCGCGACATGCGCGGCGAACGCCTCCTCCGTCGCGAACGGCCCATAGCGCAGATAGGTGAAGGAGCGATCCGCCCCTTGCGCGACACGCCAGAGATCGGCCGCGTGCGCCATCTCGAGCGGTTCGAGCGTAACAGCGCGACCGGCATGGATATCGAACCCCGGCAATGGCGGAGCCGCACCGGTGACGACGGCACCGAGCGGTAAGTCGTCGGTCCGATGCAGCCGGGGACCGGCGGTCACCGTAGCCGCCCCGATGCGAGCAGGGCGGAAAGACCTGTTGGAAATCCGATATCGCCGCCCAGTTCGGGGGCAGGCTCGGGTGCGGCGAAGGCGCTGCGGATCGGCAGCACCCCGGCCCAGACCGGGTGCGCTGCCTCGTCAACGTCACTGGGCGGCTCGGCCCGTGCCTTCACGCTGGCTTCCTCGATGTCGAGGTACAGGACACTGGTTGCCTTCAGTTCCTGCGTGGTCATCGGCCGCAATGTCTCCCAGCGACCGGGGAACAAGCCGTCGGTGAACCGCCGCAGCGCGTCGGCGATCGCGTCAGGTTCCTCGACGACCCGCGCGATGCCAAAGACCATCGCCGAGCGGTAGTTGACCGAATGATTGAAGGCCGACCGGGCCAGCACATAGCCGTCCATATGGCTGACGGTCAGGCAGACGCGCTGTCCCTCGGCCTGACGCAGGAAGCGACTGGCGGCGGAACCGTGCCAATAGATCCGGTCACCCTCACGCCAGTGGATGGTCGGCGTGACATAGGGCTCGCCATCGATGACATAGCCGACATGGCAAAGCGGCGCGGCGTCGAGCACCGCATGGACCGTGCCGGTAGCATAGTCCGCGCGGCGATGCCCACGCCGCACCCGGCTGCGTTCGGTGATCCGATAGGCGTCCTTGTCGGATGAATGATCGGTCGGTGTCATGTGGCCCCCTTGCCTGTTGCGGGGCCGCCATGTCAGGAAAGCGGATTGCTGCATAATGCCACTTGCGCAAAGATCGGCAGTCCAGTTGAAAGGGACATGGCCGCCACACATCCTGCCACCTGGATCCTGATCGATCGCCGCGCCGGGTATCTCGAACGACAGATCCATGACGCCATCCGCGACCGGGTTTTGGCGGGGCAGCTCGTGGCAGGCGAGCGCCTGCCCTCCTCGCGCGCGCTGGCGGCGATGCTGGGGGTGGCGCGATCGACGGTCGTGGCGGGCTATGAGCTGCTGCGTGCGGAGGGCTTCGTGACCGGGCGGGCGGGGTCGGCGATGCGGGTAGCCGACCTGCCCCCGCCCCCGGACGGCGCACGCCCCGCGCCGCTGCCGCGAGTGTCCCCGCCGGAACCCGAACCGGAACGCTTCCTGCCGTTCCGGCCAGGCCTGCCCGATCTCGACAGCTTCCCGCACGAGATCTGGTCCCGCTGCCTCAGCGCCCGTGCGCGCCATCTGCATATCCATGACCTCGGCTACCGCGATGAGAACGGTCTGCCGGCGCTGCGGCAGGCAATCGTCGATCATGTCACGCGGGCGCGGGCCGTGCTGGCCGACCCCGAGCAGGTCATTATCATGCCGTCGACCGCGGCCATCCTGGCGCTGCTCGCGCGGGTGCTGCTGCCAGCTCCCGGCCGGACCGTCTGGCTGGAAGAACCGGGATATCGCACCGCCCACGACATCTTTGCCGAGGCAGGCGCCGCGATCGTGCCGCGTCCCTGCGATGCGGAGGGCATGACTATCGGGCATAACGATCCGGCACCGTCGATCATCTACGTCACGCCGTCACACCAATATCCGACCGGCGTGGCGATGAGCCTGACGCGCCGCATCGCCCTTCTGCACGTCGCCGCTGCGCACGAAGCCGTCGTCATCGAGGACGATTACGACAGCGAGTTCCACTATGCGTCGCGCCCGCTCGCGGCGTTGCAAGGGATCGATCGCGCGGATCGCGTGGCCTATGTCGGCACCTTCTCCAAGGTGCTCGCGCCTGGTCTGCGCGTGGCTTATGCGGTGCTGCCGGCGTGGCTGCTTGCGCAGGTACGGCCTATCCTGCGGCGCGAGGGCGGGTCGGTGCCGATCCATGTCCAAGCGGCGATGGCCGATTTCCTGAACGCCGGACATCTCCGCGCGCACGTTCGGACGATGCAGCGCGTCTATGCCGAACGGATGACGGCGCTTTGCGATGCGTTAGCCGCCGTCGCCGGAGATATGCTCTGTGTCGAGCCGGCCGCGGGCGGGCTGCAACTGCCCGTCTGGTTGCGCGACCAGCGTATCGACGATCGCAAGGTCGCCCATGCGCTTCAGAACCGGGGGATCGGCGCGATGCCGCTTTCGCCCTTCCATGCGGCCATGCCGCGCAACGGCCTGCTCTTCGGGATTGGGGGTGCGACGGATTGGAATGTAGCGCGCCTCTCGAGCGTCATCGAGCACAGTTGGCCATTTTATGGCATTTCGACGTCTTGAATGCAGATCCGGTCGTTCTCGAAACCGCAGCTATTTTAAGAACGGTCGCGCCGTCTAGCGTGCCGTTCCCAAACGGGAATGAGACCGTCCGAAAACGCGGATCATGATTCCCGTGCGCATCGCGGCGGTGTAATCTTCTGGCATGGCGTACATCGAGGGACATGCTCGGAACCAGGCGCTGCTGCTGCCGGCGTCGGTCGAGGACTATGTGGCGGCGGACAACCCGGTGCGGTTCATCGACGCCTTCGTCGACGACCTCGATCTGGGCGGTTCCGGTTTCCAGCGCGCACGGCCGAAGGCGACGGGACGGCCGGGTTACGATCCGGCCGATATGCTCAAGCTGTATCTGTACGGCTATCTCAACCGGGTGCGGTCGAGCCGGCGCCTGGCGATGGAGGCGACGCGCAATCTCGAACTGATCTGGCTGCTGCGCGGGGTGCGGCCGGACTTCCGGACCATCGCCGACTTCCGTCGCGAAAACCGGGCTGCGTTCAAGGCGGTGTTCCGCGCCTTCGTGATACTGTGCCGCAAGCTGGATTTGTTCGGGCGCGAGTTGCTGGCGGTGGACGGCACGCGGCTGAAGGCGGTGAACAGCCGGGCGCGCAACTTCAGTCGCGAGCGGTTGGCAACGTATCTCGCTTCGACCGATGCGCGACTGGAGCGCTACCTGGCCGAACTCGACGAGATCGACCGCGGTGAGGATGGTGCCGGCACCGGTCGCGGCGAGGCGCTGGCGACCAAGATCGCCCGGCTGCGCGAGCAGCGCCAGGCGAGCGCAGCGCTGCTGGGCCAGTTGCAGGACAGCGGCGAAGGGCAGATCTCGCTCACCGATCCCGATGCACGCCTCATGGTCGCGCATTCGAAAGTCACGGTCGGCTACAATGCCCAGGTGGCAGTCGACGCCAAACATAGCCTGATCGTCGAACAGCATGTCACCAATGCTTGCAACGACATGGGCCTACTGGCACCCACCGCCGGTGCGGCGATGGAGGCACTCGGGGTCGAGCGGATCGATGCGGTCGCCGACATGGGGTATCACGCGGGCGACGATATCGTCGCATCCGAGGCGGCCGGCATCACGCCCTACATCCCCCGCCCGCATCGTGGCACCGCGGTCGGCAACGGCCTCTTTCCCAAGGAGCGGTTCCGCTACGATCCCGAGGCCGACGTCTATCACTGCCCCGGCGGACAGGTGCTGGACACGCGCTACGCCTCGGCGACGCGCGGGCATCTGTCGGTCCAGTATTCCAGCCCCGCGGCGTGTGCCGGCTGCCAGATCAAGGCACGTTGCACCAAGGGGCGCTGGCGGCGCGTCAATCGCGGCGAGCACGAGGCGGTCATCGAGCGCATGGCGGCACGCCTCGCGGAACGGCCCGGCATCCTCGCCATCCGCAAATCCACGGTCGAGCACCCGTTCGGCTCGATCAAGCAGTGGATGAACCAGGGCGCGTTCCTCATGCGCGGGCTGGAGAAGGTGCGCGCCGAGTTCAGTCTGACGGCGCTCGCCTACAATCTCAGGCGCGCCATCACCCTCATCGGCGTACCGGGACTGATCCGAGCGGTGCAGGTGTGAGCCACATCGCTGAACACGCCATCGTCATGTCCTGGACAGCGGGTAGGATGCATATCCCGGCCGCACGGCGCACATAGAGGCAAGATCTCGGTTCTTGCGCCAGTTCGCCAAGAGGAACCCCTGCAGCTCCCACAGCCAGCGAGTTTTCGGACGGTCTGGAATGTCTTTGGCGTCTGCATCGAGGCCGGTTAGAAGACGATCCACCCGTTTGGATCAGGTCGAAGGCAGAATACCGTGACGGACGCAAATGATTGCATCTTCTGCAAAATCGTTGCGCGCACAGCGCCAGCACATGTCATTTGGGAAGATGAAAAGCATCTCGCCTTCCTGTCCATATTTCCGAACACCGAGGGGTTCTCTGTCGTAATACCCAAGGCTCACTATACGAGCTATATTTTCGACCAACCATCGGAGGTTATCTCCGATCTTGTATTGGCAAGCGGGAAAGTCGCGAAGCTGCTCGACAGCAGACTGACGGACGTAGGCCGGACCGGAATGATCTTTGAGGGCTTTGGCGTCGATCACCTGCACGCCAAACTGTTTCCCATGCATGGGACGAAGGCGTCGGAATGGACGCAGCACAAATCGAATGTATCTAAGTATTTCGATCAATATGAAGGCTACATATCATCGCATGATTTCAAGCGTGCGGATGACGATGCGCTGGCACAGCTAGCTCGGCAGCTTCGCGCCGATCCAGCGGCATAGTATGCTTTCCCGATAATCGATCTTGCGCGAGACGGCCGCCTTAGATGCTGCCCGCCCGTTCAATGACCAACGCTCGCACCTCACCATTGGGGACTGCGCGATGGGCATCACCCTGTTCTGCGTGGAAGACGCTACCCGGCGTCAGGCGGTGGCTAATTTCACCATCGGCGGTGCGGACCTGCATGTCTACGATTCCGTCCAGGACGACGAATACCTCCGGTCCATCGTTCACGTGCCAGATATAGGGCTGATCCGTCCAGTGCAGGCGCACGGTCACACCATCGATACTGGCAATGTCCAGCGCCTCCCACGCAAATTGCCCTCGGAATGCCTTCGCCTCGACGATGGTCATCAGTCGCTCCTTAGATTTCATCGATGCTACAGGGGGCGTTACCTGGCGAGATTGCAGATCGCCGTAATTGGTGACGATGTGACGGTGCAGATGAACAGGACAGGCAAGCGGCTCGAGGATATCGACCAAAAACTGGTGGCGCTGTTGCAGCAGAACGCCCGCAAGGCGACAGCATCGCTCGCGCGGGAACTCAACCTGTCGCGTACAGCGGTCCAAGCGCGCATCGCGCGGTTGGAGCGTGATGGCATCATCCTGGGCTATACCGCGATAATCGCGCCTGATGCCGTTCAACGCTTGTCGGCCCTCGTCACGCTGTCAATCATCGTACGGCCATGTGCGCTGGTTATCGATCCACTCGCCTCCTGGCCGGAGATCATCACGATCTACTCGATCGCCGGCGAGCGCGATGCCGTGCTCGTCGTCTCGGTAGAATCGCCCCGCGCGCTTTCCGAACTCGCTGACCGTCTCCAATCGATCGAAGGTGTCGGCAGTGTTGAGACGACCGTCATTCTGTCGGAGCGGGCCAGCTCGACATGCCGCCCCGATCGTCAATCGGCTGCACGAGAGGGTTGATCCAGGCGACGGTTTTCCACTTCACGAACGGGAAGGTGACGAGGGTCTTGAACCTTTGTCCTTTCCGGCTGGACTGCTCGCCAACTCGGTTATGTAACACTAATTGACCTTCCCCGCAACGATACGCTAACGCGAGTCGTTATCAAGCAAGGGGGAATAATGAAGGTTCGTTCCGTTGCACTCGTCGCGTGCATCGCATCCGCGACGCGAGCTGCCCATGGCCAACCTCTCGCCAAGGCGGAGGATGGTCAGGACATCGTGGTCACGGCGAGGCCCTATCCGATCGAGACGTCGAGCGGGTCGAAGTCCGACCTGCCCATCCTGCTGACCCCGCAGGCGATCAACACGATCACCGCCGAGGAAATCGCGGTGCGTGGCGTCCAGAGCCTGACCCAGGCCATCCAGAACACGCCCGGCGTCGTCGGCCAATATGGCGATACCGACGTGCGCCACGACTGGATCATCGTTCGCGGCTTCAATCCGGTTCGGTATCTCGACGGGATGCGGTTGCCGTTCGGCGCGCGCGGCTATGCGCAGATCCGCGTCGAGCCTTATGGCTTGGAACGGATCGAGGTGCTGAAGGGCCCCGCCTCCTCGCTCTACGGCCAGAGTGCGCCGGGCGGCCTGATCAACATGGTCAGCAAGCGTCCGACGGACCAGCCGCTGCACGAAGTCCTGCTGCAGGCCGGATCGTTCGACCGCTTCCAAGGCGGTATCGACTTCGGCGGACCGATCGGAGACACCGCCTTGTCCTATCGGCTGACCGGCCTTGTCCGGACGAGCGACACCCCGACCGACTATCTCGACGAAAAGCGGGTCTTCATCGCCCCCGCATTGCGCTTCGCGCCGGACGACCGCACGTCGATCACGCTGCTGGGCCAGTATCAGAAGATCGTGTCCGACGGCGGGGGCGCGCCGCCCGCGCTGCCGGTGGTCGGGACGTTGCGGGCCAATCCGGTGGGGCAGATCAGCCGCAACCTCTTCATTGGCGATCCCAGCTATGATCACTTCCGGAACGAACAATTTCTAGCCGGGGTCGAGTTGCGCCGCGATCTGAGCGAGGCGCTGCGGTTCGAGCAGAATATCCGCTATGCTGATGTCACGACCGACACCCAGCGGGTACAGGGCATCGCGCTGGCGGCGGATAACCGGACCCTCAGCCGCTATGCCTGGGCCTTTCCGGAACGCAGCCATGTCTGGACGACCGACACGCGACTGCATTGGCGCGGACGCACGGGCGGGGTGACGCATGACGTGCTGATCGGTCTCGATTACCAATATGAGCGCGCCCGCTATGATGAGAGCGCGCTGCGGCTGGTGCCCTCGATCGACGTGTTCGCGCCGGTCTACACCCGCGGGACGGTGCGGCCGCCGATCGCAACGACGATCCGGCAGAACCGCGACCAAACGGGCATTTACGGGCAGTATAACGGCACCCTGGGCCGCTTGTCGCTGCTGGCGAGCGGTCGCTACGACTGGGCTGACAGCACGACCAACAGCCTGACGGTCGCCAGCAACCGGCAGACCCAGGCACGCCAGAGCGACCGTCAGTTCACGGGTCGGGTCGGCCTGACCTACCAAGTGCTGACCGACTTGGCCTCCTATGCCAGCTACGGCACGTCGTTCCAGCCGACCGCTGGTACGGATCGGCTGGGGCAAGCCTTTGCTCCGTCGCTTGGCAAGCAATGGGAAGGCGGCGTCAAATATCAGTTCCAAAAGCTTCCGGGGCTCATCACGCTTGCCGTGTTCGATCTTCGCCAGACGAACGTGACGACCCCCGATCCGGTCGACATCCGCTTCAACACACAGACCGGCGAAGCACGGGTGCGTGGCGTGGAGGCGGAGGCCAAGTTCACGCCCGTTCGTGGGCTCAACCTCATCGCCTCCTATGCCTATAGCGAATCCAAGGTGCTGCGGGCCAACCGCAACGCCGCTGGCGCATCGATCCAGGGCAATGCGCTGGCGTTCGTTCCCGATCATCAAGCATCGGCGCGCGCGGACTATAGCTTCCAGTCGGGCGCGCTGAAGGGCGTGGGCATCGGGGCCGGCGTGACCTATTTCGGTTCGCTCTATGGCGATGCCGCCAATCTCTATCGCATCCCCGCCGCGACCATTGCGGATGCGGCGCTGCGGTTCGACCTGGCTTCGGTATCGCCGGCGCTCAAGGGCGCGAACCTGGCGCTGAATGTCAGCAATATCTTTGACCGGCGCTATCTCAAGACCTGCATCTCGGCCACCGGCTGCTACTTTGGCGCGCCGCGAACCGCATTGCTCAGCCTGCGCTACGCTATGTGATTTGAACAATCTGGAGCTCTGGCACGGCCATCGTGGGGCACCTCCGTGATGGCCGCCTACTTTACTACGCACCTTGGCTCCGAACACAGTTGACCAGCAGAAGACACTGGCCGTTGTCCAACGCGGCGGACCTATCATCGAGGCGACGGCTCCCCCTTCGATTCATCACAAGCGGTGTCAGCCGAGCTAAGATTTCTCGAAATTCGATCCCCGGTGGGAACGACTGTGTCGTCTGACTAGCCGTTCCCAGTCAGGAATGTCGATTGGCATCGCATCGCCATGGGATGTGTTCAGTTGGGGCTCGGTTCCGGCTGAGGGCGAAATGACACCCTAAGCGGCACAGCCGGGTTTGGCAGAGCACATTCCGCAGCTTCAGGGACGGTATCGGAAGGAGCAATGGCTTAGGCGGCGTGCCCTGCTCGATCAGTTGCACCCCAAAGGTAATAGGAAGGAAGTCCTCCAACGATTCCTGATCGATATATACCGACGCCCTTTACCTCAGCGCATTCTGATCGCTGGGCGGAGTGGGCGGCTTGAATAAGCTCCCGTAGGCGAAGATTTTTGCCGTCACTTGCTTGAACCTTGATCGCTTTAGTTGCGCTGCCTCTTGAGCCGAACGGGATGATAGCGACTTCCTGCACGGGCATGGGAATGTCATCTTCCAGAGTAGTTAGGATCGATAGTTCGTCCGACCACCTGGCATTGTGGTGCCTGAATAAACGCATCGGCAAGTCCGGCCGAAACTTCTTATCTTCTTGCGCGGAAAATGGCTTCGGCAACACGTCTGAGGCATTTTCCTCTAAGTGTCGGGTTGATGTTCGGTAATAGATCGCCGTCCGGGCTTTATCCATCACCCAACCCACCTCATCCATCTCGGCATCGTAGAAGGTTTCTATGGCATCCGACTGTAAGACACGGATGGGACGATGGTCCCAACTTACAGTTAGGATGTCTCCAATCTGGAAAGGGACATGCATATTGCGATCCTGACTTGCTAAATGATGCTCGACAATTCGGAACTGTGAAGGCGAGGCGGAACGGTCAACTCCGCAGGTGATATCGGCAGTTGTTTCCACGCGAGCTCGCCCGACGATAGCGGCGACGGTGTTCTTGCTGAGGCCGAGGTCGCGCGCGATCCAGCGATAGCTGCGCCCCTCGGCGATAAGGGCCAGCACCTTGGGGGCGAGCCGGTCGGACTTGGGGCGATCACCGGCCTGCCGCCCGAGCTTTCGACCCCGCGCCCGTGCTGCAGCAAGGCCGGAGCGAACACGCTCGCTGAGCATGTCGCGCTCGAATTGTGCGATGCCGGCGAGCATCGTCGCCATCATCCGTCCGTGTGGGGTGTCGACCTCGAACGTCATGCCGCTCATCGCGACGACCGACACCCGCCAGCCCGACAGCCGGTTCAGCGTATCGAGCAGGTCCTGCGTCGAGCGGCCCCAGCGACTGAGTTCGGTGACGAGGATCGCATCGATGTGCCGTGCCTGCGCCAGCTTCATCACTTCGGCCCGCGCCGAGCGATTGGCCTTCATCCCCGAGGCGGTTTCGCGGAAGACCTCGACCACCTCATAGCCGCCACGCTCGGCGAAACTGGCCAGGTCACGCAACTGCCGCTCGCACGACTGGTCTGCGGTCGAGACGCGGGCGTAGATGGCGGCACGTTGTCCCAATTGAACCTTCCCGAAATCCGGCCCCGAAAACCCTTGATTTGCGTGGGGTCAGTGTTGTCCAAAACAGACTTCTGTTCAACCGGGACACTGGGCCATGCCGCGACGCCACATCTTGAGCGCCCGGCAGCGGTCGGCGCTCCTCGACCTGCCGACCGACGAGGCATCGTTGCTCCGGCACTACATTCTGGCCGACGACGACCTGATCCATATCGACCGGCGACGCCGACCGGAGAACCGGATCGGCTTCGCGCTGCAACTCTGTGCACTGCGCTATCCCGGCCGGATGCTGGCACCGGGCGAGGTGATCCCGCTGGCGGTATCCACATTCCTCAGTGCCCAGCTCGGCATCACCGGCGATACACTCGTTCGCTATGCCGTCCGCCGACAGACGCGTCAGCAGCATATGGAAGTGCTGCGCCGGACCTACGGATACAGGACGTTTCCCGGTCAGGGCGCACCGGGACGGGCATTCCGCGACTGGCTGCTCGCAGAAGCCGAGCACACGCGCTCCAACGACGATCTCGCCCGGCGCTTTATTGCCCGCTGCCGCGACACCATGACCATCCTGCCGGCGATCACGACCATTGAGCGATTGTGCGCGGACGCGCTGGTCGCGGCCGAGCGGAATATAGAGAAGCGGATCGCCGCGCGCCTCGATCGCGGTGCCTGCACCCGGCTCGACCGGCTGACGACCGAGATGCTGCCGGGTACGATCAGCCGCTTCATCTGGTTGCGCCGGATCGAGCCGGGCAGCAATTCCGCCGCGGCGAACCGGCTGCTCGACCGGTTGGAGTTTCTCCGCGCGATGAACCTCGGCGCTGACCTGCTCGCTGGCGTCCCGCCGCACCGCGTCGCCCGGCTGCGCCGGCAGGGCGAACGCTATTTCGCCGATGGCCTGCGCGATCTGAACGCCGACCGGCGCCGCGCCATCCTCGCGGTCTGCGTCGTCGAATGGGCTGCCGCGACCGCCGATGCGGTGATCGAGACGCATGACCGCATCGTCGGCCGAACCTGGCGCAAGGCGAAGCAACTCCACGATGCCCGCACCGCGGAAACCAGAAGCGCGGTCACCGCGACGCTGGACGGGTTCGCCGCGATCGGCCGGTCGTTGCTGGACGCACATGGTTATGGTGCGTCGCTGGAGGATGCGGTCGCGCGCGTGGCGGGCTGGGACCGGCTCGACTACCTTGTCGCGACAGCCACGACGCTGACCGACACGCTGAGCGACGATCCGCTAGCGCATGTCGATCAGGGATATCACCGCTTCCGCCGCTATGCGCCGCGCATGCTGCGCTGCCTTGACCTCGCAGCCGCACCGGTCGCCCGCCCCCTGCTCGACGCGGTGAAGGCCATCGCCGCCAAAGGCGAACTGCCGGTGACCGACGATTTCCTGCGCCCGCATTCCAAGTGGCGGCGTCAGTTGCGGGTGAAGGGCAGTGACGATGCGCGTCTCCGCGAGGTCGCGGTGATGTTCCACCTGCGCGACGCGCTGCGCTCAGGCGACATCTGGCTCGACCGCTCGCATCGCTACGGCGACCTGCGCCATGTCCTCGTGCCCATGGCGGTCGCACGCAGCATGAAGCTGGCGGTCCCGCCCGACCCGCATGTCTGGCTGGCCGACCGCAAGGCGCGGCTTGCCGATGCCCTCGCCCGCCTCGGTCGCGCCGCGCGCAACGGCACAATCCCCCACGGCGGCATCGAGGACGGGATGCTGCGCATCGACCGTCTTACCGCCGATCCGCCGGACGGGATCGATGAACTGGTGCTCGATCTGTACCGTCGCCTGCCGCCTGTCCGCATCACCGACCTGCTGCTCGAAGTCGATGCCGCGCTCGGCTTCACCGATGCCTTCACCCATCTGCGCACCGGCATACCGTGCGGCGACCGGATCGGCCTGCCCAACGTTTTGCTCGCAGAGGGGCTGAACCTCGGCCTGCGCAAGATGGCCGAGGCGTGCAACACCCATGATTACTGGCAGCTCTCCCGCCTCGCGCGCTGGCATGTCGAGAGCGAGGCGATCGACCAGGCGCTGGCGACCGTGGTCGCCGCGCAGGGCGACCTGCCGATGGCGCGGGTGTGGGGTATGGGCACCACCGCGTCGGCCGACGGCCAGTTCTACCCCGCTGCGCGGCAGGGCGAGGCGATGAACACGGTCAATGCCCGCTACGGCAACGACCCCGGCATCAAGGCCTATACCCATGTCAACGACCGCTTCGCGCCGTTCGCATCACAGCCTATCCCCGCGACCGTCAGCGAGGCACCCTATCTGCTCGACGGGCTGACGATGAACGAGGCCGGGCGGCGGATCGAGGAGCAGTACGCCGACACCGGCGGGTTCACCGACCATCTGTTCGGGATCAGCGCGATGCTCGGCTATCGCCTCGTACTTCGCATCCGCGACCTGCCGTCCAAGCGGCTGTACGTCTTCGACCCTGCCGCCACGCCGACTGAACTGCGCCCGCTGGTGGGCGGCAAGGCGCGCGAGGCGCTGGTCGTCGCCAACTGGCCCGACCTGTTCCGCTGTGCCGCCACCATTAGTGCCGGGCAGGTCGCGCCGAGCCGCATCCTGCGCAAGCTCGCCGCCTATCCGCGCCAGAATGACCTGGCCACAGCCCTGCGCGAGGTGGGTCGGATCGAGCGCACGCTGTTCATCATCGAATGGATTCTCGACACCGGGATGCAGCGCCGCGCGCAGGTCGGACTCAACAAGGGCGAGGCGCATCATGCGCTGAAAAACGCCCTGCGCATCGGCCGCCAGGGCGAAATCCGTGACCGCACCACCGAGGGCCAGCACTACCGGATCGCCGGCCTCAACCTGCTCACCGCCATCATCGTCTACTGGAACACCCTGCATCTTGGTCATGCTGTCGAGGCACGGCGACGCGAAGGGCTGGAGACGCCGGACCATCTTCTCGCCCACGTCTCTCCGCTCGGATGGGCGCACATCCTCCTCACCGGCGAATACCTCTGGCCGAAAGACGCCGACCCTTAGGGTGTCATTTCGCCCTCAGCCGGAACCGACCCCAGTTGGCGCGTCACGCCGTCATAACGCTTTCTCGTATCAAGGTCTTCGCGAAGCAGACTGCCTCAGGTCTTCCAACATATTTGCCAAAGTTGGGAATGCGCCGGTAGCCGTTCCTCTCGTAGAACTGAACGGCGCGGCTGTTTACCAATCGTGTTTCCAGCCACAACTCGCGATAGCCATCGGCTTCTGCTCTCCTTTCGAGATCGTTTAGAACAGCCGACCCCACCCCTTTACTTGCCGGAATGGCGAACATCCGTTTCAACTCCGCCACGCCCTTCTGAAGCGGTCGATATGCCCCGCACCCCAGAGCGTTACCCTGTGCGTCATACGCCAGCACAAACGTGGCTCCGGCTCCCTCTACATCGGAGGGGTCGAATGACGATCTCCCGCTATCTCCGGTTATACCAGCCAGCGTGTCCGAGAGTTGATCGAGTAGTTGTAGCGCTGTCGGATCAGACGGGTGGACTGGCTCAACGCGCATTCGCAAAAGCTCCTTTGCAACACCAAAATGCTGCGCCAGCCGATAGGCGACGCCCCCTATTCCATTGCCGCTGCATTCTCGAAAAACCATCCCAATGGGAATGCCGCAGGCGTCTCGCTGGCCGTTCCTAACGAGAACCGCTGACATAGGGACGTCCCCTAAGAGAAGCACAGCTATGCGGAGGCGGCGACTTCGCCGACCGGCGATGGGTACAACTTTTCCTTCGGAAATCACCTGTCCATCGGCAGTACACCCGCCCGGCCGCCGATCCGGGACACTTCCATCGGTATATGCAATGGAAGCGTCAGCAGCGTATCGTTATCGCCCGCCTGGTCAACCACCAGAGGCCCGGTCAAGGTATAACCCTGTTCGCTGAGATAGCGTTCGAGCGCACCATCGAACGGTGAAGGCCCCTGGCTTTGGTCGCCCAGCGCCAAGATCAGCTTGCAGGATAGATCGCATTCGATCCGCCCCTCCCGGATCACGGGGAAGCGGGCGGTTACGAGCGTGACGAGGTGCTGCCCATCATCGGCCGGCATCTCCGCCGCCGCGATCGGCGCGGTCGCCCCGGGGGCGGTGACGGCCGGCGGCATCGATGCCGAACCTCCGTCGACCACCTGGACGCGACCACCCTCGCGTGGCGACGCAGGACCGTGTGACCGCATGACGAGCAACGACATGGTGATGACGATGGCCAGCACCGTGATACATGCCATTCCCGCCCCGACTGCAAAGCGCATATCATCCGATCCCCTGGGATGCCGTGACCAAGGATGGGCGCATCCAATTATGGCCCATCCCCGGCGGGCTCAGTTGCTGATGACCGACGTGTTGCGGCGCTTCTTGTTGCGCAGGTTGGAAATGGCGGTGATCGGATCGTCCGTGATGATGTAGGAAAAGCTTCCGCTCACCACATCGGTCAGCCAGTTCAGGTCAGGCCGGTTGTCGGCGGTTTCCTGGCCCCAACCGTGCCGCGATTTCCAAAGCCAATATTTCGGCTCGGTGCAGCAATGGCCGTCGGCCGCAAAATAGGTATTGTTGCGCGTTTCCGGCACGGGCTGGTATGCCCCGAGTATCTTGGTGGTCCGCTGCGTCGTACGCAGACCGTAGTAGCGATTGACGATGTTATTCAGCGGATAGCTCAACGAATTGTCATACTGCTTCAACCGGACTTCCGTCGCATAGACATAGCCCTTGTCGTAATAGGCCTGCCAATTTGAGAGCGCGTTGGACGGCCCACCGCTCGCATCGATGAAGTCTGCGCCGAACACGGGGATCAGTCGGAACCGCCCGCCTTCGGTCGACGCATCGAAAATTCCCTTTCTCTCCAGGTCGGCAGGCGTATTGCCGATCGAACTGACCGGCATCTTGAAATAGACCCAGCGTTCCGCCGGCGTGCCCCAGGCATTCTTATAGCCTTTCACGATCTCCCAAGCCGCCTTGGCGACGGCGACATCCTTCACGTCGAACAGCAGGATCATTGAGATCCTGTGGTCGCGGACCGCGCTCAAGATATCATGCAGGCGCGTGAAGCGGCTGTTCGTATAGCCCGACAGGCTGGGCTTGCGCAGGGCGAGCTTGTAGGTTTCACCTGGGAATTGATCGGTGTTGGGGTTATAGCCGCGCCCTGTGTAGGGATCATATTCGGTGGCGCCGCTGACCGCGCTATACGCGTTGGTCGTGCGGCCGAGATTGCTGTCGTGAAGGACCGCCACATTGCCGTGCCGGTCGAAACGCAAGTCGATCTCGGAACATTCGATACCCTGCGCTGCCGCGGCCTGGATTGCCGCGACCGAATTTTCGGGCACGTCGCGCAGCCAGTCCTGATGCGAGTTCGTGCCGACCGCCGTGCCGTGCAGGCCCCGATGGGCGCAAACCAGCGTCATGTCGGTGCGGGCGCTCTTCAGCAGATTGCCGATCTTGTCCGTATTGTATGTCGCCGCATGGGCGGTTGAAACCGCCAGACAGGCCCATGCGAGGCCGATGATGCTGGACAGGCGAAATCCCATGAATCGTTCCTTAGTAAGGGGTTCGTGGATCGGTACGCGGTACAAATCGAGGTTCAGGCTCCGTCTCGGCGACGAAGACCGATGGGGGCGGGGCAGGCACGATGGAGGGGGACAGCGAGGCGCCCGTATCCGGATCGTAGCGGAACACTTCGGTCAGCGGCCCGGTAAGGACGGTCAGGACGCCGCGAAGATCGTCCGTCACGGCGATACGGGTCGCCGGTTCGTCGCCGCAGAGGACCCGCACACCGGCGTCGAAACCGGCACCCCCATCGGGCTTTATCAAGCACGCAGCACCACCGGGCCGGGCGATCTCCAGCCATCCTTGCGTCGTGATCCGGTGGCTGTAGAGGGCGCGTCCGTCGGACGCGATCGTGGTGAAGGTCTCGCCGCGGCCGAAGCGGCGCTGCGGTGCGTCCAAGCCCTTCACGCCGACGATATTCTCGATGAGCAGCCCGTCCGGGCCGATATAATAATGGCCGATCTGCGTGCCCGTATCACCGGGCCAACGCAGGTGCATATGGACGTGCGGGGGCGCATCGGCATGACCATGCGGGGCGTTGGTATCGAAGCCCATGATCTGGATACGGCCCAACCCGTCGCGCTCGACCTCCTCGCCAAGGCCAAGACGTCGCACGACCTCGCGCTGGGCAAATTCGAGCATATTCGCCGCGCGGCGTTGCCGATCGGGAAACGGTCCGGTCGCATAGGCACCGGCGCGGCGTGCCGGATCGGCATGTTCGAAGCGCAGCACCATGCCCGGCTCGACGATATGCGTCGCGACCTCGGCCGCCGTGATCGCGTCAGCCGCGACCGGCGGCAATTGCACCACGACACCGTGCGGCCCCGATCGGAACGGCACGTCGCCGCCCGACAGGATCACCCGCCGCACGGTCTGGCGCGGCCCGTCGAACGCCAGTTCCAGCGATCGCCGCCTCGGCACGCGCAGCGCCACCACGGTCTCGCGCGGATTGTCCGCATTGAACGACGGCGTGGTCACGGGCACGCAGGCGGTACAGGATTCCGCCTGGAACCGCGCGACCGGGCTGTCCGGCGATCCATGCTTCACGAATTTGAGCACGATCTGCACCGCATCGCCCTTCCTTTGCGGGGTAGCAGCCGATGCCGGGGCAGCGGACAGCAATGCCCCACAGAGCCAGGCCAAGGCTGCCCGGCTCACCACTTAGGCTTCCACGACAGGCCCAGCCAGAAGGTGCGCCCGACCGGGAAATAGTAATTCACATAGTCGCGGCGCACGCCCTGGCGGACGATGAACGGCTCCTTGGTCAGGTTCTGCACCTGGCCGACCAGCTCGACACCGTCACGCAGCGCGACGCGTGCCTGCATGTCGAGCTGCTGACGCGGTTCCTGATACAGGTCGCGGGTCGGCGTATCGCCATCGGCAGACTGCAGCGCGCGGCCGATACGATTATAGGATGCACGCAACTCGATCGGTCCGGTGACGTAGAAGACGGTCATGTTGGCGATATAGGCGGGCTGCTGGATCAGGCCGGTCGTGCGCCGCGTCCGTGGCAGCCCGGTGGCGACACCCGCCGCGCTGACCGGCTGGTCGAATGATCCGTCGAGCAGCGTGACGTTCGCATTCACCCCCAGACCGGGCACCACCGCGATCCGGTCCAGCGTATAGCTTGCTTCGATCCCCTTGACCCGCGCACTTGCCGCATTGCGCGGCGTGCTGACGAACACGGTCTGATAGGTGACCCCAGCGAAGCTCGTCGGGCTGCCCGCCTGGGTCGAGGTGAAGATCTCGTTGCGGATGTCCTTGGCGAAACCGGCAAGCGAGATCATGCCCGCGCCGCCCAGATACCATTCGTAGGACAGGTCGTAATTCCAGGCCTCGCGCGGCTTCAGCCCCGGATTGCCGGTGTTGATCGTCAGCGTGCCGTCGGTCCCGACGCCGAACGTCGTGCGCGCCGCATATTGGCTATAGTCGGGGCGGCCGATCGTCTTCGACACGCCCGCGCGCAGCCGCATCCCATCGCCTAGATCATAGGTGGCGAGCGCCGAGGGCAGCCAGAAGCCATAGCCGGTCGTCCGCCGCTGCGGCCTATAGGTTGTGGCGTTGACCCGCTGGTTGGTGTCGATGACCAGGTCGGTCCGGTCGTAGCGGACGCCCGCGCGCAGGTCGAACCGCTCGGTGCGGAACAGGCCCTGCAGATAGGCCGCCTTGACCCGTTCGATATCGTTGAAGTCGTCGGCGACATTGTTCGCGACCTGGTTGGTCGCGGTGAAGGCGCTGCGGTTGGCGGCGAAGCGCGCCCAGGCGGCATCGCGGTTCAGCAGCAGGTAGGGGACACCCGGCGTCTCATAGGTCGCCGGTCGTTGGGGATAGAGCAGCCCCGCCAGCGTGCCGACCGCCGCCTGCCCCGCCAGGGTGCCGGGGACATATTCCAGATAGGTCTGGTCATAGCCGACATCGGTGCGCGTCGCCGCGACACCGACATTGAGCCCTGCGCCTCGATCGTCGGCGCCGCTGTTATAACCCAGATTGGCGGTCGCATATTGGACCGTGGAGTCCAGGTCGCGGTGGATGTCGCGATAATAGAGATTCTTGTAGGAATTGGGGTCAGCCGCCGCGACGGGATCGTTGAAAGTCAGGCGCGGGCGCCCGTCGACCAACGTATAGCTATACCCGAAAGCGTTCGCGAACCCGTTGGATGCCGCACCGGGACGCGGCGCGATGTCGTATTTGATCATCTCGCGATGTTCCCGGTACAGCGCCTTGGACCGGGCGATCGTCGCATCGAGCACCCAACCGCTGCCGAAATCATGCCGCCCCTTCATATCGACCAGCCAGGTGTCGCGGTTGACCGGCTGGAAGGTCAGCCCCTGCTGCGTATCGCCCTGCGCGAACTGGCCGCTGGTCGGCGTCGTCCCGATCGGCGCGCGGGTCGGCTGGGTCAGCGCTTCGTAGCGCATCTCGGTGTCGGTATCGTGATAATAGCCGCCGAACAGCGACACGGTCGTCGCGTCGTCGGGTCGCCATTCCAGCTTCAGATTGCCCGACAGGCGCGTGCGCATATTCTCGAAGAAATAATCCTGGTTGCGCACGGGCACGAGATTGCCGTTCGACAGGCCTGGAAAGGCCGTTCGCGCCCCCGCCGCGGTGAAGTAGCTCCACCCCGCACCGTTACTGTCGCCCGGCAGTTCCGCGCGCGCCGTAGAGGGCAGCCGCTGATATTCGACCGATGCGACCACCCCGAACTGATCGCCCGGTCCGAACACGCGGGACGCCGTGGCATCGGTCCGGATCGACGCGCCCCCGCCGCGCACCAGCTTGCCGGTGGTGTCGTTATAGCCGCCATTGGCGTTGACCACGAAGACGCTGCGCCCTTGCTGGTCGAAGGCGCTTTTCGACACGATATTGATCTGACCGCCCAGCGCATGGGGATCATATTGTGCCGACACGCTCTTGATCGCCTCGATCCGCGACACGAGTGAGGCGGGCAGCATGTCGAGGCGCGCGCCGCGATAGACCCAGTCGGGCGAGGCGAGCGGAATGCCGTCGATCGTGACCAGATTGTAGCGCGGGTCGAGCCCGCGGATCGTCGCCCGCTGATAGATGTCGCGGTTCTTGGTCGGATCGGCGCCTCCGACCACCGACACCCCGGTGATGCGGCGGCTTGCCTCGACGATATTGAGGTCGGGCAGCCGGCCGACATCGTCCTGCGACACGGCGTCCAGGATGACGGCGGCACTCTTCTTGGCCTTCGTGGCCGAGCGCTGCGACGCGCGGAAACCCGTCACGACGACCTCGTCGCCGGTTTCGCCGGGCGCCCCGGCAGCCGCCGGATCCGTCGCCTGCGCCAGCGCGGGCGACACCCCGGCCAACATCGTTCCTGCCAGCCAAAGACCGGCCTTTTGCATCATGATTCGCATGATCGTCTTCCCCTTTGGCGGCTTTATATATCATGCTGTATGATATTATTTTGACAGTCGGGTGCTGGTCAGTGTCGACCGAGCCGGTTAGAGATCGGCGCCTTGGGGAATGGGATGACGATCCGCCGATTATCCGCGCGCGCGCGCAGTGTGCTGAGCTTGATCCGCCGCCATGGGCAAGTGTCGCGGGCGGTGCTGATCCGTGAGAGCGGCCTGTCGGGAACCGCGATCTTCCGTGCGACGGAGGAACTGGAGGCGGCCGGACTGGTTCGCTCGGGCGAGTCCGTCATCGCGGGGCGCGGCCAGCCCAGCACCGCGATCCATATCGAACCGGATGCCGCGTTCAGCCTAGGCCTGTCGGTGATGACCGACCGGGCGGACGTCGTCCTGATCGACATGGCGGGAACGGTGCGGGCTCGGCGTGAGGTGACCTGCCCCGACATGTCGCGATCCGCCATCATCGCGGCGGTGCTGCGCTTCGGCGACGATTTCTTCGCGGCCTCGGGCCTGGACCGACGGCGCCTGCAGGGGCTGGGCGTCGCGGTGGCGGGCTATTTCGTCGATCCGGGTACGGTCAATCCGGGCTTCGAGTTGGAGGATTGGGCGCTCGTCGACCTGGGCGAGGCGATCGCCCGCGACGTGGCGATGCCGGTCCTGGTCGAGAATATCGCCAATGCCGCAGCCCTTGGCGAACGCCTGTTGGGCACGGGCGCGCGGTTCGAAAGCTTCTGCTACATCAATGTCGCCGCCGGGTTCGGCGCGGGCATCGTGGTGGACGGCGCGTTGATGCGCGGCCGGCACGGCAATGCGGGCGAGATCGGCGGGCTGTTCCTGTCCAGCGGCCGCGTGACCCCCAATCTCGCCACGCTGCGCGACTGCCTGGCCGACCATGGCGTCCATTGTGACGGCATGTCCGACATGATCGCCCGTTTCGATCCCGACTGGCCTGGCGTCGAGGCCTGGCTGGCCGAGCATCAGCCGTCCTTCTCCTATCTGTTCGGCGCGCTGCGCTTCACGTTGGATTGCGAAGCGCTGATCCTGGGCGGCCGCCTGCCGCGCGCGCTCGCCCGGCGGATCGTCGATGCGATCGACTGGCCGGAAAACCACTGGCCGATCCGGCGCGGGCGACGGGCACCGGCCACCGCGACGATGGTGGCGCATCTGGAGCCGGAGCTATCCGGCCCCCTCGGTGCCGCGGCACTGGTGTTTCATCGCACGCTGTTCGACTGACCCGAAAGACGGGAATCGCCGCCACGCACAGCAACGCAACGATGGCCACCGCCCCCGCCATCAGCAGCAAGGGCGGCGACCACGGATCGGCCATCGTCACGCGGTAGGAGGAGCCCGAGAGGGTTTCCCCGAGCAGCAGCATCGCCAGTGCCTGGCCCAGCTTCGATACACAGGTGAAGAGGCCGGCATGGCCCGTGGCCTTCCCCGTGGCGGCACGGGTCATCATCGCCGACCAGAGGATCAGCCACAACCCGCTCATCCCCGCACCGAAGCCGAGCCCCGCTATTGCCCCGGCGATCATGGGTGGCGCGACCAGCAACGCGACCGCGGCAGACAGGAGCAGCACGGCCCCGCCCGCCAGGACGCTCACCGTCCCCAGGCGCCGGTGGCAAAGGGCCCAGATCGGCGGACTGAAAATACCCCCGACCGCTCCCCCTGTGAGCAGACCACCACCCGTCCCGGAATAAGCGGCATAATAGGGTTCGAGGGCACGAAAGCTCGTGCCGAGGATCATCATCAGCGCCAATATCGCCAGAAGGGCCGGCATGGCGATGCGCGCGTCGCGTTCGAGAACGGGGTCCGGAGGCGCGCGATGATCGTCCTCCGGCTGGGCGCCAAGCGACCATGCCGTGCCGCACACGAAGAGCGTGAGGCATGCGGCCCATGACAGCCATGCCGCAACCCCGTACCCGTGGATCAAGAGCGGCGCAGCGACCGTCGCGACGCTCAAACCGGCCAGCCCGGACGCGACGTTGCGCTTGGCCAGCAGCACGCAGCGCGCATCCGGTCCCGGCACAAGCCAGGCGACCATCGCGTTCTGCGGAACGTCGATAAAGGGATAGCAGGCCCGGAACGCCAGCAGCATCGCCATTGCCCATCCCAGCCGTTGTTCGGGTGCCAGCAGCGGGGTGGCGCAGAATGACAGGAAGAACAGGCAGGCGACCGGCGCCGCCCGTGCCTGCCGCCGGGTCGCGGCCCCCACCGTCGTCACCGTCCGGCTCCAATAGGCTCCGAGCGCGGCGTCGATCAGACCGTTCAGCATCAGCGACCCCGCCATGATCGCGCCCATCGCCCGCGTATCCAATGCGCAGATCTCGGTCAGGAAAAAGCCGAACAGCAGCGTGCTGGCATGCCAGAGGTGGCTCTTGGCGAAATGCGCCAGCAGACAGCGCGCCGTCGCGCGTCGGCTGAGCACCCCCCTTGAGACTGTCCGATCCCGCACGCGATCCACCCGAAGCCCCGGGCCAAAGAGCGCCCATCCGCTATTTTGGCGGAGATTTATGCTCCTTTTATGTACCGGGTGGATATAGAGTCACGCGAAACGGCATGGTTCGCCCTCAATCGGAACCGCCCCTGATGATACATCGCTCGCTCGCCCAATTTTCGACTTTCATAGAGCGGCTTGTTTCTCAAAACATTATCCCAACGGGAACGTCACGATCGCCTCGCTGGCCGTTCCCGATTGGGAATGGCCCGGCCGTCTGGTTCGCCGTTCCTTTGGGGAGATTATATCCAGCGAGCGGCGTCTTCTGCTAACATGGCTCAATGGCAAGGTTCGACAACAAGCGCGTTCATATCACGGGCGGAACGAGCGGCATGGGGCTGGCCGGTGCGAAGCGCATCGTTCTGGAAGGTGGCAGCGTCATCGTCACGGGGCTCAATCCGGATCGTTTCGACAGTTCACGGGACGCTCTCGGCGATCGCGCACAGGTCCTCGCTAATAATGCCGCTGATCCGTCAAGCGTCGGCATGCTGGTCGAGGCGGCGAACGATGCAGGTGGGCTGGACGGACTATGGCTCAACGCTGGCTATGCCGCGCTTGGTGCGCCTGAAGAGGTCGACACCGACGCCTTCGATCGCATGATGGCCGCGAACGTGCGCGGACCGATGCTGCAACTTGCCGCATTGTCTGACCACATGAAAAGTGGGGCGTCGGTTGTCATCACGTCATCGTCGTCCACCTATGAGGGGGCTGCTGCGACGGGTTTGTACGCCGCCACCAAGGGAGCGCTGGTTGCGATGGCGCGATCTTGGGCAACGGCGCTGGCACCGCGAGGCATCCGCGTGAACGTCGTCGTGCCGGGACCGATCGACACTAATTTTCGGCATGTCCTGCCGGACGACGCAAAGCGTGGTTTCGAGGACTTTGTAGTCGGACAGGTCCCGCTCGGCCGCCCCGGCACACCGGACGAAGCCGCAGCCGTCGCGCTGTTCCTCCTGTCGGAGGATGCCTCCTATGTCACAGGTAGCCAATACGCCGTCGATGGCGGCCTAATCATGCAGTAGCGAGGTTTTCCCGTTTCTCGATCCAGACCGTCCGAAAACGCGATGCGAGGCGGTTCGGCGGGAGCGTTCACGGACGAAATCGCTGGAAATCGGATATTTGCCGACGCCTGCGCCTCAG
>NZ_JBEPKL010000012.1:0-106077 GCF_040544655.1 Sphingomonas sp. 1185
AGTCCCATCACACCTTGGGCAACGCATTCCATCCCCCCGTCTCAAATCACAGGAACGGACAAGAATCCACAATGCGGCCAATGTAAACAGTCCCCCTTGCAGGGGAGGAATGGGGGATCGGGTAATCTTGTCTCCCCCCCCTGCCCCCGCTACATCGCTTCGCGTGAAAATCGCTTCCTGGAACATCAATTCGGTGCGCTTCCGCGCCGCCATCGTCGAGCAATTCCTGACGGAAGCCGCGCCCGATGTGCTGTGTCTTCAGGAGACGAAGGTCGTCGACGACGACTTCCCCTTCGATCTGTTCCGCTCGCTCGGCTATGAGCATATCATCATCCATGGCCAGCGGATGCACCACGGCGTCGCGATCGCCAGCCGCGTCCCCATCACCGAGGACGACCGCCTCGACTGGCAGGCCAATGCCGAGGCGCGGCACGTCGGCATCCGCCTGCCGAACGGCGTGCGGCTGGAGAATGTCTATATCCCGGCGGGCGGCGACGTGCCCGACCGCGAGGTGAATCCGAAATTCGGCCAGAAGCTCGATTTCCTCGGCCGCATGATCGACTGGTCGGGCAAGCTCGACTGCCCCACCATCCTGACCGGCGACTTCAACATCGCGCCGCTCGAATCGGACGTGTGGAGCCACAAGCAGCTGCTCGACGTGGTCAGCCACACCCCCATCGAGGTGGAGACGCTGGCGAAACTGCAGGCATCGAACGACTGGGTCGATCTGGGCCGCCACTTCATCCCCGCGCCGGAGCGGCTCTATACTTGGTGGAGCTACCGCGCGAAGGACTGGGCGGCGTCGGATCGCGGGCGGCGGCTGGACCATATGTGGGCGACGCGCGACGTGGCCGAGAAGGCGGTGTCGCATCAGGTGTTCGAGGGGTGCCGCAGCTGGCTGAAACCCTCTGACCATATCCCGATCATGACGGAATTCGATTTTTGAGCGCTGATGCCAAGGCCGCGGCGCGCGCGATCGACGCGCTGCGCCGGGGCTGGCCGATCGCGATCGCGGGCCAGCCGCTGCTCGCGGTCGAGACGGCCGATCCGTTGCGGCTGGCCGCCTTCGATCCGGGGGCCCGCGCGCCGGTGCTGATCTCGGCGGGGCGGGCCGCGACGCTGAAGCTGACCAACCAGCTCGACGCCGCCGATCCCGACGCCGCCGTGCTGGTCGAGCGCGCGCCGTGGATCGACTTCGCCGCCGCCACCGCGCTCGCCGATCCGCAGTTCGACCTCGCGACGCCGCTCAAGGGCCCCTATCGCGCGCTCCCCCTGCCCGATCCGGCGGTCGCGGCGGCGGCGGTGCGATTCGCGCGCATCGCAGGGATGCTGCCCGCCTTCTTCGTCGGTGGGACCGGCGTCGAGGCCGAGCTGTCGCTCGCCGATATCGCCGCGCACGAGAATGCCGAGGCGCTGGCCATCGCCACCCGCGCACGGCTGCCCGTCGCGGGCGCTGAAAATGCAGAGATCGTCGCCTTCCGCTCGCCCCATGCGGCGGGCGAGCATGTCGCCCTGCAGATCGGCCAGCCCAATGGACAACCGCCTTTGGTGCGCCTGCACAGCGAATGCCTGACCGGCGACGTGCTGGGCAGCCTGAAATGCGATTGCGGGCCGCAGCTCCATGCCGCGATCCAGGCCATTGCCGAGGCAGGCTGGGGCATCCTGCTCTATCTGCGGCAGGAAGGGCGCGGGATCGGCCTGGTCAACAAGCTGCGCGCCTATCAGCTTCAGGATCAGGGTTTCGACACGGTCGACGCCAATACCCGGCTGGGCTTCGCGATCGACGCGCGCGATTTCGGGGTGGCGGCGCGGATGCTGACCCTGATGGGGCAGGACCGGGTGCGGCTGCTGACCAACAACCCGGCCAAGGTCGCGGGGCTGGAAGCGGCGGGGGTGCGCGTGGTCGAGCGCGTCGCGCACAGCCTGCCGCCCAATCCGCACAACGAACGCTATCTGGCGACCAAGCGCGACCGGACCGGGCACCAGCTTTGATAGGGGTCGCCCCGGCGCAGGCTGGGGCCTTTCGAGCAAGGTGGGTGCGGGGCGCGGAAAATCCCAGCTTTTGCCGGGCTGATGTCACCAGCCTCCGTTCAGCCTGAGCGAAGTCGAAGGCCATGGGCCGACCTTATGGCACGGTGCAGGGCGTGCACTTCGACTTCGCTCAGTGCGAACGGAGGGCAGGAAAACGGGACGGCCGGTTCACAACCCCAGTTCGCGCCGCACATCGGCATAATCCTGCGCGATCGCCGCGACGCCGATCTCGCGCAGCCGCTGGTCGTGGCCGATGCCGCAATGCGTCCCCATGCACATGCCGATGACATGGCCGCCGCTGGCCACCGCTCCGGTCGCGCCGACGGGGGAGTCCTCCAGGATCGCGCAATCCTCGATTCGCACGCCCAGCCGGTCGGCGGCAAAGAGATACAGGTCGGGCGCGGGCTTGCCGCGCGTCACATGCTCGCGCCCGCTATAGACATGGTCGCCGAACGCCTCGCGCAGGCCCAGATGGCGCAAGTGCCGGTCGAGCCAGACGGTCGGGCTGGATGACACCACCGCGCGTGGGAAATCGGCGGGCAGCGAGCGGACGAAATCGACCGCCCCCGCGATCGCCGCGACGCCCTCTTCCATCGCACGGACATCCTCGACCCGGCGCGCCTCGTAAAAGGCCTCGGGCAGCGTGTGGCCGATCCGCGCCTCGATGGTCGCGACGAAGTCCTTCCCCGCCAGCCCCATATAATGGTGCATCGCCTCTTCGGGCGTATGCGGGTGGCCATTGGCGGTCAGCCATTGGGCGAGGTGGCGATTGCCCTCATATTCGCTGTCGATCAGGACGCCGTCGAAATCGAACAGCAGCGCGGCGAAGCGGCTCATCCGCGTGCTCCGAACAGCGCGCTGCCGACCCGGACATGGGTGGCGCCCAGCATCGCGGCGACCTCATAATCCTCGGACATGCCCATGCTGAGCTTCGCCAGCCCCAGCTCGCGCGCCATCTTGGCGAGCAGCGCGAAATAGGGCGCGGCGTCCAGCCCGTGCGGCGGGATCGCCATCAACCCGACGATCGGCAGCCCGGCGGCGCGCGCCGTCTCCAGCATGGCGGGGGCCTCCGCGATGGCGCAGCCGCCCTTCTGCTCCTCCTCGCCGATATTGACCTGAAGGAAACAATCGGGCCGCCGCCCGCTCTTCTCCATCGCCTCGGCCAGCGCGGCGATCAGCGAGGGGCGGTCGACGGTGTGGATCGCATCGAACAGCGCGACCGCGTCACCGGCCTTGTTGGACTGGAGCTGGCCGATCAGATGGAGTTCGACGCCCGCATAATCGTCGCGCAGCGCGGGCCATTTGGCCGCCGCCTCCTGCACGCGATTCTCGCCGAAGACACGGTGCCCGGCATCCAGCAGCGGGCGGATCGTGTCGGCATCATGCGTCTTGGACACCGCGATCAGCGTCGGGCTGGGGTGATCGCCCAGCTTCGCGGCACGCTGGAGCTGGGTGGAGACGGTGGAGAGGCGGGAAACGCTGTCGTCGGTCATGCCCCGCGCTATAGTGCCCGCAATGGCCGACCGATACCCCGAGACATGGCTGATGACCGACGAGCGATTGGGGGACGGGCTGTGGTCCGCCTTACGGCGAGTGCCGCCGGGATCAGGGGTGGTCTTTCGCCACCATGCCACGCCCCCGGCCGCGCGACGGGCGATTCATCGGCGGGTGTTCCGAATCGCGCGCGCGCGGGGGCTGCTCCTGCTGGTGGCGGGCGGTGGCCTGCCCGGCGACGGCGTGCACAAGCGCGGCCGGGGTAAGGGTCTGCGGAGCTGGTCCGCGCATGACCGGGCGGAGGCGGTCGCGGGATGGAAGGCCGGGGCCGACCTGTTGTTCGTATCGCCGCTATTCCCCACCCGCTCGCATCCCGGCGCGCCGAGTCTGGGTCTGCCACGCGCCGCGCGGATCGGGCGGGGGCTGGACCTTCCCCGAATCGCGCTGGGCGGGATGACCGCGAAACGCTTCCGCCGGTTGCGCGGGCGATTCGAGGGCTGGGCCGCGATCGACGCCTGGGTGGCGGTTTAACGCAGCGAGCCGCCTCGCCATTTGATCCGTCATCCCAGCGAAGGCTGGGATCTTTGGCGATGATCCATTGTGGCTTTCAAATTTGGTTCGCGCAGAGGCGCGAAGGACGCAGAGAGTAGGGCATCCCTCTCATTCCTGCTTGTTGGGCATAGTAATAACACGTCGTCCGAAGCGTCGATGGGCCAGCCAATCCGAAGATCCCAGCCTTCGCTGGGATGACGAACTGGGGCCGATGACCATTCAGCGCTGCCTGTCCTTCCCTCGCCCTTCGCAGAGGGGAGAGGGTTGCGCAGACTTGGTCTTTGCGAAAGCAAAGGCCTAGTCGGAGCTGGGTGAGGGGTGGGCGCTCGCTTCGCGAGCGCGCGAGCCGGTCAGGCCCAGAGAGACGCCTCGGAACCGCTCGCTACCAAGCGGTTCGCGCTTAGAAGCGGAAGGCCGTACCCAGATACACCGCCTGGCTGTTGCGACGATCATCGTCGAGTCGCGCCAGACGCTCACGGTCCGAGCGATAGCGAACACCCGCGGTCACATCGAGATTACGCGTCAGCGAATAGGACCCGCCCATATCAAGCGAATAGCTGGACGGCATGTCGACCAGCTTGGCCGTCGCGTCGATCGGGCGATCGGTCGACGCCTTCACCCGGCCGGTGAAGCGATTCGCGGTATAGCTGACCGCGACATCGGCACTTTCGCGGCTGCCCGGCATGCCCGCCAGATCGACGCGAGTCACGTCACCCGACACCGCCAGCCGCTTCCAGCCGACCGCAACGCCCAGATTGTAGGAGATCGGCGCCAGGCCGACCGTCGGCGCGGTGTTGGCCGCGATCCGCTCGTCATTGGTGCGGCTGGTCCGCGCACGCACCGCGACGGTCACCGCACGGCTGACGCCGCGCTGGCTTTCCGCCGGGGTGAAGCGCAGATCGCCCGCGTCGAGCCCGCTCTTGGCGAACAGCGCCGCCAGCCGGGGATCGGCCGCCGCCGGGGTGAAGCCGCCGCTGGCGCGCAGCGACAGGCTGCGCTTGATGGGCTTGCCCCCCTGCTCCACCGCGCCGATGGCGGGCGCGACCAGAGCCGTCGTGGCGGCGAGCGCCCCGATAGCAATTCCGATCACCACACGCCCGAACGACACGGTCCACCCCTTTATGGAAACCCCTTTGTAGGGATCGTCCTAACATGAAAAGGCAGGTGAGCGATCCCATTGTTACGCGCCCATGGGCGAATCTTGTCCGACTGTTGCGCACGATCCACAGAATCGGGGAAACGCCGCCCATCGTCCGGGCGCTTGCCGGGGTGGCGGGGCCCCTGTAGAGGCTATAGCCAACCCTTATTCCCAGTCAGGACAATGCCGATGCTTCGCCGTTCCGCCACCGCGTTCGCGGTTATCGCCGCCCTGTCGCTCGGCGCCTGTGCCGGCAAGAAGGATCGCCCCCAGGCCGATCTGGCCGCGTCGAAGGTCACGACGATCGGCGTCAATTCCTATCTGTGGCGCGCCAGCCTCGACACGCTCAGCTTCATGCCGCTGGCCGAAACCGACTCGAACGGCGGCGTGATCGTCACCGACTGGTATATCAACCCGCAGGTCCCGTCCGAGCGGATGAAGGTCACCGTCACCATCCTCGACCAGGACCTGCGCGCCGACGCCCTGCGCGTCACCGCGCTGCGCGAGGTGAACCGTGGCGGCCAGTGGGTCGAGGCGCCCGTCCAGGCCGCGACCATCCAGAAGCTGGAAGACATCATCCTGACCAAGGCGCGCGACCTGCGCCGTGCGTCGATCACGAACTGATAAAAGACGAGAAGAATGGCCTCGCGTTTCAACGCCCTGAAATCGGATTCGACCTGGCAGCGGATCTGGGAGGAGCGGCGCACCTTCGCCGCCGACGATCACAGCCCCAAGCCGCGCAGCTATGTCCTTGAGATGTTTCCCTATCCTTCGGGGCGCATCCATATGGGGCATGTCCGCAACTATACGATGGGCGACGTGCTGGCGCGCTATCGGCGGATGATCGGGCATGAGGTGCTCCACCCGATGGGCTGGGACGCGTTCGGCATGCCCGCCGAGAATGCCGCGATGGAAAAGGGCGTCCATCCGGGCGGCTGGACCCGCGACAATATCGCGACGATGAAGGCGCAGCTGAAGCGGCTGGGCTTCGCGCTTGACTGGACGCGCGAGATCGCGACCTGCGAGCCCGATTATTACGGGCATGAGCAGGCGCTGTTCCTCGACCTGTATGCGGGTGGCCTGGTCTATCGCAAGGAATCGGCGGTCAACTGGGACCCGGTCGACATGACCGTGCTCGCCAATGAGCAGGTGATCGACGGACGCGGCTGGCGTTCGGGCGCGCTGGTCGAGAAGCGCAAGCTGAACCAGTGGTTCCTCAAGATCACCGACTTCGCCGACGAGCTGCTGGAGGGCCTCACCACCCTCGAGCATTGGCCCGACAAGGTGAAGCTGATGCAGGAGAACTGGATCGGCCGCAGCCAGGGTCTCCAGTTCCGCTTTGCGCCGGTCGCCCCCTTCGCGACGCCGATCGAGGTCTATTCGACCCGCCCCGACACGATCTTCGGGGCGAGCTTTGTCGCGATCGCGGCGGATCACCCGATCGCGCGGCAGCTGGCCGAGACGAATGCCGAGGCGGCCGCGTTCATCGAACGTTGCAAGGCGGGCGGCACGACCGCGGCCGAGCTGGAAACCCAGGAAAAGCTGGGCTTCGACACCGGCTATCGGATGCAGCATCCGATGGACGCCAGCATCACCCTGCCCGTCTATATCGCCAATTTCGTGCTGATGGATTACGGCACGGGTGCGGTGATGGGCGTGCCCGCGCATGACCAGCGCGACCTGGACTTCGCGCGCAAATACGGCCTGTCCGTCACCCGCGTCGTCGCCGATGGCGACACGACCGCCCCGGTGTTTGAGGGCGACACGGCCTATACCGGCACCGGCCAGCTGGTGAATTCGGGTCCGCTCGACGGCATGGACGTGGAGGCCGCGAAGGCCGCCGTCATCGCGCGCGCCGAGAGCGAAGGCTGGGGCCAGGGCCAGACCGTGTACCGCCTGCGCGACTGGGGCGTCAGCCGCCAGCGTTACTGGGGCACGCCGATCCCGATCATCCATTGCGAGGATTGCGGCGCGGTGCCGGTTCCCAAGGACCAGCTGCCGGTGACGCTGCCCGAGGACGTCACCTTCGACGTCCCCGGCAATCCGCTCGACCGGCATCCGACCTGGAAGCATGTCGACTGCCCCAATTGCGGCAAGCCGGCCCGGCGCGAGACCGACACGCTCGACACCTTCGTCGATTCGTCCTGGTATTTCATCCGCTTCGCCAGCCAGCCCAAGGATCGCCCGTTCGATCCCGAGGTCGTCAGGAAATGGCTGCCGGTCGGGCAATATATCGGCGGCGTCGAGCATGCGATCCTGCATCTGCTCTATGCCCGCTTCTGGACGCGTGCGTTGAAGCATATCGGCCTGATCGACGTGGCGGAGCCCTTTGCGGGCCTGTTCACGCAGGGCATGGTCACGCACGAAAGCTACAAGTCGTCGGACGGCCGCTGGCTGGCGCCGGGCGAGATCCGCGACGGCATCGAGATCGCGACCGGACAGCCGATCACCGTCGGCCGCGTCGAGAAGATGTCCAAGTCCAAGAAGAACACCGTCGATCCCGAACCCATTGTGGATCAGTACGGTGCGGACGCGGTGCGCTGGTTCATGCTGTCCGACAGCCCGCCCGAGCGCGATCTGCCCTGGTCCGAATCGGGCATCGAGGGGTCGTGGCGCTTCGTCCAGCGCTTGTGGCGCCTGTTCGACGGCTCGGAGGCCGCCGAGGGCGAGGACAAGGCGCTGTCCCGGAAGTTGCACCAGACCATTGCGGGCGTCGCGGCGGATATCGAGGCGCTGGCCTTCAACAAGGCGGTCGCCAAGCTGTACGAGCTGGTCAACGCGATCGAAAAGGCCAAGCCGTCGGCCGCCCGTAACGAGGCGATCCGCACCACCATGCTGCTGGTCGCGCCGATGGTGCCGCATCTGGCCGAGGAAGCCTGGGCCGGTATGGGCCAGGATGGCCTGATCGCCGACGCCGCCTGGCCGGTGGTCGACGAAAGCATGCTGGTCGAGGACGAGGTCACCGTCGCGGTACAGGTCAACGGCAAGCTGCGCGACACGCTGACCGTCGCCAAGGGGCTGCCCAAGGACGTATTGGAGGCGACCGCGCTGGCGTCGGACAAGATCGTCCGCGCGCTGGACGGCGCAACGCCCAGCAAGGTGATCGTGGTGCCCGACCGTCTGGTGAATATCGTCGCATGACCCGCCCCCTTCCCCTGCCCCTCTTCTGTCAAATCGCCGCCGGTCTGGCGCTGACGCTGGGCCTGTCGGGCTGCGGGCTGCATCCGCTTTATGCGGGGGGCGGCTCGGGCTCGGTCGCGACCGCCTTGTCGCAGATCGAGGTCGCACCGATTCAGGGGAAAGCTGGCTGGCTGATGGCCAATGCGCTCAACGACCGGCTGGGCGGCAAGACCGGGAATGCGCGCTATCGCCTGGACGTGAAGCTGGACGACCAGATTCGCGGGCTTGGCGTGCGGCGCGACGACTCGGTGGTGCGCGAGCGGCGAATCCTGCGCGCGCGCTATCAGTTGGTCGACCAGACGAGCAATGCGGTGCTGGTCGACGCCACCGCCGGATCCGATGCCGGGATCGACGTGGTCCGGTCCGAATATGCCACCATCGCGGCGGAAAATACCGCGCTGGAGCGGCTGTCGGTGATCGTCGCGGACGAAATCGTCGCGCGGCTGGCCACCTATGCCCGGTCGCGCCCCGGCGAGGCGATGGCCCCCGCGCGGCCGTGACGGCGCGACTGCTGTGAAGGCCCCCCTCTCTTGAAAGCCAGCGCCAACCAGATCCGCCAGGCGCTGGGCCGCCCCTCGCCCGACATCCGCCTCTATCTATTGCACGGGCCGGACGAGGCGGGGGCCGCCGAACTGGCGCGGTTGCTGGCCAATGCGATGGGGCGCGATGCCGAGCGGATCGATCTCGATTCGGCGACGCTCAAGAGCGATCCCGCCCGCCTGACCGACGAAGCCGCCGCGCTGTCGCTGTTTGGCGGGCCCCGGCATATCCGCATCGCCAGTGTCGGCGAGGAAGGGCTGGCGGCGTTCACCGCGCTGCTCGAAGCGGAATCGGCGGGCAATCCGGTCGTCGCCATCGCCCCATCGGTCAAGACGACCGCCAAGATCGTCAAGCTGGCGCTGGAATCGCCCCGCGCCATGGCCTTTGGCTGTTACGCCCCCACGGCGGCGGATGCCGAGCGGCTGGCGGCGACGATGGCAGGCGAAATGGGGCTACGGCTGGCGGCGGGCGTGGCGGCGCGGCTTGTCGATGCCGCTGCGGCCGATCGCTCGGTCATGACCCGCGAGTTGGAGAAACTCGTCCTCTATGTCGACGCCGCCCCCGATCGCCCGCGCGAGATCGACCATGGCGCGCTGGACGCCATCGGCGCCGATCTGGGCGAGGTCGAGATGGGCGATGCGGTCGAAGCGGTGGTCGAGGGCCGCGTCGCCGATCTGGGTGGCGAACTGGCCTTGCTGGACGAAGGCGGCGCCTCCCCCATCCCCTGGCTGCGCGCGCTGGCCCGCCGCCTGGTCGCGCTGGCCGAAATGCGCGCCGATATCGACAAGGGCGAGCCGGTCGATGCGGTGATGAAGCGCCACCGCGTCTTCTTCCGCGACGAGGCGCGCACTGCCAAGGCGCTGCGCCGCTGGACCCCGGCGATGCTGGCGCGCGCCCTGGCTCGGATTCGCGCGGCGGAGCGGGCGGTGATGGCGCCGGGCAATGCCGGTGCCGTGCTGGCGGAGGCCGAGGCGACGATCATCGCACAGGGCATTGCCCGGCGGGGGTGATCGCCCTTGGGCTTCGACTTCGCTCAGCCTGAACGGGGCTTGGAGTTCTTTACCAACACCCGTTCAGGCTGAGCGAAGCGGGGCCCACCCCATTCAGAATTCAAAAGCGAGTTGCGCCTGTCTGCGGAACAGACCAGCGTCCCCCTTTCAAATACCCTCACCGGTCAGCCGCTGGCATACCATGTCGAGCTGATCGAGCGTCGAATAGCTGAGGGTCAGCGTGCCGCCCTTCTCGCCATGCGCGATCCGCACCGACAGGCCCAGCAGATCGGCGAGTTGCCCCTCCAGTGCCGCGATATCCGCGTCGGCCGCGTCCATCCCGTTGCCGCGCGGACCCGATTTGTCCGACTCCGCCGACGCCTTGCGCCCACCGCCCTTGGCCTCGCGGGTCAGCTTTTCGGTCTCGCGCACGCTCAGCGCGCGTCCGATCACCTGATCGGCCAGCGCCTCGACATCCTCCGCCCCCAGCAGCGCACGGGCATGGCCCATCGACAGGGCGCCGGTGACGACCTGCTTCTGCACCGATTCGGGCAGTTCGAGCAGCCGCAGCAGGTTCGCGACATGGCTGCGCGACTTGTGGACGATCTTGGCCAGCGCCTCCTGGGTATGGCCGAACTCGCCTGCCAGCCGCTGATAGGCCTGCGCCTCTTCGATCGCGTTGAGGTCCTGGCGCTGGATATTCTCGATCAGCGCGATTTCGAGCGTCTGGGCGTCGTCAAAGTCGCGGACGACGACCGGCACCTCGTGCAGCCGGGCACGCTGCGCCGCGCGCCAGCGGCGCTCGCCCGCGACTATCTGATAATCCTTGCCATGGGGGCGCACGACGATCGGCTGGATCAGCCCGCGCGCCGCGATCGAGGCGGCGAGTTCGTCGAGCGCGGCTTCCTCGAAATGGCGACGCGGCTGGTCGGGGTGCGGCGACAAGGCCCCCACGGGCAGCATCCGCACGCCACCGGGGATCTGCTGGTCGCCCGGCTGGATCGGCGTCTCGCGCGCAATGTCACCGAGCAATGCCCCCAGTCCGCGCCCGAGGCCGGGACGCGGGCGCTTGGCCGTTTCCGTGCTCATGCCGCGGCCGCTCCCGGCTGGGTGGTCAGCGGCAGGCGCGCGATCAGTTCGCGGGCCAGCGCGATATAGGCCTGGCTGCCGACGCAGCGATGGTCATAGATCAACGCAGGAAGTCCATGGCTGGGCGCCTCCGACAGCCGGACGTTGCGCGGAATCACCGTATCGAACACCACACCTCCCAAAACCGCGCGCACATCCGCCGACACCTGATCGGTCAGCCGGTTGCGCCGGTCGAACATCGTCAAAGCCACGCCCAGGATCGCCAGCCCCGGATTGAACCGCGCGCGTATCCGCTCGACCGTGGTCAAAAGCTGCGACAGCCCCTCCAGCGCGAAGAACTCACATTGCAGCGGCACGAACAGCGAATCGGACGCCACCATCGCATTGATCGTCAGCAGCCCCAGCGAGGGCGGGCAGTCGACCAGCACGATGTCCCAATTGCCCTGCGAGCGGCGCATCGCATGGTCGAGCCGATGGGTGCGATTCTCATAATCGACCAGCTCCAGCTCGGCCCCCGACAGGTCGACCGTCGCAGGCACGACGTCGAGACGCGGCACCTGGGTATGGACGACCGCATCGTCGATCCGCGCTTCCCCCAGCAGGACGTGATAGCTGGAGAACATGCGCTGGCTGTTGGGAATACCCAGCCCCGTCGAGGCATTGCCTTGCGGATCGAGGTCGATCAGCAGGACATGCAGCCCGGTCGCGGCCAGCGCGGTCGCTAAATTGATGGCGCTGGTGGTCTTGCCCACCCCACCCTTCTGGTTCGCGATGGCAACGCAGATCATCGGGCCCCTACTCGGTCGAGGATCACGATCGACGAGTCCGCCGAGGTGATGCTATGTTCCACGTGAAACACGAAGCGCCAGTGCCGCTTGAGGGTCTTGATTTCGCGCTCGTCCAGGCGGCCGCGCGGGAGCAGCCACCGCGTATCCTGTTTGCCGCAATGGGCGGCTGCGCGCAAAAGATTTTCGACTGTCGCCACGGCGCGAGCAGAAATAATATCCGCCTTGATCTCAACCGCCTCGATCTTGGAGGCATGGACGCTGACCCGGTCGGCAATCCCCAGCGTCTCGGCACAGTCGCGCAGGAAATCGGCGCGGCGCTTGCGGGGCTCGACCAGCGCGACCTTGCCCGGCCAGGCCAGCGCCACGACCATGCCGGGAAAGCCACCCCCCGTGCCGATATCGACCCATTGCCCATCGGGCCGATCCGCCAGCGGGATCAGCTGTACCGAGTCGAGCGCGTGCCGCGACCAGATGGTCGAGATGGTCGAAGGCGCGATGAGATTCTGCTGGTCGTTTTCCACGACCACCAGATTGAGGAAATGGTCGATCCGGTCGGCGGCTTCCGCCCCGAAACGCGCGACGACCCAGTCGCGGGCCTGGTCTTCGGTCATGCCGCCATCTTTCGTGCGTGGAGAAGAACCGCCGACAAGGCGGCGGGGGTGATGCCGCGAATGCGCGATGCGGCCGCCAGCGTCGCGGGACGCGCCAGACCCAGCCGGTCGATCATCTCCTGCGACAAACCGGGAATGGCGGCATAGTCGATCGTGGCGGGCAACAGGATCTGCTCGTCGGCGCGCAACCGCGCGACCTCCTCGGCCTGACGCTCGACATAAGGCGCATAGCGCGCATCCTCGAGCGTCTCGGCCACGACGGCCGGGTCACACCCCTCGGCCGCCTCGGGCGCGACATGCGCCAGCGTGACGCCGTCGAAGCGCAGCCACTCATAGGCGGACCGGCGGGCGCCGTCCTGCGCGATCGCCGCTCCGCTGCGCGCCAAATCGGAGGCGGTGCGGATGACCGCCAAACGGTCGCGCAGGGTCGCCCGCTGCGCCTGCCGCCGCCGCCGATGCGCCAGCCGCTCGGGCGACAGGCATCCCGCCGCCTCGGCGATATCCCCCAACCGCGTCTCGGCATTGTCGGCCCGCAGCGACAGCCGATATTCGGCGCGCGCGGTCAGCATGCGATAGGGTTCGGTCACGCCCTGCAACACCAGATCGTCGATCATCACGCCCAGATAGCTGGAGGCGCGGTCGAGGATCACGGGGTCCAGCGCACAGGCCAGCGCCGCCGCATTGAGCCCGGCGATCAGCCCCTGCCCCGCCGCTTCCTCATACCCCGTCGTGCCGTTGATCTGTCCCGCACAGAACACGCCGGGAAGCGCGCCCAATGCCAGCCGCGCATCGAGCGCGCGCGGGTCGATATGGTCATATTCCACCGCATAGCCGGGCAGCGTGATGACCGCGCGCTCCAGCCCCGGCATGGAGGCGATCATCGCCGCCTGCACATCGGTCGGCAGCGAGGTCGACAGGCCGTTGGGATAGACGATCGGATCGTCCAGCCCCTCCGGCTCCAGAAAGATCTGATGGCTGTCGCGGTCGGCGAAGCGCTTGATCTTGTCCTCGATCGACGGGCAATAGCGCGGGCCATTGGCCTCGATCGCGCCGGTGAACAGCGGCGAGCGGTGAAAGGCCGCCGCGATGATCGCATGGGTCTCTTCGGTCGTCCGGGTGATCGCACAGGCGATCTGCGGCAGCGGTCGTGCCGCCGTCATCGGCGACATGGTCCAGGGATCGGTGTCGGACGGCTGCTCGTCCAGCCTGGCCCAATCGATGGTGCGCCCATCCAGACGCGGCGGCGTGCCGGTCTTCATCCGCGCCATCGGCAGGCCCAGGCCACGCAGCTGCTCGGCCATGCGGGTCGCGGCGCGCTCGCCGATCCGCCCGCCCAGATGCCGCTCCTCACCCCGGAACAGCCGTCCGCCCAGGAAGGTCCCGGTCGCCAGCACCACCGCGCGACACGCCAGCACCGACCCGTCGGCCAGCTGCACGCCGGCCACCCGGCCACCGTCCAGCACCAGCGCCTCGGCCTCGCCCTCGACGACCGTCAGGCCGGGTTGCGCCGCCAGCATCGCCTGGATCGCCCCGGCATAGCGCCGCCGGTCGGCCTGGACGCGGGGGCCCTGCACGGCCGTCCCCTTGCTCCGGTTGAGCATCCGATAGTGGATCGCGCCCTGATCCGCCGCGCGACCGATCAGCCCGTCAAAGGCGTCGACCTCGCGCACGATATGGCCCTTCCCCAATCCGCCGATCGCCGGATTGCAGGACATGGCGCCCAGGCCATGACGATCGAAGGACAAAAGGGCCGTCTGCGCGCCCCGGCGCGCGGCCGCTGCGGCGGCCTCGGTTCCCGCGTGACCGCCACCGATCACTACGACATCAAACATGCCCCCGCCCTATCGCAAGCGGCGCGCAGCGTCAAAGCGATCCGTGGCAAAACGTTCCACGTGGAACATCACTTGCCCAGGCAGAAGCGTCCGAACAGAGCATCGAGCATCGTCTCGGTCGCGCTGACCCCCAGCACCGCCGCCAGCGCCTGCCGCGCCACGCGCAACTCCTCGGCGATCAGCAGCACGTCATCGCTCTGAACGGTGAGCAGCGCCTGTGCCGCACGGCGGCATTGATCCTGCTGGTGCCGCTTGAAACCCAGCGCATCCTCGCGCGGGAGCAGCGTCGCCGCGTGCGCCGCAATCGCGGCCCAGACCATGGCGACCGTCGCCGCCTCGTCCCGCCGCACCGCCAGCGCCCGCCCCTCGGGCAAAGCCTCGCGCCCCGGCAGATCGGCGCGTCCGTGCAGCCAGATCGCATCGTCGCGCGGCGGTGGAGCATCGGCCATCCATAGCAGAATGTCGGCCTGCTCGATCGCCTCCTGCGCGCGCGTGACGCCGATCGCCTCGATCACATCATCGGTATCCTCGGCCAGCCCCGCCGTGTCGGTCAGCACATAGGCGATGCCACCGCGCAGCACGCTCGCCTCGATCCGGTCGCGCGTCGTCCCCGCAATCGGCGAGACGATCGCCGCCTCGCGCTCGACCAGCAGGTTGAGCAGGGTCGACTTGCCGCTATTGGGCGGCCCCGCCAGCACCACCCGGATGCCGTCGTGCAGCCGGTCGACCGGCGGCTGGTCGACCGCCGCCAGCATCGTGGCGGCCAGCGCCGTCATATCGCTTCTGATCCGCGCCACCATGGCAGCGTCGAGCGGCACGTCATCCTCCTCGGCGAAATCGAGCATCGCCTCGATCCCGGCGGACAAAGCCGAGAGCCGGTCCATCCAGCCGCGCAGCGCCTGGCTCACCCGTCCCTCGACCGCGCCGATCGCGGCCCGTCGCTGTCGCTCGGTCTGCGCTTCGAGCAGATCGGCCAGCCCCTCCGCCTCGGCCAGATCGATCCGGCCGTTGAGCAGGGCGCGGCGGGTAAACTCGCCCGGCTCGGCCCGGCGGACGCCGGGTGATGTCGCCAGCGCCGCCTCGACCGCCGCCACCACCGCGCGGCCGCCATGGCAATGCAGCTCGACCAGATCCTCGCCGGTCGCCGTCGCGGGGCCGGGGAAACAGAGCATCAGCGCCGAGTCCAGCACCGCCCCCGCCCCGTCGCGCAGGGTCCGCAGCCCCGCCCGACGTGGCGCGGGCAGACGCCCGCCCAGCCGCTCGGCCGTCGCGAACGCCGCCGGACCGCTGACCCGGATCACCGCGATGGCGGCCGGGGGCTGCCCGCTCGATACGGCGAAGATCGTGTCGCTCACCGGATCAGCCCTTCTGCCCCTCGAACATGCGCCGCCACATCGCCATGCCCGCCTCGCCCATCGGGGCCCAGCTGCGCATCATCGCCTCGACCATTTCGGGCTTCACCCCCGACTGCATCGTGTCGAGCATCATCTGGACATAGCGCTCGTGAATCGGGGTCAGGTCGGGCAGGCCCATCGCACGCCGCGCTTCTTCGGGCGTGCAGTCGATTTCCACATTCACTTTCATGCGCCATTCTCCATCGCGACCAAGCCGGGCATAAGGCGTTATGATCGCGTGGACCACAGGAGACCAGTAGACATGACCGGGACCAAGACCATCGCCGCCGGCCACGGCGACGGCCAGTTCAACGCCTATCACGCCGGGCCGCAGGGACAGCCGGGCGCGGCGATCATCGTCATCCAGGAAATCTTCGGCATCAATGCGGGCATCCGCCGCAAATGCGATACGCTGGCCGAGGCGGGCTATCTGGCCGTCGCACCCGATCTCTTCCACAAGATCGCGCCGGGTATCGAGCTCGACCCCGATGTCCCCGGCGAAATGCAGCAGGCGCTCGACCTGATGGGACAGTTCGACCAGGACGGCGGCATTCGCGATATCGAGGCGACGATCAAGGCGATCCGCGACGAACATGGCGCGGACTTCAAGGTCGGCGTGGTCGGCTATTGCCTGGGCGGACGGCTGGCTTTCATGACCGCGGCGCGGACCGATGTGGATGCCAGTGTCGGCTATTATGGCGTCGGCATCGACGGGCTGCTCGGCGAGAAACATGCGATCGCCAAGCCGGTGCTGCTCCACATTCCGGAGGAGGATCATTTCGTCGACAAGGACGCCCAGAAGCGGATGCACGAGGGGCTGGACGATCACCCCAAGGTGACGCTGTACGACTATCCCGGCGAGGATCACGGCTTTGCCGCCGAATTCGGCCAGCGCCGCTCGGAGGAGTCGGCCAGGCTGGCGGACGAACGCACCATGGCGTTCTTTGCGGAGCATCTCCGCTGATACGAAAAAGGGGGGAGCCGGTTGGCACCCCCCTTCCCTTTTACGCCGCCTTGGCGAGCGCCTCGGCGATCAGTTTGCGGCTGTTGTCCACACCATAGAGCGCGATGAAGCTGCCCATGCGCGGCCCCTGCGCCGATCCCAGCAGCGTCTCGTACAGCGCCTTGAACCAGTCGCGCAGCGACGGGAAGGCGTCGGTCTTGCCGATCTCATAGACGATGTTCTGGATATCCTCGGCACTCGCCCCCTCGGGAAGCGCGGCCAGCTGTGCGTCGAGCAGGCGCAGCGCCTCGGCCTCGTGCGGCTCGGGCGCGCGGCGCTGGAGCGTCGGGGCGACGAAATCGCGGGCATAGGCCAGCGCATGGTCGATCAGCCGGTCCAGCTCGGGATATTTCGCGGCCGAGGCTTCCGGCACATAATTGGCGAGATAGCCCCAGACCTGCTCCTTGCTCGCCTCGCCCATCACGCCGACCAAGTTGAGCAACAGGCCGAACGTCACCGGCAGCTCACCCTGCGGCAGCTTGCCGTCATGGATGTGATGCACCGGATTGCCCAGCTGCTCCTTGAGCGACTGGTTGGGATAGTTGACCCGGAACTGCCAATATTCGTCCACCGCGCGCGGAATGACGCCCATGTGCAGTTGCTTGGCCTTTTTGGGTTCGCGGTAAGCGAAGAAGGCCAGGCTCTCTTCGGGGCCATAGGTCAGCCACTGGTCGAGGCTCAGGCCGTTGCCCTTGGACTTGGAGATCTTCTCGCCATGCTCGTCGAGGAACATCTCATAGTTGAAGCCCTCGGGCGGACGGCCGCCGAGCACGCGCGCGATCTTGGACGACTGGGTGACCGAGTCGATCAGGTCCTTGCCCGCCATCTCGTAATCCACGCCCAGCGCGACCCAGCGCATCGCCCAGTCGACCTTCCATTGCAGCTTGGACAAGCCGCCCAGCGCGGACTGGACGATCCGCTCGCCCTCATCCTCGAACGCGATCAGGCCAGCCTCGGCATCCACCACCTCGATCGGCACCTGAAGGACGATGCCCGACTTGGGGCTGATCGGCAGGACCGGCGAATAGGTGGCGCGGCGCTCGGCGCGCAGGGTCGGGAGCATCACATCCTGGATGCCCTGGAAATGCTTGAGCACCAGCCGCAGCGCATCGTCGAACCGGCCCGAGGTGTAATAGTCGGTCGAGGACGCGAATTCATAGTCGAAGCCATAGCGGTCGAGAAACTGGCGCAGCAGCGCGTTGTTGTGCGCGGCGAAGCTATCGAACGTCTCGAACGGATCGGGCACCTGGGTCAGCGGCTTGCCGAGATGTTCGCGGAGCATCTCCTGGTTCGGCACATTGTCCGGCACCTTGCGCAGCCCGTCCATATCGTCCGAAAAGGCGATCAACCGGGTCTTCTGGTCCGACAGCGCATGGAAGGCATTGCGGACCATGGTGGTGCGCAGCACTTCGTTGAACGTCCCGATATGCGGGAGCCCCGAGGGACCATAGCCGGTTTCGAACAGGATCGGCTCGCCGCCCGGTTTGCCGTCGGGATAGCGTTTGAGGAGCTTGCGGGCCTCCTCATAGGGCCAGGCCTTGGACTCGAGAGCGGTGGAGCGAAGTTCGTCTGTCATGATTTTGCCTCTGGCAAGCCGGGGGGCAATTCACAACGTATTTTGCGATTTCCACCGGCTATCCGCTCTTTGCCCACAGAGTTATCCACATTGCGGGTTGTTCCACGTGGAACAGATCGGGTGGTCCTGTTTGGCCTTCCCTCCCCCATCCCCTCCCGCTTGCGGGAGGGGCGTGCGTTGTTGCAGCGTTATGCGCGCCATGAATGGTGCTCCTGCTGGGAAGGTCGGACACCAAACCCGTTGGCCTGAACGATTCCAACCCCATTCCCCGTTGCCAACCTGTTCCCACTCCCCCAAATCATCATCGTGACCGCGCTTCCCCACCCCGCTCTTCACGCCAGCCATAGCGGTGTGTGGATTTCCGCCGGCGGACAGACCCGCGCCGCCTCGCGCGGCGAGGCGATCGGGCTGGCGTCGGAAACCCCGGTGATCCTTCTCAACGCGCCCTTGATCGGGCAGCGGCTGGGCTATGCCGAATTGTCGGGGCTCGACATCCTCGAGCTGTTCGCATTCCTGCGCCCCGCCCAATTCGCGGTCCCGACCCCGCATGGCCTTGCCCGCGCCTGCGGACTGGAGCCGCCGGAAAGCGATGCCGACGTCGCGGCCTTCCTTCTCCGCGCGACCGAGACGTTGCTCGCCATGCCCGACGGCGCCTGGCCCGAGCGCGAGGGCGCCTGGACCGCCGCGCAAAGTCTGGCGCGACTCCGCTGGCCCTGGGCGCCACTGATCGGTCCGCGCCTGACCCGGCCCGAGCGTAACGAACGCTGGCTGTTCAGCGCGCTGCCCGAATGGGAAGAGGATGCCCCCCGCCCCGCCCCGCGCACCATCGACCTGCCGCCGCAGGATTCGGAGGAGCGGCTGGTCCGGCTGACCGGCGACGGGGCCGAGGAACGGCCGGGCCAGCGCGCCTATGCCGCCGCGGTCACCGCCGCCTTCGCACCGCGCGCGGTCCGCGACACGCCCAACATGGTCCTGGCCGAAGCGGGAACCGGCATCGGCAAGACCCTGGGCTATCTCGCCCCCGCCAGCCTCTGGGCCGAGCGAGCGGGCGGTGCGGTCTGGATCTCGACCTATACCAAGGCGCTGCAACGCCAGTTGAGCGGTGAGACCGCGCGCATCTTCCCCGACGCGGTGCTGCGCAAGGAACGCGTCGTCACGCGCAAGGGGCGGGAGAATTATCTCTGCCTGCTCAATCTGGAGGACGCGCTTCAGGGCGGGTTCGCGGGACGCGCGGCGGTGCTGGCGCAGCTGGTCGCGCGCTGGGCGGCCTATACCGGCGATGGCGATATGGTCGGCGGCGACCTGCCCGGCTGGCTGACCACCCTGTTCCGGCGCAACGGATCGGCGGCGCTGACCGACCGGCGCGGCGAGTGCGTCTATGCGGGCTGCCCGCATTATCGGAAATGCTTCATCGAGCGGGCGGCGCGCGCATCGGTGCAGGCGGATATCGTCATCGCCAACCATGCGCTGGTGATGGTCAACGCCGCGCGCGGGCGTGAGACGCAGACGCGGCCGACCCGCTATGTCTTCGACGAGGGCCATCACCTGTTCGACGCGGCGGACTCGATGTTCGCCACCGCGCTGACCGGATCGGAGACGATCGAGCTGCGCCGCTGGATCCTGGGCCCCGAGGCCGGGTCGCGCGGACGGCGGCGCGGTCTGGCGGCGCGGCTGTCCGATGTCGCCAGCTATGACGAGGGCGGCAATCGCGCGATCGGCGATGCGGTGCAGGCCGCGCATGCGCTGGCGAGCGAAGGCTGGCTCGGCCGACTAGCGGAGGGCCAGCCCTTCGGTCCGATCGAGACGCTGTTGGCGGCGGTGCGGGGGCTGGCCTTTGCCCGCGCAGAGCAAACCGGCGATGCGGGCTATGGCCTGGAGACCGAACTCGCCGCCCCCTCCCCCGAGCTGATCGATGCCGCCGGTCCCGCCGCGCACGCGCTCGACGCGCTGCTGCGCCCACTGGTGACGCTGGGCCAGCGGCTGGAGGCGGTGTTGCAGGAAGCGCCCGACTGGCTCGACGGCCAGGCGCGCGCACGGGTCGAGGGCGCGATCGCGTCGATCGCCTGGCGCGCCGAGACGGTCGCTGCCTGGCTGTCGCTGCTCGCGCGGATCGGCGGGCCCGCCGATCCCGACTTTGTCGACTGGCTGGCGGTCGACCGGGTCGAGGGGCGCGAATATGATATCGGGCTGCACCGTCACTGGCTCGACCCCACCCGCCCCTTTGCCGAAATCGTGCTGAAGCCCGCGCATGGCGCGCTCGTCACCTCGGCGACCCTGCGCGCGGGCGGCGACTGGGACGTGGCGGAGGCGCGGACCGGCGCGCCGCACCTGGCGCGTGGCCCCGCCCATTTCGTCGCCCCCAGCCCGTTCGATTATCCGAGCCGGGCCGAGGTGCTGATCGTCACCGACGTCAAGCGCGGCGACATTCCCCAGCTGGCCAATGCCTACGCCCGGCTGATCGCGGCGTCGCGCGGGGGCACGCTGGGGCTGTTCACCGCGATCCGCAGGTTGCGCGGCGTGCATGGCCGGATCGCCGACCGGCTGGCGCGCGAGGGGCTGGCGCTGCACGCGCAGCATGTCGATCCGATCGACACGGGGACGCTGGTGGATATCTTTCGCGACGATCCGTCGGCCTCGCTGCTCGGCACCGATGCGCTGCGCGACGGGGTGGACGTGCCCGGTGCCTCGCTGCGGCTGGTGGTGATGGAGGGCGTACCCTGGCCCAAGCCGACCGTGCTCCATGCCGCGCGCAAGCTGGCGGGGGGCGGCAGCGCCTATGACGACCGCATCGTCCGTGCGCGACTGGCCCAGGCGTTCGGCCGGTTGATCCGCCGCGCCGACGATCGCGGCGCCTTCGTGCTGCTGTCCGCCGCCATGCCGTCGCGCCTGCTCGACGCCTTTCCACCGGGCGTGGCGATTGCGCGCGTCACGCTCGACGAGGCGGTCGCGCGGGTCGCGGCCCGGCTTTCCTCCGACGCCGGGATCGGGCATGGATCGGTCGACACCCCGCTGGCCGCCGCGACGGAGAATCCGATCCGATGAAGACGCTGACGCTGCTTCGCCATGCCAAATCGAGCTGGGACGATCCCGTCGCCCGCGACTTCGACCGGCCGCTCAACGCCAAGGGGCGGCGTGCGGCGGCGATGATGGGACGCCATCTGAAATCGCTCGACATGGCCTTCGACCATATCCTCGCCTCGCCCGCCGTCCGTGTGATCGAGACACTGGACGAAGTATGGAGCGGTTATGGCCGCAAGCTGGCGCCGGTCTGGGACAAGGCGCTCTATCTCGCCTCCTCGGCCAGCCTGCTCGATCAGGTCCATGCGCTGCCCGATGCCTGCGACCATGTCCTGATGGTCGGGCATAATCCCGGGCTGGAGGATTTGGTCCTCGACCTGACCCGCGATGGCGAGTTGCGCGAACGGGTCGAGGAGAAATATCCCACCGCCACCGTCGCGCAGCTGACCCTGCCGATCACCCGGTGGGCGGATGCCGCTTCACACAGCGCGACCCTGATCGCCTTTATCCGGCCGCGCGACCTGGATCCCACGCTGGGGCCCGACACACCCTGACCTGACCCCTGATAGGCTGTGGGCCGATCTGTCGGAAAATGATCCCAAAAACCGTTGGCGACCTGTTGGCCATCTGTTGATAGCCTGTGGATAATCCGGAAAAAGTGGCGTGAATGAAGGAAGTTACTCCTTCCCCTCCAGCTTGGCCTTCAATCCCGCCAGCGCGCCGAACGGCCCGGCCTCATCCTCGCTGATAACCCCCGCTTCCTTCAAGGCCGCCGCCGCATGGGGGCTGCGCGGAAACGGGTCGAGTGAGAGCGCCATGGTTTCGGCCGCGGCCTCGCCCAGATCGATCGTGCCGCCCTCGATCTCGATCGTGTCGAGCGAATCCTCGGACAGCTCGATCTCCTCATCGCCGCCATGGGCCGAAGGTTCGACGAAGCGCAACGCCACCGGCTCGTCGACCGTGGCGGGCACCGGGTCGCCGGTCACCGAACAGGGCTGGGCCACCTTCGCGCGGACCGTGCCGGTGACGAGGATGCCCATCGCATCGCGCCGGACGACCAGATCGGCGGTAAGGGCGTCGATCGACACCAGTCCGAACCGCCCGGCCAGCGCGCGGCGCTCCTCTTCCGAGGCCTGGATCGTCACGGGCTTTTCGCGCTCGCCGATCGTGTCGATCTTTTCGGGGCGGCTCCATTCGGGGGTCACGGCAATTCTCCCATTCTCAATCGGGCCAGCGACACCGCCGCCAGCCGCTCAGACAGATCGCGCATCCGATCGCGCACATGGGCGACGGCGTCCGGACCGGCGGGCGCATCCCCCCGATACAGATTGCGGAGCAACGCGGCATCCAGCGCCGCCCCCTCCCCCGCCAGTCCGTCGCGATAGGCGGTCAGGCGGCCGCCGAGCATCGCCATCATCCGGCCGATATGCTTGCCGACCACGATGTCGCCGATGCCCAGCTCACGCAACTGCCCGTCCATGTCGGTGACGAAGCGTTCGGTCAACCGCGCGGCCAGCGCCGCCCCCTCGGACTCCCGCTCCAGCCGGATCAGGACCAGCGAGAGGATCGCCGCGATCATGTCGAACCGGCCATCGACCGTGTCGGGCACCGCGCCCTCGACATACCAGTGCGGTTCGCGCGCGCGCAGCACCACCGCATTGTAGAGCGGCAACGCCTCGTCCCCGTCGCGCCCGAAATAGCGCGCCACCATCCGCTTCAGCCAGCCCACGGCCATCCGCCCCTCCCTCGCCTTGCGCGATCACACCCGCGCGAGTGCTTGTATGCGTCTTTCCCTTGGCATATCGAGGGGGTGACGGTCGAGCGGATCGACCGCCTGTATATTTGCCTGTGCGGCCGATCCCCCGGCCCGGAGATGATGATGAGCGTTTCTTCGACCCGCGCCCTCGGGCTTGGCCTGGCGATGGCCTTGGCCGCGTCGGCCTGCACGCCGCTGCGGTCGCATCAGGGTTATGTGGTCGACACCGATCTCGTCAACTCGATCCAGCCGGGCGTGGATAACCGCCAGTCGGTGCTCCAGACGCTGGGCACGCCGACCATCTCCAGCCAGTTCGGCGGCGGCGACTGGTATTATGTCGCGCGCGACAGCCGCAATCTGGGCTTCAACCTGCCCAAGCCGGCGTCGCAGATCACGCTTCAGATCAGCTTCGACCAGGCGGGCAACGTGACGACGATCCGCCGCTCGGGCGTGGATCAGGTCGCCGACATCTCGCCCTATGGCAAGACCACCCCGACGCTGGGCCGCAAGCGCGGCTTCTTCCAGGACCTGTTCGGCAATATCGGCGCGGTGGGCGCACCCGGCGCGGGTGGCGGCCAGGGCGGTGGCATGGGCGGCGGGCGCACCCGGCCGTAAGGGCCGGAGCGCCTCTCACCTACCCTTCCGTACCTGCAGGGCGACGTCGAAGCGCAGGTGCGCGTTTCGCTAACGAAGACCCTTGGCCTTCGACTTCGCTCGGGCTGAACGGAGATTGGGGTGCCCCCCGTTTGGCCGCGTCGCCTGGTAAGCAACGACGCGGCCGTGCCGTGCTTGGACCGGCACGATCCCGAAAGGGGGTGGGATCGGGCCTGCTAACGCCCCAAAACGAAAATGGGTTCGCCAGCGGGACCAATTCCGCCGGCGAACCCCTATTTCCGTAGCGTCGCGGGGCCCGATGACCCCGCCGAGCGCCGGTTACTGGTTCATCGAGTCGAAGAAATCCTCGTTGGTCTTCGAGTTCTTCATCTTGTCGAGCAGGAACTCCATCGAATCGATCGTGCCCATCTGCATGAGGATGCGGCGCAGCACCCACATCTTGGACAGCTTGTCCTTTTCGACCAGCAGCTCTTCCTTGCGGGTGCCCGACTTGCCGACATCCATCGCCGGGAAGATGCGCTTGTCCGCCACCTTGCGGTCGAGGACGATTTCCGAGTTGCCGGTGCCCTTGAACTCTTCGAAGATCACTTCGTCCATGCGGCTGCCGGTGTCGATCAGCGCGGTGGCGATGATCGAGAGCGAGCCGCCCTCCTCGATATTGCGCGCCGCGCCGAAGAAGCGCTTGGGCCGCTGGAGCGCGTTGGCGTCCACACCGCCGGTCAGCACCTTGCCCGACGAGGGCACGACGGTGTTGTAGGCGCGGCCCAGACGGGTGATCGAGTCGAGCAGGATGACCACATCCTTCTTGTGCTCGACCAGGCGCTTGGCCTTTTCGATCACCATCTCGGCGACCTGGACGTGGCGCTGCGCCGGTTCGTCGAAGGTCGAGGACACGACCTCGCCGCGCACCGAGCGCTGCATGTCGGTGACTTCTTCCGGACGCTCGTCGATGAGGAGGACGATCAGGAAGACTTCGGGATGGTTGTCGGTGATCGCCTTGGCGATGTTCTGCAGCATCACCGTCTTACCCACGCGCGGGGGCGCGACGATCAGCGTGCGCTGGCCCTTGCCCTGGGGGCTGACGATGTCGATGACGCGCGCCGACTTGTCCTTCTGGGTCGGGTCGGCGGGGTCGAGGATCAGCTTCTGCTCGGGGTAGAGCGGCGTCAGGTTGTCGAAATTGACGCGGTGGCGGACCGCCTCCGGATCGTCGAAATTGACGCTGGTCAGCTTGGTCAGCGCGAAATAGCGCTCGCCGTCCTTGGGGGCGCGGATCTCGCCTTCCACCGTGTCGCCGGTGCGCAGGCCGTGCTTGCGGACCTGGTTGGGCGAGACATAGATGTCGTCGGGCCCGGCGAGATAGTTCGCTTCCGGCGAGCGCAGGAAGCCGAACCCGTCGGGCAGCACCTCGATCGTGCCCAGCCCCATGATCTGGTCGCCCTTTTCCGCCTGTTCCTTCAGGATGGCGAAGAGCAGGTCCTGCTTGCGCAGCGTGGACGCGCTCTCGACCCCCAGTTCCTCGGCCAGCTGCACGAGGTCGGCGGGGGTCTTCTTTTTCAGGTCTTTCAGATGCATGGGGATCGGTCCGGATGGTCGGAGGGCGTCGGTCGGCGAGGATCGCGGCGAAACGAGGCTGTCGATAAGGAAGCGTACGCGACGCGAGGACCGCGCCGTACAAGGTTTGAGTTAGGATTCGGGGAACCCCAAGTCAATGGGGAAAGGGCCCGCCCCCCATGAGACCCACGCCCCTCCCGCAGGCGGGAGGGGATGGGGGAGGGAAAGGCCGCAGGGGTTGGTCTCGGTGAGACTCCCTGCCCTCCCCCAACCCCTCCCGTTTACGGGAGGGGAGCAAATAGAAGAGCCCTCCCGCCTGCGAGCGGCGAGCAAGAAGGTCAGAACGGCTTGATGACCACCAGGACCACGATCACCGCCGCCGCCAGCGCGGGGACTTCGTTGATCATGCGCAACTGCTTGCCGGACAGCGTCATCTGCCCCCGCGCCAGCTTCCTGGAATAGCCGACCATCCAGCCATGATAGCCGCTGAGCAGCAGCACGAAGAACAGCTTGGCATGCAGCCATCCCAGCCCCGGCACGCCGGAAAACACCCCCAGCGACGCCCCCAGCAACAGCCCCAGCACCCACACCGCGATCATCGCGGGCGTCAGGATGATGCTGCGCAGCTTACCCTCGCGCTCGACCCAGCGCGCGGCGTCGGTCGCATCGCCCGCGACCAGCGCCTCCTGGTGATAGACCAGATAGCGCGGCATCATGAACAGCCCGGCCATCCAGAAGATCACGAAGATGATATGCGCCGCCTTCACCCATTCATAGGCGGCGCCGAGCAGTCCGATCATGATGCGCTCCGTACGCGGGCGATCAGCCGCTCGACATGCGCGATCGGCGTGTCGGGCAGAATGCCGTGGCCCAGGTTGAAGATATGCGGCCGCTCGGTGAACGCCGCCAGGATGCGGTCGACCGCGCCGTCCAGCGCCTCGCCGCCCGCGATCAGCGCCAGCGGGTCGAGATTGCCCTGCACCGGCAGGTCCTTGGGCAGATAGGTGTCGGCCCAGACCGGATCGACCGTCTCGTCCAGCCCGACCGCATCCACCCCCGTCTCACGGGCATAAGCGGGCAGCTTGCCCCCGGCCCCCTTGGGGAAACCGATGACCGGCACGCCGGGACAACGCGCGCGAAAACCCTCGACGATCGCGGCATTGGGGGCGATCACCCAACGCTCGAACTGCGCCGGGGACAGCGAACCTGCCCAGCTGTCGAACAGCTGCACCGCCTCGACGCCGTTTTCGACCTGGCCCGCCAGATAATCCACGGTCATCGCGACGATCGCATCGATGATCGCGCCGAAGCCTGCCGGATCGGCATAGGCGAAGCGCCGCGTCTCGCCCTGGTCCTTCGACCCCTGCCCCGCCACCATATAGGTCGCGACCGTCCAGGGAGAGCCAGCAAAGCCCAGGAAGCTGGTCTGGGACGGCAATTGCGCCTTCACCCCCGCCACGGTGGCATAGACCGGGTCGAGCCGCTCAGGGACGCGTTGAAGAGCACTCAGCGCATGATCGACCAGCGCAGGCGCCAGACGCGGCCCCTCCCCCGCCCCGAAGCTGAGATCCTGGCCCAGCGCCCAGGGGACCATCAGGATGTCGGAGAACAGGATCGCGCCGTCGAACCCGAAGCGCCGGATCGGCTGCACCGTCACCTCGGCCGCCGCCGCCGGATCGGTGGCCAGGGCCAGGAATCCGCCCTTCTGCGCCCGGAGTTCGCGATACTCGGGCAGATAGCGTCCGGCCTGTCGCATGAGCCACATGGGCGGTGTCGCCTGCCGCTCTCCGTTCAGCACGGCGAGCAGGGGCTTTTGAATCGCAACGTCGGTCAGGAGACCCCCCTTCTTCTAAATAAGAAGATTCTAAGAATGGATTGTTGAAGTGGTTGGCACGTTGGTTGTCGGGATTATGCGGCTCTCCCCGATATGCCAACACGTTGACTCATGGGGAATCGCCGATTCAACGGGATTCGGATTCATGACCCCCGTAACTCACAGGCTGTGGAAAAGAATCGGGCCTGTGAGATTCATTGTGGACGAATCGGTCGTTATCCACCACCGGTCCGCCGCTTGGCCGGTCGGCGAAGTTACGCTACCGATTCTTCCCATGTTATCCACAGAGTCATTAGGCCGGTCATGACGACGCGGCTCCACCTCCACCTTTTGTCCGATTCCACGGGCGAGACGCTGGAGAACATCGCCAAGGCGGCGCTGGCCCAATATGACGATGTGGAAACCGTCCGGCACTTCTGGCCGATGGTCCGCACCGAGAGCCATCTGGAACGCATCCTGCAGGAGATCGCGCAGAATCCGGGGCTGGTGATCTATACGCTGGTCAACCCGACGACCCGGCGCGTGCTGGAGAGCCGCTGCCATGCGCTGGGCCTGCCCACGGTCGCGCCGCTCGACCCGGTCAATGCCGCGCTATCGGGACTGCTGGGCGTGCAGGCCAAGATGCGGCCCGGTCGCCAGCATGTCCTCGACGCCGCCTATTTCGCGCGGGTCGATGCGATCCAGTTCACCATCGCGCATGACGACGGCATCGCGTGGGAGGAATGGGAGGAGGCCGATATCGTGCTGGCGGGCGTCAGCCGGTCGTCCAAGACGCCGACCTCCATCTATCTCGCCAATCGCGGGTTCAAGACCGCCAACATCCCGATCGTGGTCGAAAGCCCCCCGCCCCCCTTTCTGTTCACGCTGAAAAAGCCGCTGGTCGTCGGGCTGACCACCAGCGCCGACCGGCTGATCGCGATCCGGCGCAACCGGCTGCTCTCGCTGAACCAGGCGCCCGACACCGATTATGTCGAGCAGGAGGCGGTCAATCGCGAACTGACCTTTGCCCGGCGGATGTTCGCCGACAATGACTGGCCGGTGATCGACGTCACCCGCCGCTCGATCGAGGAGACGGCGGCGGCGATCATCTCGCTCGTGAATCAAAGAAAGGCCGAAGCATGATCATCCTGGCCTCGCAAAGCGCCTCGCGCCGGGCGATGCTCGACGCGGCCGGTGTCGCCTATGAAGCGCTGCCCGCGCGCGTGGATGAGGCAGGCGTCAAGGCGGCGATGGCGGGCGCCTCCCCCCGCGACCTGTCCGACGCGCTGGCCGAGATGAAGGCGGTGAAGGTCTCGGCGAATGCCGGGCCGGTCCCGGTGCTGGGATCGGATTCGATCGTCGCGCTGTCCGACGGCACGCTGCTCGACAAGCCCGAGAGCCGCGAGGAAGCGGCCGAGCATCTCGCGCGGATGAGCGGCGGCAGCCATGAATTGTGGAGCGCCGCCGTCATCGCCGAACATGGCCGCCCCGTCTGGCGGCATGTCGAACGCGCGAAACTCCATGTCCGCCCCCTTTCGGGCGCCTTTATCGACCGCTATCTGGATCAGGAATGGCCCGAAATCGCGGGCTGTGTCGGCTGTTTCCGGATCGAGGGGCCGGGCGTCCAGCTCTTCTCGCGGATCGAGGGGAGCCATTTCACCATTCTCGGCATGCCGCTGCTGCCCGTCCTAGGCTATCTGCGCGAGCGCGGCTGGATGGCCGCCTGACAGGATTCATGATGACCAAGCCTTATGCAGAGGTGATCGGCGACCCGATCAGCCATTCCAAATCGCCGATCATCCACAATTTCTGGGCCGAGGCGCTGGGCCTCGACGTGGAGTATCGCGCGGTCCACGTCGCGCCCGAGGGGCTGGCGGCCTATTTCGCCGAGCGCAAGGCCGATCCCGATTGGCGCGGCTGCAACGTCACCGTGCCGCACAAGGTCGAGGCGCTGGCGCATGTCGAGGATCGCGGCGACGTCCGCACCACGATCGGCGCGATCAACACGGTGATCCGGGCCGAGGACGGCGCGCTGGTCGGCACCAACACCGATGCGGCGGGATTCTATGCGCCGCTGAGCGGGCTGGACCTCGCGGGACAGCCGGTGACGGTGATCGGGGCAGGGGGGGCGGCGCGCGCCATCCTGTTCGCGCTGTCGCGCATGGGCGTCGGCCCGGTGACGCTGTTCAACCGCAACGTGCTCAAGGGTGCGGCGCTGCTGTCCTCCTTCGGCCTCAAGGGCCAGGCGCTGCCGATCGGGGCGGCGGTGCCGCCCTCGGCCCTGGTCGTCAACGCGACCAGCCTGGGGATGACCGGCCAGCCGCCGCTCGCGCTCGACCTGTCGGCGCTGCCCGAGGAGGCGGTGGTCTATGACATCGTCTATGCCCCGCTGGAAACCGATCTGCTGGCGGCGGCGCGGGCGCGCGATCTCGACACGATCGACGGTCTGGAGATGCTGATCGGCCAGGCGGCGGTGGCGTTCGAGCTGTTCTTCGGTGCCGAGCCGCCTCGCGACCGCGACGAGGAACTGCGCGGCCTTCTGCTCGGATGATCGTCCTCGGGCTGACCGGCTCGATCGGCATGGGCAAGTCCACCGTCGCGCAGATGTTCCGCGACGAGGGCGTGCCGGTGTTCGACGCCGATGCCTGTGTCCACAGGCTCCAGGGGCCGGGCGGGCGGCTGGTCGCGGCGATCGAATCGGCCTTTCCCGGCACCACCGATGCGAACGGCGTGAATCGCACGGCGCTGGGGCGCGCGGTGCTGGGCGATGATTCGGCGATGCGGCGGCTCGAGCGAATCGTCCATCCGGCGGTCCAGGCCGAGCGCGCCGCTTTTCTCCACCGCCATGCCGACGCGCCGCTGGTCGTCGTCGACGTGCCTTTGCTGTTCGAAACGGGCGGGGATAAGGCTGTGGATAAGGTGTTGGTTGTATCGGCAGAAACCGCCGTGCAGGAGGCCAGGGTGTTGGCAAGGCCCGGCATGACGCGCGAGAAATTCGACGCGATTCTCGCACGTCAGCTGCCCGATGCCGACAAGCGCACGCGCGCCGATCACGTCATTGCGACCGACATTCCCATCACCGACACAAAGCGCGCGGTGCAGCGGCTGATCACTTGCATGCGGGACTCCGAAGGCCGATAGTCGGGGCATGAGAGAGATCGTTTTCGACACCGAAACGACAGGGTTCAAATTTTCGGAAGGCGACCGGCTGGTCGAAATCGGCTGTGTCGAACTGGTCAACCGGGTCGAGACGGGGCGGACCTATCACGCCTATTTCAACCCCGAACGCGCCATGCCCCCCGAGGCGCAGGCGATCCACGGCCTGTCCGACGCCTTTCTGAAGGACAAGCCGGTCTTCGCCCAGGGCGTGGCCGAGTTTCTCGACTTCATCGGCGACGCGCCGCTGATCGCGCACAATGCGACCTTCGACTTCGGCTTCATCAATGGCGAGCTGGGCGCGCTGGGCTTTCCGCCTGTCTGCGAGAAGACGCGGATGGTCGATACGCTGGCCATCGCGCGCAGCAAGCATCCGGGGGCCAAGCATACGCTCGACGCGCTGTGTTCGCGGTACGGCGTCGACCGGTCGCACCGCGTGCTGCACGGCGCGCTGCTCGACGCGCAGCTGCTGGCGCAAGTCTATGTCGAGCTTATGGGCGGGCGCCAGATCGGGCTGGGCCTGCTGGCCGAGACCATGGTGGAGGCGGGGCCGGTGGTCGTCGCCCGCGCGCCCGCCAAAGTCCGGCCGCCGCGCATCTTCCGCCCCAGCGAGGGGGAACTTGCCGCCCATGCCGCGTTTCTAAAGGGTATCACCGATCCGATTTGGGGGGCCGAGGCGTCCGGTTGACGCCACGGGACAGGCCAAAAGGACCGTCCCAGTCGTGTAAGACAAGGAGAAGACGATGGATATCCGGATTTCTGGTCATCAGGTCGAAACGGGCGACGCGCTGCGGACCCATGTGACGGACCGGCTTCAGGGTATCGCCGAGAAATATTTCGCCCGCGCCATGTCGTCGGAGGTGACGTTCGGCAAGGGGCCGCACGATATCGGCTTCAAATGCGATATCGTCATGCATGTGACCCGCGGCCTCGTCCTGAAGGGCCGCCACGATGCACAGGACGCGCATCTGTCCTTCGACGGTGCCGCCACCAAGATCGAAAAGCAGCTGCGCCGTTACTCGCGCCGCCTGAAGGATCGCAATGCGGGCCAGGCGATCGAACTGGCCGAGGCGGGGGCCTATGATGCGGGCTATACCCTGTTCGCCGAACAGGTCGATGAAGATGAGGCGGGCGATGCGCCCCTGATCATCGCCGAAACCCGCGTCGACATTCCCGATGCCAGCGTGTCCGATGCGGTGATGATGCTCGACCTGCGCAATACAGCCGCGCTGTTGTTCAAGAATTCGGGCACCGGATCGTATAACATGGTGTATCGCCGTGGCGACGGAACCATTGGCTGGGTCGAACCGCAGCGGGGCGGCTGACCTTTAAGCCCCTATCGTTCTTCCGCGTGGCCCGCTAATAGCCGGGCCGCGCGGGGGCGCACCGGAAAAAACGATGAACGACTTTAGCGATCTGTTGCGCCACGAAACCGTGCTGGCCGGTGTTACGGCCGCAAACAAGAAAAGCCTGTTTCCGGTTCTGGCGACGGCGGCGTCCGGTCCTGCCGGACAGAGCGCCAAGATACTGACCGACGTGCTGGTCGAGCGCGAGAAGCTGGGCTCCACCGGTTTCGGCGGCGGCATCGCCATTCCGCATGGCAAGGTCGCCGGGCTGGACCAGATCGTCGGCGTGTTCGCGCGGCTGGCACAGCCGGTCGATTTCCAGGCGGTCGACGACATGCCGGTCGACCTGGTCTTTGCGATGTTTTCCCCCGCCGATGCGGGCTCCGCGCATCTCAAGGCGCTGGCGCGGGTCTCGCGGCGGCTGCGCGACAAGGGCTTCGTCGCCAAGCTGCGCGGGGCCGGGTCGCCCGACGCGATCTGGGCGCTGCTGACCCAGGACGAGGCGCGTGACGCCGCGGCCTGAAGGCGAGGCCGCGCATTTCCGGGCGCTGGAGGCGCTCTATGCCGAGGCACCGATCAACCGGCTGTTCGACTCCACGCTGGAGATTCCCGAACCCGGCGTCGCGCGCATCCGCTTCCGGGTCGACGAACGCCATTATCACGCGGCGGGGGCGGCGCATGGCACCAGCTATTTCAAGATGCTGGACGATGCGGCCTTTTATGCCTGCAACAGCCTGGTCACCGATCGCTTCCTGCTGACGACGCAGTTCAACCTGCTGCTCACCCGGCCGATGCGGGCGGGGGCGGTCGTCGCCGAGGGGCGCTGGGTCAGCGGACGGCGCCGGGTGTTCGTCGCGGATGCGCGGTTGATCGATGCCGATGGCGAAGAGGTCGCGCGCGGCACCGGCACCTTCATGCGCTCGCAGATCGCGCTGGCGGGGCTGCCCGGCTATCGGGCGGGTTGAGGCGATGGACGGTCGCCTGCCGAGCGGGATGCTGGTCACCGCGCTGCTCCGCCGGATGAACGATAGCGGCGGCATGGGCATGGTGCTGGCCAAGGGCGATCCGCAGGCGGGGGGCATATTGGTGATCGTCGTCGATACCGACCCCGCCACCGCCGAGCGCCGCGAGCGCGTGCTGGAGCGGGGGCTCGGCTCCGACGGCCGAACCGCGCTGATCGATTCGACGCCTGCAAACGATATTTTAAGCTATTGGCGCCGCCGCCGGTCGCGCGATCCCGACCTGTGGGTGATCGAACTGGACGGCGCTGCGGCGGAACGCTTCACCGCTGAAACGATCCTGCAACATTGACGAACGCGGCCGGATCGGCCACGAGCCCCCCCATCTTAAAGTCGCGTTGTGCCGCGCTGGGTGCGATCCGGTCGGTTACGCAGTCGGGGGGAAGCCCGGACGAGTGCCCTTTGGCTGCTCGGGTCCGTGATCCAACCGCATGTCTGTTCGAGTGAATGACGGTTTTCAAGCGAGTCGCGGCTACTGCGGCCATGGCTCTTTCCCTGGCGGGACTTCTCGCCACCAGCACCCCCAGCCTGGCGACCAATGTCGCCGCCAATGCTGCCGGTGGTGCCGTACCAGCCACAGCGATGGCTGTTTCCGGGATCAACGCCGCCGATCTGGCGATGGTTCCCCAGAGCGCCCGGGCCACCATGTCCGCGCTTCCCGATCTTTCCCAGCTTTCCGAAGCGGATGACGCCGGCGAATATGAAACGCTGGCCGAGGCCGTGGCCGCCCAGGACGAGATGGCGTCGAGCGAAGAGCTCCGCTGCCTTGCCGGTGCGATTTACTTCGAGGGTCGCGGCGAACCGCTCGCCGGTCAGCTCGCCGTCGCCCAGGTCATCCTGAACCGCACCAAGTCGGGCCGTTTCCCGACCAGCGTGTGCGACGTCATCAAGCAGCGCGGGCAGTTCAGCTTCGTGCGCGGTGGCGAAATCCCTTCGGTCAGCCCGTCGCGCGCCGCCTATCGCACCGCCATCGCGGTCGCGCAGGTCGCGCTGTCCCAGGCGTGGGACAGCACCGCGGGCAAGGCGCTGTACTTCAACACCCCCGGCAACCGTCCGGGCGTGCGGGTGCAGAAGGTCGCCGCGATCGGCAATCACATCTTCTATCGCTGATCCGGTCCCGCTCTGGCGGGGCTTTGCGTTTGTTCGTCAAATGTTCTAAGCGGGTGGCATGTTGGACATGCCGCCCGCTTCGTGTGTCGACGATCCCGCCTCGCCGCTCTGCGCCGCCGATGTCGCGCGCGGCGTGACGCGGATGCTGCTCCGCCACGACCTGATCACGATCCCTGAGGTTCCGCTGGAGGGCGGCCGCCGTGCCGACCTGATGGCGCTCGACGCGCGCGGGCAGGCGGTGATCGTTGAGATCAAGGTGTCGCGCGCCGACATGCTGGGCGACGGCAAATGGCCCGACTATCTGGCGCATTGCGACCGCTTCTACTGGGCGGTGCCCGCCGGTTTCGACTGGTCGCCGCTGGAGGGCGCCGCCTTCCTGCCCGAGCGGACCGGGATCATCGTCGCCGACCGCTATGACGCCGCGATCGTCCGGGAGGCGCACAGCGTGCCGCTGCCCGCGCATATCCGCAAGAAGGTGACGCTGAACTTCGCCAGGCGGGCGGGGCGGCGGATGATCGGGCTGACCGATCCCGATGCGGGGATGTGAGGCTGGTGGCCCCGGCAGGACTCGAACCCGCAACCTGGCGGGGATGTGTGATTCCCTTGGCCTTCGACTTCGCTCAGGCTGAACGGCGTGAGGGAATGGAGATGCCCCCCAAACCCCGTTCAGCCTGAGCCCCCGTTCTACCTGAGCAAAGTCGAAGGCCACGCCCCCAACGCCCCGAACTACCGAGTCAAAACCAGCGTCACGATCGAGCGCGGCGGTGCCACCGTCGAATCGACCGCCTCGGCATGATGCCCCGCATCGGTCAGGAACGCGCGCCGCTGCCACCGCCCCGGCACCGCGACGGTCAGTGGGCGAGGGGATAGCCCCGGATTGACATGGACCAGCACCAGCCGCCGTCCGTCGGGGGACAGCGCCGCGACCGTGTCCATGTCGTCCACCGGCACCAGTCGATCCCCCGGCCGGATGAAGCGGCTGAACTGCGCCATCGCCCAATATTTGCCGGTGACGTGAATCGCATGCGGGCGATCCGCCGCGCCTTGCAGATCGGCCTTGACGATGCCCCAGTTCGATCCCTTCTGCCCGTCGCGGGTGCTCAGATCCTCGACCGCCTGCCAGAAGACCCAGGCGGCGGGTTCCAGCCGCTTGATGTCGCCCACGACATGCTCGGCGAAGGCGAGGGGCGTCGCCATGCCGGTAAAGTCCTCGGGATCGCGCGACAGCGGGGTGTCGTTCTCGCTCATCCACAGCCGGATGCCCGACGATCGCGCGATGTCGCGCACCGCCGTTTGGTGGACGCTGCCATAGCTGTGGACGTTGAGCTGGCCGATCGCCGCGCGGGTCGCGGGCGGATAAGCGGCCCAGTCCTCGACGAACAGATGCGAGGCGGTCTCGTCGGGCGCGCCGACCACGGTCGCCAGGCCCTGCGCCTTCAGCGCGGCGGCGGTCGCGTCGATCATCATCGCCTGTCGCCGGGGCGACCAGTGCGCGCCCTCCTGCGTGTTGGCGGCGAACCAGTAATCGGTGTTGGGCTCGTTGACCGGCGACAGGGTGCGAAAGGCGATATGGTGGCGCTGCTGCAATTCGCGGGTCGCGCGGACCAGATAGGTGGCGAAGGCGCCCTCCATGCCGGGGCGCAGATTGTCGTCAATGCCCTTTTCCGAGCCCGACACGCGCCCGCTGACCGTCATGAACCAGGGCGGCGAGTTGGAAAAGGCCTCGAAGATCGGCTGCTTCACCCGCACCCGGATCGCGTCCAGCCACCAGCGCTGGTTGGCGTCCTGGTTCCAGTCCCACATGGCGGGGTCCTCGGGTCGCCACCAGTCCTTGCCCGTCACACCGGCGGGCTGCCGCCAGAAGCCCGGAACCGCGCGACCGACCTTCATATAGGGCTTGGTATCGGCGGCATTGCCCCCGCCGATATTATAGCGCGCGATCGTCCAGCCCAGGCCGCCCGGTCCATAGAAGAGATCGGCCAGCCGCGTCCGCTCCGCCTCAGGCCAGCCGCCGGTGACATGCGCGAACCAGGCGAGCGCGGTGCCCCAGCCCTCGAACACGGTCGAGGGGCGATCGATGGCGGGGCGCAGCGTGACGGGCACCGGGCGATCCGGCGCGGGCGCCTGCGCCCCCACCGACGACGCCGACAAAATCATCCCCAGCATGGCCGCGACCCGACCGCCGCGCCTTGCCCGATCCGCCCAAAACCCCATCGCCTGCTCCCCGCCTGACCCGATTACGCAGGCATCTTAGCGGAGGAGGGGATGATCGCGTCAATCCATGGTGGAAAGGGGGCTGTTTTTTACTCGGACAATAATCCATCATGCCCGCATCAGGCAGAGGAGAATCCATGAAAAGGGCAACCAAGTTTCTGTTCGCGGCGGCGCTCGCCACCCTGTCGCTGAACGGAGCGTCGGCAACCGCGCAGACGGCACCGACGAGCGGCGGCGATCAGGTGGCTGTGCATGGCGACCGTCCCGGCGCGGTCTATGACCGCCACATCTTCGGCCAGTTCGCCGAGCATCTGGGCACCGGCATCTATCCAGGCATCTGGGTGGGCAAGGGCAGCAAGATCCCCAACATCAACGGCTATCGCCGCGACGTGATCGACGCGCTGAAGGCGATTCGCGTGCCGGTGATCCGCTGGCCGGGCGGCTGCTTCGCCGACGAATATCACTGGCGCGAAGGCGTCGGTCCGCAGGCCAAGCGCCTGACCAAGGTCAACACCAACTGGGGCGGCGTGACCGAGGACAACAGCTTCGGCACCAATGAATTCATGAACTATACCGAGCTGGTCGGCGCCGAGGCCTATGTCTCGGGCAATGTCGGCTCATCCGCGCCGTCCGAAATGGCCGAGTGGGTCGAATATATGACCTTCCCGTCCAAATCGACCTATGCCGAGGAGCGCCGCCGGAACGGCCGCGACAAGCCGTGGAAGCTGGCAATGTTCGGCATCGGCAACGAGCTGTGGGGCTGTGGCGGCAATATGCGCCCCGAATATGCCGCCGACGTCACGCGTCGCTATTCCACCTTCCTGAAGGTGCCCGCGGGCGAGAAGCTGATGAAGATCGCCAGCGGCGCCAACAGCGACGACTATAACTGGACCGAGGTGATGATGCGCGAGGCGGGCAACCACTTCGACGGCATCGGCGTCCATTATTACACCATCCCCGGCTCGTGGGAAAAGAAGGGTGCGGCGACCGGCTTCGACGAGGAGGCCTGGGCGCGCACCCTGTCCAAGACGCTGAAGATGGACGAGCTGATCACCCGCCATGCGGCGATCATGGACAAATACGACCCCCGGAAGCGGGTCGCGCTGCTCGTCGACGAATGGGGCACCTGGTATGATGTCGAGCCCGGCACCAATCCGGGCTTCCTGTTCCAGCAGAACAGCCTGCGCGACGCGATGGTGACGAGCCTGAACCTCGACATCTTCGCCAAGCATGCCGACCGCGTGCGCGGCGCCAATATCGCGCAGATGGTCAATGTGCTCCAGGCGATGCTGCTGACCGATGGCGCGCGGATGGTGAAGACGCCGACCTATTGGGTGTTCGACATGTACAAGGACTATCAGGACGCCACCGTCCTGCCGGTCGATGTCCAGTCGCGCTGGTACAGCAAGAACCAGTGGGTGATGAAGGCGGTCAGCGCCTCGGCGGTGCGCGACAAGGCGGGCGTGGTCCATGTCGGCCTGACCAATGTCGATCCCAACCAGCCCGCGACCGTCACCGTCAAGCTGGACGGCCTGAACGCCGCGCAGGTGTCGGGCCGCATCCTGACGGGTGCGACGATGGACGCGCACAACACGTTCGACGCGCCCAGCCAGGTCGCGCCGCAGCCGTTCAGCGGCGCGACGCTGTCGGGGGGCATGCTGAGCGTGCAGATCCCGGCCAAGTCGGTCGTGATGCTGGACCTGCGCTGATGAAGGTCCGCGCCGGGGCGCTGCTCGCCGCCATCCTGTTCGCCCCTATGGCGATCGTCGGGACGGCGGGGTCCGCCGCGCCCCGGCGCGACCTTTCGTGGAACAGTCCGGGAGCGGGCAATCCGCTGCTGCCCGGCTATTTCGCCGACCCCTCCATCGTGCGCGATGGGGGGCGTTGGTATATCTTCGCGACGGTCGATCCCTGGGGCGACGACCGGCTGGGGCTCTGGACCTCGGACAATGGCCGCGACTGGACCTTCTCTCAGCCGAACTGGCCGACCAAGCAGGCGGCGACCAGCCCGACCTCGGGCGATGCCAAGGTCTGGGCGCCGTCGGTGGTCAAGGCGGCGAACGGCCGCTGGTACATGTATGTCTCGGTCGGCAGCGAGGTGTGGGTCGGCTCCGCACCGTCGCCGGCAGGGCCCTGGGCCGATGCCAATGGCGGCAAGCCGCTGATCGCGCGGGATTTCGCGCCCCAATATCACATGATCGACGCCGAGGCGTTCGTCGACGATGACGGCCAGGCCTATCTCTATTGGGGATCGGGGCTGAACTGGGTCAACGGGCATTGCTTCGTCGTGAAGCTGAAGCCCGACATGGTGCATTTCGACGGCGAACCCCGCGACGTGACCCCGGCGAACTATTTCGAGGGCCCCTTCATGGTGAAGGAGAAGGGCCGCTATCTGCTGACCTATAGCGACGGCAACACGACCAAGGACACGTACAAGGTCCGCTATGCGGTCGGCCGCTCGCCGATGGGGCCGTTCACCGAGGCCGCCGACAGCCCGATCCTGCAGACCGATGCGGCCAGGCAGATCATCAGCCCCGGCCATCACGCAATCTTCGCGGACAAGGGGCGATCCTATATCCTCTATCACCGACAGGCGCTGCCCTTCGTGATGGGCAGCGAGCGGGTGTTGCGGCAGGTGGCGGTCGATCCGCTGACCGTGCGTGCCGACGGGACGCTGGCGCAGGTCGCGCCCAGCCATGACCCGGCCATCCCCGCCTTCGCCGCGCAGCGGACGCGCGGGCTGCGTTGGACGGGGCAGGGGGCGGCGGCGCTGGCGGCGGACGACAATTATGCGACCGCCTGGCGGCCCGAAGCGGGGCAGCCGCCGGTGCTGACCGCCGATCTGGGCCGGATGCGCGCGATCCGCGAAAGCCGGATCCGCCCGGCCTTCGTGATCCAGTCGCAGGATATCCGGATCGAGGCATCGCCCGACGGCCGCCAGTGGCGCGAGGTCGCGGCGGCGAAGGGGGTGAGCGGGTCGCCGATCGTGCTGCGCCATCCGGTCACGGCACGCTTCCTGCGCATGACGGTGCAGGCCAGGGAGCCCGCCATCCTGGAATGGTCGCTCTTCTGATCCGCCTGTCATAAAAAACGGCGAGAAGGGCGGTAGCGACCGGACTCCGTCCTTCGCCGTGAAGGGAAAGTCCGTGGCGCCATCACCGCACTGGTCCGCCGAATGGCTGTCCACCTGGGAAGCCCCGGACGGCTGGCTCCATCGCCGCTATGATCGTCCGCACGCAGAGGGCAGCGTGCGGCGCGGGCGGTTGCTGTTCCAGACCGGGCGCGCCGACATGATCGAGAAATATGGCGATGCGATCGACCATTTCCGCACCCTGGGGTGGGATGTGACCGCATTCGACTGGCGCGGGCAGGGCGGATCGGGGCGGCTGGCCGAAGGGGATACCGGGCATGTCGAGGGGTTCGACCGGCTGATCGACGATCTGGCCGCCTTCCATGCCGATTGGGTGGCGCAGGGCGAGGGGCCGCATGTCGTGCTGGGCCATTCCATGGGTGGGTTCGTCACGCTCGCCGCGCTGGCGGCCGGGCGGATCGCGCCCGATGCGGTGGTGCTGGTCGCGCCGATGATCGCGATGCGCTCGCCGATCGGGCAATGGGCGGGGGCGCGGTTCGCACGCTGGCAGGCGGGGCGGGGCGATCGCTTCCGTCCCGCCTGGCGTCGGCTGGAGACGCCCGCCGCCGCCACCGCCCGGCAAAAGCGGCTGACCCATGACCTTGCGCGCTTCGCCGACCAGCAGGCGTTTCGGCGGATGCGGCCCGAACTCTGTCTCGGCTCGCCCAGTTGGCATTGGGTGGCGGAGGCTTTCCGCGCGACGGCGGCGCTTCGCGACGATCCGGGGTTGGCGCGGATCGAGACGCCGGTGCTGATGCTGGTGGCGCAGGCCGACCGGCTGGTCGATGCGCGCGCCGCCGGGCGCGTGGCGGCGCGGATGCCGAACGCCACTTTGGTCTGTTTCGGCCAGGGATGCGCGCATGAGATCTTGCGCGAGGCCGATCCGGTCCGCGCCAACGCCCTGGCGGCGATCGACGCCTTTCTGGCGCGGCGGGTGGGGGCGCCCGGCTGATCCTATCGCGCGCCGCAGCGGGTCGTGCCACCGCCGAGGATGCGGCATTTGGGCGTGCCGTCGACCGTCACCCGGCCCACTCCGTTATTGGCGATGGTCGCGCTATAGCGAGCCCGCGCCGTCACCTCGCCCGGTCCCTCCAGCGTGACGGCCAGGTCGCCGACCTCCAGCCCCTCGGCGGCGATGGTCACGGTGCCGTTGCCCGCCAGCCGCGCCTTGCCGACCCGCCCCCCGCCGATCGCCAGCCTGCCCGATCCCATCAGCGACACGGCCAGCTGCTCGCCCTCCACCCGGTCGATCCGGACATCGGAGGGCCCCGCGATCGACAGGCTCAGGCCGGGACCGCGCAGCGCCTGCGCGGTGATCCGCGATCCGCCGATGACGGTGATCGCCGACAGCGGCGGCGCGGCGAGGGTCAGCGTGACCGGCTGGCTCGCCGGGCGTCGCATGGCGGGATCGCCCGGCATCATCCGGACGACCAGGCTATGCCCGGCGACATGCGCATCGACCCGGCGCAGCGTCTCCGCATCCCCCGACAGCATGGCGCGTGGCGAGGGCGCGGTGGTCAGCGCGACGACGAACGCCCCCTCGACCCGCAGCGAGTCGAAGCTGCTCAGGTCGACCCGCCGATCCGCCGCCCCGGCGCCGGTGACGGGAATCAGGGCGGCCAGGATCAGAGCGGACGGCAAAAGGTGACGCATCGCCCTATCCTCGTCCCGATCGCGCCGCTCGGCAAGCGCCGCCAGCCGGTCCTTATTGCCGTCCGCAGCGTACCGATCCCGAACCCGCCTTGCCGACCGTGCAGACCGAATTCGGGCCCAGATCGGCACTGCCCGACCCGGTCAGACCCACCTGGGCGGGACCATCGACCCGAACGGTCACATCGCCCGATCCGCTGATCCCGACCTTAGCCTTTTGGGCATGCAGACCGGCGGCGTTGAGGCTGCCCGATCCGGCGACGCCGATCTTCAGCGCATCGGCGGTGCCGGCGGCGCTGATCGAACCCGATCCGGCGATCCCCAGATCCGCATCGCCCACCCGCATCGCGGCGATGGCGAGCTCGCCCGAGCCCGCGACACCGCCCTTGAAGCGCGCCCCCTCGACCCGGTCGATCGTCATCCGGCCCGATCCGCCGACTCCGGCGCCGGTCAGGCGGGGCAGGGTGACCAGCACCCGGACGCCGGAGCGCTTGCCCCAATGCACGCCCTTTTTCAGCCCGATCAGCAATTTGTCGCCGTCGCGCGCGACGCGCAGCTGGTCGAGTTCGGCGCTGGGCCCCTCGGCCCGGACCGAGAAGTCGCGGCCGACCCGGATATCGACCGGATCGCTGCCGCTCGACTCGACGCTGGTGAAGGCGGTCGCGGCATAGCTGCGCGCACCGCCCGATCCCTGAGCGGGGATGTCCTGCCCCCGCGCCTCGCTTTCGAAGGAACAGGCGGCGGTGGGGATGGCCAGCGCGACGATGGCCAGGAGCGAGGGAAGAGCGAGGGACTTCGTCATGGGCGACCTCCTGTGTATTGTGCAGACAATACACGCGGTCGGGGCATGGGCGCAAATGAAAAGGGCGGCCCCATCGGGACCGCCCTTTTCGGTTCGGAACTGGCGAACGGCCTCAGGCCGCAGGCTTTTCCTTGTTGTAGATGGCGGCGGCGGCGCGCAGGATTTCCAGGATCTTTTCCTGGGCGCGGGGCTCGTCCACCTCTTCCATCGCGGCGAGTTCGCGCGCGAGGCGGCTGGTAGCGGCCTCGAAGATCTGCCGCTCGGAATAGCTCTGCTCGGGTTGGTCGTCGGCACGGAACAGGTCGCGGACCACCTCGGCGATCGACACCAGGTCGCCCGAGTTGATCTTGGCTTCATATTCCTGCGCGCGGCGCGACCACATGGTGCGCTTCACCTTGGGCTTGCCCTTCAGCGTTTCCATCGCCTCGCGCATGGTCTTGTCCGAGGACAGCTTGCGCATGCCGACCGACTCGGCCTTGTTGGTGGGAACGCGGAGCGTCATGCGCTCCTTTTCGAACCGCAGCACATAGAGTTCGAGCTGCATCCCTGCGATTTCCTGCTTTTGCAGCTCGATGACGCGGCCCACGCCATGTTTGGGATACACGACATAGTCACCGACGTCGAAGTGGAGCGCCTTGGCAGCCATTGGGGGCCTTTCCGGATCAAGGCCTTCGCGCGAGCGCCGAACGAGCGGAAATGGGTCCACTGATCAAGCCGGCCTCGGGAAGGAAGGGTCGAACACATCAAGGCGGGCCGTCGCGAGAAAAAGCTAGGCCCGTCGCGGAACCATATAGCATGGTCGCAACAAAATTACCAGCATATCCGCATGGCTACCCGTCGCACGACGGTGCCGGTGCGGATCGGTCGACTCCGGTCGTTACCCCCGCTCAGTCGCCCCGCTTAGTCACCCTTGCCGGGTTCGGGGCTGAAGAACTGCTCATATTTGTTCTCGACGCCCTTCATCGCATCGGCGTCGGGCGGGGTCTGGTCCAGCTTGCGCGTGACGTTGGGCCACTGGGCGGAGAAGGTGTTGTTCAGCTCCAGCCACTGTTCCAGACCGCTCTCGGTGTCGGGCAGGATCGCCTCGGCCGGGCATTCCGGCTCGCACACGCCGCAGTCGATGCACTCGGACGGGTTGATGACGAGCATATTCTCGCCCTCATAGAAGCAGTCGACGGGACACACCTCGACACAGTCCATATACTTGCAGCGAATGCAGGCATCGGTGACGACGTAGGTCATGACAACTCCCAAGGTACGAACGCGTGCTGCTATGCCGCATGCGACGATCCGTCAACGCTTGAAACCGGGGAAGTGACCAGATCGCAGTAACAGGCGCGCCCCTCGGCGGGCGGTCCGCGCCGGACGGGGAGCGATTCGACCCGCAGCACGCGCACCTGGCCATGATGCGCGAAGGTCAGGATGCTGCCGATCCGCACCGGCGCATGGGCGCGGTCGATGGCGCGCCCGTCCATCCGGAAATGCCCGTCGCACGCCATCGCCTGCGCCGTATCCCGCGACTTGGCGATCCGCGCCCACCAGAGGAAACGGTCGAGCCGCATCGACTCGGGGGCAGGGGCGCGGGTGGTCATGGGGTCAGGCGGTCCTTTCGATGGGAAATAAAGGTCACGGCGTGCGCCCCCAGTCGGCGAGCGCGGCGAAGGCGTTGCCGGGGCGTGCCGCGGCGCGCGGGGCGGGGCGAGCAGGGGGACGGCCCCGCCAGATCCAGCGGGGGGCATCGCCCTCGGCGGCGGGGCGGACCTTGCGGAAACCCAGATCGCCCATCAGCCGGTCGAGCGTCGCGGGCTCCAGCCCGATCGAGGTGGCGAGCGCCGGGTCGGGCGCGAACGGCCCGCGCCCGTCGCGCGCGTCATGGGTGGCCCGCGCGATGCGTTCGACCAGATCGATCCGCACCGCCTGGTCGCCCAGCGGGCGGAAGCCCGAGGCGACGCTGCGCCCCGGCTCGTCACGGCGCAGGGTGGTCGCGCCGATCCGCGCCAGTTCGGGGCTTTGTCCCCAAAGCGTCATCAGCGTGCGCCGCCACGCCGCCGCGGCGGGCTTGAGCAGCCGCGCATCGAAGATGTCGAGCGTCCCGATGGTGATCCCCAGCCCGCGCAGCCGCCGCCGCTCCTCGGGCGACAGCGCATCGATCATCAGCCGCAGCGGCTGGCGCGGCACGATCCCGCCCGCATCCTCCAGCGCGGCGGCGACGGCGCGCAATGCGGGCGAGACCTTGGCCTCGCGCGCCAGGGCGGCGAGCCGGACGAGCGCGGGCACGTTCCGGTCGAGCGCCCGCGCCACCCAGCCATCGAGGCGCGCCTTCACCCGCTCGCGAAGCGGCTGGCTCAGGCAATCGAGATCGCGCTCCAGCCGCACGACCGGCCGCCCCAGCGACGGCCCCGCCACCAGCCGGGCCACGCCATGCCCCTCCCAGACCAGCCGGTCCTCGACCAAAGTGAGCGCCTCCTGCCCGGCGGCGATCAGCGCCTCGGCCCGCCGCGACCGCTCGGTGCCGAGCCGCTTTTCGGCCGCCGTCAGCAACAGCCTCTTGTCATTGGCGCGCGCCCCCGCCTCGACGGTGAAGCGGAACCCCTCCAGCCGCCCGATGGGGTGATCCTCGACCAGCACCTCGCCCTCCGGCCCGATCGTGACGGGCAGCGCGCCCGCATCCGCGCCGATGCGGCGGATCAGCGCGGTGGTGCGCTTGTCGACGAAACGCTGGGTCAGGCTGGCATGGAGCCCGTCGGACAGCCGCTCCTCGATCTCGCGGGTCCGCTCGGCCCAATGTTTCGGGTCGGCCAGCCAGTCGGCGCGCTGCGCGATATAGGCCCAGCTGCGGATCGCGGACAGTCGCCCCGCCAGCGTCTCGACATCGCCCGCCATGCTGTCCAGCCGGGCGATCTCGTCGGCGAACCATTGGTGCGGGACATGGCCCAGCCCCTCGGACAGATGGCCGAACACGCGCGAGACGAAGCGGGCATGCGGATCGATGCCGACCTTGCGGAAATCGGGAATGCCGCACGCCGCCCACAGCCGCGCGACCATGGCGGGCCGCCGCACCCGGTCGCGGACCCAGGGCTCGTCGGCCAGCCGCTTGAGCACCTGCAGATCGGTGGCGAGCGGCGCGGCGCGCAGCACGCCGGGTTCGGGCTTGCGCTCCAGGCTCTTGATCAGCGCGTCGATGCTCGACAGGTCGGGATCGCCGTCGCGCCAATAGAGATGGTCGAGCCGGGGGAAGCGATGCTCCTCGATCGCCAGCATCTCTTCGGGAAGAAAGGCGTCGGGGCCTTCCTCGGCCAGCGCGCCGAAGGTGCCGTCGCGGTGATGCCGCCCGGCGCGCCCGGCGATCTGGGCCATTTCGGCGACCGTCAGGCGACGGCGGCGGCGGCCGTCGAACTTGTGCAGCCCGGCAAAGGCGACATGCGCGACGTCCATGTTCAGCCCCATGCCGATCGCATCGGTGGCGACGAGATAATCGACCTCGCCCGCCTGGAACATCTGGACCTGCGCGTTGCGGGTGCGCGGGGACAGCGCCCCCATCACCACTGCCGCGCCCCCGCGCAGGCGGCGCAGCATTTCGGCGACGGCATAGACCTCCTCGGCGGAGAAGGCGACGATGGCCGAGCGCTTGGGCAGGCGGCTGATCTTCTTGGCGCCCGCATAGGACAGGGTCGAGAAGCGCGGCCGTGCGACGATCTCCGCCTCGGGCACCAGCGCGCGGATCATGGATTTCAGGGCCTCGGAGCCCAGGATCATCGTCTCGTCCCGGCCGCGCGCGTGCAGCAACCGATCGGTAAAGACATGACCGCGTTCGGGATCGGCGCCCAGCTGCGCCTCGTCCAGCGCGACGAAGGCGACGTCGCGGTCGGGCATGGATTCGGCGGTGCACAGAAACCAGCGTGCGTCGGGGGGAACGATCTTTTCCTCGCCCGTCACCAGCGCGACCTTTTCCGGTCCCTTCAGCGCGACGACGCGGTCATAGACCTCGCGCGCGAGCAGGCGGAGGGGAAAGCCGATGATGCCGCTGCTATGCGCGCACATCCGCTCGATCGCGAGGTGCGTCTTGCCGGTGTTGGTCGGCCCGAGAACGGCCGTCACGGTGCCCGATACGCGGCTGGTCATGATCCCTACATCGGGCTTCGCGCGGCCGGTTGCAACGGCATGAAGCAAGATGGCGGATGTCGGGCCGGTTTCGGCCCGAACCGGCCACGCCCGGTCGCAGCATCGGGGCGGGGGGCGGCGCGGGCGTTTGACTTTGCGGCCCCGGGTTCGCACGGCGATCCTCGTGCGCCGGGGGGATCGGCGACGCTGATCGACGACAGACGGACGCATCATCCACCCATGTTCCTGACCACCGACGATACATTGATGGCCTCGGGCGGCTTCGGCTCGGGCGGTACGGCCGTCCGGCTGCCGGGCAGCGCGCTGGCGCCGATTGCCGGCGGACGGCTGGCACGCTGGCGCGCGGAATTGCGCGGCATCGACTGGGTGCCCGATCTGGGCGCGCAGATCGGCAGCCGTGCCTGGTGGCGCGGACTGGCGACGTGCACCGGGCTGTGCGCCGCGACGATCGCGATGACGCCGGGCTTTCACCGCCCGATCCTGTCCCCCTCGCCCGCCGCATGGACCGGAGAGGCGCGGAGCAACGCCCGGGCCCAGGCGATCGCGCCGCTGGCGCTGGGGGCCGATAGCGGTCGGCACATGGCCGCGAACGAACTGGTGGCCAATCTGGCCGAGGCGCCCGAGCGGCCGGTGGTCGAGCTGTCCGCCACCGTCGGGTCGGGCGACCGGCTGGCGCGCGTGCTGCAACGCGCCGGGGTGGCGCGCGACCAGGCGCAGGCGGCGGCCGATCTGGTCGCGCAGGCGACGGACGGCGCGGACATCGCCTCGGGCACCCGCGTCATGCTGACGCTGGGAAGGCGGCCCAGCCGGACGGTCGCGCGGCCGCTGGAATCGATGACGCTGCGCGCGCGCTTCGACCTGGCGGTGACGCTGACCCGCACCGCGCAAGGCCTGGCGATGACGCAGCAGCCGATCGCGATCGATCACACCCCGCTACGCCTCCAGGGGCTGGTGGGATCCAGCCTGTACCGTTCGGTCCGCGCGGCGGGCGCCCCCGCCAAGGCGGTCGAGGCCTATATCAAGGCGCTGTCGGCGCGGCTGTCGGTCGGGCGCGACGTCCGGCGCTCGGACAGTTTCGACCTGATCATCGAACGCGAACGCGCCGCCACCGGCGAGACTCGGCTGGGCAAGCTGCTGTTCGTCGGGCTGAACCATGGCGGTCGCCAGATGCAGCTCGCGCGGCTGGCGGGGGACGAGGACAGCCCTTGGTATGACGTCAACGGCCAGGGCGAACGGCGCGGCGCGATGGCGGTGCCGGTCGCGGGGCGTATCACCTCGTCCTTCGGCAAGCGGATGCACCCGATCCTGGGCTTCATGCGGATGCACAAGGGAACCGATATCGGCGCCCCTTACGGCGCGCCGATCCATGCGATCATGGACGGCATCGTCCAGTTCGCCGGGCGATCGGGCGGCTATGGCAATTTCGTGAAGCTGACCCATGCGGGCGGGATCGCCAGCGGCTATGGCCATATGAGCCGTTTCACGGTCCGCTCGGGCGCGCGCGTCCGCCAGGGGCAGGTGATCGGCTATGTCGGCTCGACCGGCATGTCGACCGGGCCGCATCTGCATTGGGAGGTGTGGAAGAACGGCGTGACCGTCAATCCCTACAGCCTGAAGCTGACGAGCATGGCCGCGCTGTCGGGCGCCAGGCTGCGCGCCTTCCGCCAGGAGGTTCGCGCGCTGCTGGCGGTTCAGCCGGGTCGCTGAGCCGTTATTTTCCTGCCCCGCGCCAGCGGGCGACGGTGTCGGCCAGCATCGCATCCCCGCGGGCCGGACGCGCCCATAGCTCGGTGATCGTCATGTCGCCGGAGGCGGGGCAGAGCTCCTCGTCCAGCGTGTCCAGGCTCGCGCGCATCGGCAGGGCGACGCCCTCGCCGCACAGGATCGCCTCGCGGTTGCGCAGCGCCGAGATGGTGTCGAGCAGGCCGCGCCCACCCTCGGGCATCGCCGCGCGGACCACCGCCTGATCGCGTTCGTTGTTCAGCCGCATCGCGATGATCGTGCCGCATTGCGACAGCACGCCCTCGGCCAGATCGGACGGACGCTGGGTCACCAGCCCCAGCGAGACGCCATATTTGCGCCCCTCCTTGGCGATGCGCGACAGGATGCGCCCCGCCGCCGAATTGCGTTCGGCATGCGCGGGGATGTAGCGATGCGCCTCCTCGCAGACCATCAGCACGGGGCGGCGATCCTCGGGCCGCGACCAGATCGCATGGTCGAAGATCATCCGCGCCAGCATCGCGACGACCACGCTCGTCACCTCGGAGGGGACGCCCGACAGGTCGATGATCGAGATCGGCCGCGATCCGCCCGGCATGCGCAGGATGCGCCCCAGAAACGCCGCCATGGTGTCGGCGACCAGCATGCCGGAGAACATGAAGGCATAGCGGGAATCACCCTTCACCTCCTCGATCCGTGCCTTCAGCCGCTGATAGGGCGCGGTGTCGCCCGCGCGGTCGAGCTTGCCCATCTCCTGCGCGATCGCGGCGGTCAGGTCGGACAGCAGATAGGGGATGGGGGTGTCGATCGTGACGCGGGGCAGCTCGGCCGCCGCCCGGTTGCGCATCCGCGCGGCGAGCAGGCAGCGGGCCAGGATGTCGACCTCCGCCTGGCGTTCGGCCGGACTGGCGGAGAGCAGCATCTCGGCATGTTCCTCGAAGGTCATCAGCCAATAGGGCATGCGCAGATTGCCGACATCGTGGATCTCGCCCCGGTCGGAAAAGGCGCGGGCATATTCGCCGTGCGGATCGATCATCACGACATGGCCCAGCGGCGCGAGCGCGCAGATTCGGTGCAGGATCAGCGCGGTGGCGGTCGACTTGCCGGTGCCGGTCGATCCCAGCATCGCGAAATGGCGGCCCAGCAGCGCGTCCACCGCCAGCATCGCGGGCACGCTGCGCCCCGGATGGACGGTGCCGATCCGGATGGTGGTGGCATGGCGCTGGCCATGGATCGCCGCCAGCTCGGTCACCGAGACCGCATGGACGGTGCTGCCCGGCATCGGATAGGCGGTGACGCCGCGTCGAAAGCCGTACAGCTCGCCCGTCTCGGGGTTGCGCATCGCCTCGCCCATCAGCTCGATCTCGGCGGCGATGGCGGCGGCGTCCTGTGCCGGGTTGAGCGTCAGCGAGCGGATGCTGCCCACGATCCAGCGCTCGCCATGGCGCAGCTTGACCGGGGTCGCGACCTGTCCGGCCTGCGCCAGCACGGGATCGGCATCGCCGGACAGCAGGGCGAGTGCCTCGCGGTCGAGCAGGACGCGCCCGCCCGCCCCCGCGATGCCGAGCAGCCAGCCGATCGCGGGCGTGTCATGGGAAAGCGTATCGGACGGTCGGGGCAGGGGGGCGTGCATCGGCCAGCACATATCCGGTCAGGGGAGGAATCAGCCCCGACCGTTAGGGATCAAAGACTTAAGAAGCCGTATCGATCCCGCCTCAGACCCGCCGCGCGATCCATCCGGCGGTCCAGCCCAGCAGGACCGAGAGCGCGACCACGGTCAGGCCATAGGGAATGGCGGCGCGGTCGGCGGCGCGCGCGACGAACCGCTCGAACCCCGATTTGCGGATGTCGATATCGCGCACCGCGGCGGCCAGCACGCGGCCGTCGCGGATCAGGAACGTCTCCGCGGTGAAGCGTCCCACCGGCACGCGCGCGGGGATGGTCACGCGTGCGCGGTAGAGGACATTGTCGGTGATCTCGACCGCGCGCGGCGCCTCGACATATAGCCCCGCGCGGCGGCGCTGGTCGACCAGCCCGGCCTGGAACCGCGCCTGCACATTGGCGGGCGCGTTGGAGGCGGGGGAAAGCTGCAGGCTGTCCAGCCCCAGTTCGTAGATGGCGCGCGTCCGGTCGTCGACGATCCGCGCAATCGGGCGGGACGAGGCGATGGCGTAGAAGGACGGCGCCGACTGATAGCGCAGCCGCCCGGCATTGACCCACAGCCCGGCGATCTTCTCCTTCTCGCGGATCAGGATCGACTGGGTCGGGCCCTTCACCACCACGACGATGTCGGTCGGCCGGTCGTCGCTGGGCGGGCGACCGCCGGGATAGAGGATCGCGCCGAACAGCAGCAGCTCGGCGCCGGTGAAGCTATACACGATCTCGATATCGCGCTGCGACACGTCGGGGACCAGCACCGGCTTGGCCTGTCCCATCAGCAGCGGCGCGAGCAGCGTCAGGAGCGCGGCCTTCCTCACAGCAGCTGGACCGTGAAAATCTCCTCGGGCCGCCAGACCAGCCCCAGCAGGATGCGCAACCCGACGAGCAGGACGATGACCGCCAGCGCCAGGCGGAGATATTCGGGTTTGACGTTGGTCGCCAGCTTCGCCCCGACCTGCGCGCCCGTCACCGAACCGATCAGGAGCAGCGCGGCCAGCACGATGTCGACCGCCTTGGTCGTGGTCGCATGAACCATGGTCGCGGCGGCGGTGACGAACAGCGTCTGGAACAGCGAGGTGCCCAGCACGACATTGGTCGCCATGCCCAGGATATAGATCATCGCGGGGACAAGGATGAATCCGCCGCCCACGCCCAGCAATATGGTCAGGATGCCGATGAAGAAGCCCAGCAGCAGCGGCGCCAGCGGCGAGATATAGAGCCCCGAGGCGTAGAATCGCGTACGAAAGGGCAGGGCGGCGACCATCGGGTGATGCCGTCGCCGCGCCGCGCGCTGGGCGACGCCCCGGCGCTGCGCGATGATCGCGTTCGTCGCCTCGCGCGCCATGACCGATCCGATCCAGCCGAGCATCAGGACATAGACGATGGCGATGACCGTATCGATCTGTCCGCTCGCCTGGAGCAGGCGGAAGATCCAGGCCCCCGCGAACGACCCGACGATGCCGCCCGCGACCAGCACCCCGCCCATCTTCACATCGACCCCGCCGCGCCGGAAATGCGCGAACACGCCCGAGACGCTGGCCCCCGTCACCTGGCTGGCGGCGGAGGCGGCGGCGACGGTGGGGGGAATGCCATAGACGATCAGCAACGGCGTGGTCAGGAACCCGCCGCCGACCCCCAGCATGCCCGACAACAGGCCCACGCCCGCGCCCAGCGCGACGATGACGAGCGCGTTGACCGACAGGTTGGCGATCGGAAGATACAGGTCCACGGCGGCGTTATAGCCCGATAGGCCTTGCCGAACAGTATCGGCGGATCAGAAATCGCCCGCCAGCGACAGGGCCGGACCCGAGTTCGGCGCGGCGCGCCCCGCGATCCTCTGTCGCCAGTCGAGCGACAGGCGCACCCACCGCCCGGCGAGCGGCACGCCCACCCCCAGCGTGGGACCGATATCCAGCCGCCGCACCTCGCGCTGCGCCCCGCCCCACAGACCCAGCCCGAGGTCGATGCCGGCCGCCAGCGGCGTCGTCACCCGGGCCGCGCCGTCGGCAAAGGGCTCGACCGTTCCCCGTGCGACCGCGCCGCCTTGCGCATAGGCGGTAACGATCATCCCCGGCGCCACCGGACGCGGGCCGAAGCCGGTCACGGCGAGCATCGCGGTGCCGTTCTTCCCTGAATCGAGAGCCAGCCGCTGTTCGACGATGATGCGGAGCGGAAGTGCGCGCGCTGGCCGCCAGTCAAACCCCAGCGCCATCTCCGACCCGATCCCGTCCAGCGGTGCGGAAACCCGAAGGCTCGCCGCGAGGTGTCCCTCGTGGTCCAGGCGTCGTAGCAGCCGCAGTCCCGCCTGCGATCCGCCCAGCTGACCGCCGGGCAAGGGCGCACCATTGCCCGGACGCGCGACCGCCCACAGGCTGGCGCTCCATCGGTCCGGCGGCGCGGGTTGGGCGGGCCATGACGGCAGGACAGAAGAGGGCGGGATAGGAGAGGAGGGCGAGGCGTGAAGTTCGCCTTCCGGAGTCATTTCCGGCTCCGAAGCATGCGGGGCTGCCGTCGATGATGCGGACGGCTCTGCGAACGCAGGGCTAGGGGGCCGCGCCCTCGGGATCGCTTCTCGATCTGCCATGATGACCGGCTGCCGAACCGGCTTTGCCCTTTGTCCCGGCGATGTCGCTTTCGCAGGAGGGATGGGGGTGGCCAAGACCAGATCCTGCTCGGACGGCAGCAGGAAGGCGACCCGCCCCAGCGTCCATAGCGCCAGCGTACCGCCCAGAAAGCGCAGCGGCCGCCCACTCATGGCGGGGGCGCCATGTCCGGAAAGACATGCCGGGTCTTGTCCCACATCACCGGCTGCCCGCGCAGGATCAGCAGATAGCGGATCATCGCCCGCGGCGCGGCGGCGAGCGCCACGAAGTTTCCGACGATGAACCGCGGCAGCGACCAGAACGCCTCACGGACCCCGTACGTCCGCCCGGTAAAGCGCATCCGCACCGCCAGCCGCCACCAGAGCAGCAGCCCGTTGGCCAGGAACAGCCAGCGCAGTCCGGCATCGATCGGCGGCCGGGCGACATTCTCGACCGCGTGCAGGACGATCGCCAGCGCGTCGGCGAACAACCCCAGATAGGCCGCCGCCAGCACCAGCATGGCCAGCGGTCCGCGCCGGTCGCGCAGCCGCCACCAGTGATCGCCCAATGCCATCGGCCGACCCCAGCCGGTCCTGTCCCAACCGACCAGCGCGATGCCGGTCATCCACCGCGCCTTTTGCCGGACCGAGGCGACCAGGTCGGCGGGAAAGAAGGCCCGGACGGCGACGATCTCGCCATCTGTGTCCGTCACCCGCGCAAACAATCCCTCGCCGCCCAGCTCGGCGATCCGCAGCCCCAGTTCATAATCCTCGGTCAGGCTGGTCGAATCGAACGGATCGCCGCCGCGCCGCGCGGCGATCTCCGCCAGCATCGCGGGCGCGATCGCGCACCCGGTTCCCGCCAGCGGCATCCCCGCCCCGATCCAGGTCCGGACGACCAGCTGTTTCCGATGGCTCTCCGAAAACTCGTCGGCATAGTGGCCGGACACCAGCCGCGATCCGGGCACCACCAGCGGCAGCACGGGCAACTGCACCACCGCGCGGCCCTCGATCAGCGAGTCGAACACCGACAGCTCGGCCGGATGCACGACATCCTCGGCGTCGTGCAGGACGATCGCCTTGACCGCAAAGGCTTCGACGTTGCGGTCGCGTTCGAGTGCGTGCCACAGGCTATTGAGGCAATCCGCCTTCGTCGTCGGTCCGTTGCGACCACCGATGACCAGCCGGACGCGCGCATCCCGCTCCGCCACATCCGCCGCCGCGCCGATCGTGGCGGGGTCGTTGGGATAGAGCCCGACATAAAGCCGGTAATCGGCATGGTCGAACCGCGCGAGTGCGGTCGTCAGCATCGCACCGATCACCTCGGCCTCGTCCCAGGCGGGAATGAAGACGATCATCCGCCCCGACACGGTCGGTGGCGGCAGATTGTCGCAGCAAAGCGGGGCCGCGTCCCGAAACCCGATCCGCCGCACCAGATACAGCAGGTCGACCAGCAGATCGTCCAATCCCCCGATCAACAGCCCCGCGCCCGCGAAGAGCAACAGCTCACGCGTGACGACATCGATCCCCGCGATGATTCCGTCCACCCCCGGCAATCTCCCCTTGCCGACCGGAAGACTGCCTGTCCGATTTGGCCGGTTCAACGTCAAAATCGCGGCCGTACCGGGCGAACCGGTATCGCAACCTTGGGGACCGAAAAATCCCCTTCAAAATCAGAAAGAAGATTCTCCCCGGTTGCACCCTGTGCTGCGGTGCAACATATGGGTTCGCGAAAGGACTGCATGATGGCGCGGACATTTCCCCCCGGCATCGTCCATACCGCGCTGGCGGTGGGCGGCTTTGCGATCGGCACCACCGAATTCGCCGCGATGAGCCTGGAGCCCGATCTGGCGCGCGGGCTGGGCATCGATGCGCCGACCGCGGGCCATGTCATCAGCGCCTATGCGCTGGGCGTGGTGGTGGGCGCGCCGATGCTGGCGGTGCTGTCGGCCCGGCTGGCGCGGCGCACGCTGCTGATCGCGCTGATGCTGATGTTCGCGGTCGGCAACGGCCTGTCCGCGCTGGCGCCCGATTATCACTGGATGCTGTTCTTCCGCTTCCTCAGCGGCCTGCCGCACGGCGCCTATTTCGGGATCGCGGCGCTGGTCGCCGCCTCGCTGGTGCCCGAGGATCGGCGGACGGTCGCGGTCGGGCGGATCATGCTGGGGCTGACGGTGGCGACGGTCATCGGCGTCCCGCTGGCGCAGATGCTGGGGCAGTGGCTTAACTGGCGCTGGGTGTTCGGGGTGGTCGCGGGGCTTGCGCTGCTGACCGCGACCCTGGTCTGGATTGCCGCGCCGCATGACCGGCCGGATGAGGGCGCGACCATCCGGCGGGAGCTGGCGGCGCTGGGGCGCGGGCAGGTCTGGTTGACGCTGGCGATCGGGGCGATCGGCTTTGGCGGGATGTTCGCGGTCTATACCTATCTGGCCGCGACGTTGACCGAGGTGACAGGCGCGTCCACCGCGACCATCCCGCTGGTGCTGGCGGTCTTCGGGCTGGGGATGACGATCGGCAATATCGTCGTGCCGCGCTTCGCCGACCGCGCCTTGATGCCGACGGCCGGGGGGCTGCTGCTCTGGTCGGCGGCGATGCTGGCGCTCTATCCGCTGGCGGCGGGAAGCCTGTGGACGATCCTGCCCAATGTCTTTGCCATCGGGCTGGGCGGCGCGCTGGGCACGGTGCTCCAGACGCGGCTGATGGACGTGGCGGGCGAGGGGCAGGGGCTGGCCGCCGCGCTCAACCATTCGGCGTTCAACACCGCCAATGCCATCGGCCCTTGGGCAGGCGGCCTGGCGATCGCGCACGGGCTGGGCTGGACCTCGACCGGCTATGTCGGCTGCGGGCTGGCGCTGGGCGGCTTTGCGATCTGGCTGGTCGCGATGCGATTCGCCGGAGACACGCTCAACGGGCCAGCGGATCGATCGAATCGTCCGGTGCTGTCGCACTGAGGTCTTTCGCCACCGCCTCGACCTGTTCCATCACGCGCAGGATATTGCCGCTGGTCAGCCCCGCGAGATCGGCATCGCTCCAGCCGCGCCGGACCAGCTCGGCCAGCACCAGCGGATAGCCGTCGACGCCGGTCATCCCCTCCGGGCCGGTGCCGTTGATCCCGTCATAATCGCCGCCAAAGCCCACCGCGCCGCGCCCTGCGATCCGGGCGATATGCTCGATATGATCGGCGACCATCGCTGCGGTCACGCGCGGGGCGGGGTTCGCGGCGTCCCAGGCGACCAGCGGCGCGGGACTGCGCGCGCCATAGACATTGGCGGGCACGCCGACCGACCGGGCATAGGCGGTGCGCGCCGCATCCCAGGCTCGCCAAGCGCTGGATAGAAAGGCGGGATAGCAATTCACCATCACCACCCCGCCGCCCGCGCCGATCCGGCGGAGCAGCGCGTCGGGGATGTTGCGCGGCGCATCCGCCAACGCGCGCGCGTCGGAGTGCGAGGCGATGACCGGCGCCTTGCTGATGTCCAGCACCGCCGCCATCGTCGCGTCCGAGACATGCGCGACATCGACGATCATGCCGATCCGGTTCATCTCCGCCACGACCGCGCGGCCAAAGGCGCTGAGCCCGTTCGCATGTGGGGCATCGGTCGACGAATCGGCCCAGGCCAGGCTGCGGCCATGGGTCAGCGTCAGATAGGCGACGCCGAGCGCCTTATACTGGCGCAGCACCGACAGCCGCCCGTCGATCTGATGCCCGCCCTCGACCCCGATCAGCGAGGCGATGCGGCCCGTCTGCGCGATCCGGCGGACGTCCCCGGCGGTGCGCGCCATCGCCATCCGGTCGGGATGCGCGGCGACGAGGCGGTGGACGCGGTCGATCTGTTCCAGCGTCATCTCGACCGCGCGCGGGCCGGTGACGTCGGCGGGAATCCAGACCGACCAGAATTGCCCACCGACCCCGCCCCGCTTCAGCCGGGGCAGGTCGGTCTGGAGCGGATGGGGCAGCGCGGCGGTGTCGGTCGCGAGCGAGGGCGACTCGGGGGTGACGCCCGTGTCGCGCAACTCCCAGGGCAGGTCGTTATGCCCGTCGACGATCGGCGCGCGGGCGAGGACCGAGTCGACGCGCCGCGTGACGGCGGGATCGGCGGCCTGGGCGAGGAAGAGCGCGATCAGCATGTCGGCCGCTGCTCGAAACGGGTGAGCATGGCATCGACCGGCTGCTCGGCGGTGTCGATCTGATCGACCTGCGCGGCGGGCGGTCCCGACCGGGCCTCGGCGACGATTGCCGCGACCTTGTCCTCGGGCCCTTGCACCACCGCTTCGACCGAGCCGTCGCCCCGGTTGCGGACCCAGCCGGTCAGCCCCAGCGCTTCGGCACGACCGAGGAACCAGTAACGATATCCGACGCCCTGCACGCGTCCGGTGATGCGAAGATGACGGCCGATCATGGCGGCGAGTGTCGCGCGGAAGACGGTGAAAGGGAACCGTAATTCCTCCCCTGCAAGGGGAGGTGGCAGGCCGTCAGGCCTGACGGAGGGGTGTCACCCTCTCGAGAGCGGGACACCCCTCCACCATGCTACGCATGGTCCCCCTCCCCTTACAGGGGAGGAATGATGGTTGGCGCAGAGAGCGGGGGGAAGACGTTTCCCTCTCCGCGTCCTCCGCGCGAACTGTTTTCAGACCTTGTCGGTCAGCTCCGGCACGATGGTGAACAGATCGCCGACCAGGCCGATATCGGCGACCTGGAAGATCGGCGCATCCTCGTCCTTGTTGATCGCGACGATGACCTTGGAGTCCTTCATCCCCGCCAGATGCTGGATCGCACCCGAGATGCCAACCGCGACATAGACTTCCGGTGCCACGATCTTGCCGGTCTGGCCGACCTGATAGTCATTGGGGGCATAGCCCGCATCGACCGCCGCGCGGCTCGCCCCGACGGCCGCGCCCAGCTTGTCGGCGAGCGGATCGATCAGCGCGTGGAATTGCTCCTCCGAGCCCAGCGCGCGGCCGCCCGAGACGATGACCTTGGCGCTGGTGAGTTCCGGCCGGGCATTCTCGGCCTTCTCCGCGCTCACGAAGCGGGACTTGGCCGCATCGCCGGTCGAGCCGACCGCCTCGATGATGCCCGAGCCGCCCTCGGCCGCCGCCTTTTCAAAGGCGGTGGTGCGGACGGTCAGGACCAGCTTGGCGTCGCTGGTCTTGACGGTCGCGATCGCGTTGCCCGCGTAGATCGGCCGGGTGAAGCTGTCCGGACCCTCGACCGACAGGATGTCCGAAATCTGCATCACGTCGATGAGGGCGGCGACGCGGGGCGCGATATTCTTGCCCGTCGTGGTCGAAGGGGCGAGGAAGGCGTCGTGATGGCCCATCAGCTCTGCGATCAGCGGCGCGACATTCTCGGCGAGCGCGTTCGCATAGGCCGCATCGTCGGCGACATGGACCTTGCCGACGCCTGCGATCTTCGCTGCCGCCTGCGCCACGCCGTCCACGCCCTGCCCGGCGACGATCAGATGCACCTCGCCCAGCTTGGCGGCCGCCGTGACGGTCGCCAGCGTGGCATCCTTGACGGTCCCGCCGTCATGCTCGACCCAAACCAGCGTCTTCACTTGGCCACTCCCAGTGCTTTGAGTTTCTCGACCAGTTCGTCGACCGAGCCGACCTTGACGCCCGCCTGGCGCTTGCCGGGTTCGGCGACATGGGTGATCGTCAGCCGGGGCGCGATGTCGACGCCGTAATCGGCCGCCGTCTTGGTCGCCATCGGCTTGGACTTGGCCTTCATGATGTTGGGCAGCGAGGCATAGCGCGGCTCGTTGAGGCGCAGGTCAGTCGTCACGATCGCGGGCAGCGTCAGCGCCACCGTCTCGAGACCACCATCGACCTCGCGGGTGACGTTGGCGGTGTCACCGTCGATCTCGACCTTGGACGCGAAGGTCCCTTGCGCCCAGCCGAGCAACCCGGCCAGCATCTGCCCGGTCTGGTTGTTGTCGCCGTCGATGGCCTGCTTGCCCAGGATCACGAGGCCGGGCTGTTCCTCCTCGACCACCTTGGCGAGCAGCTTGGCGACGCCCAGCGGCTCAGGCGCCTGGTCGGCGGTGATCAGGATCGCCCGGTCCGCGCCCATGGCGAGCGCGGTGCGGAGCGTGTCCGCCGCCTTGGGTTCGCCGATCGAGACGACGACCACTTCCGTGGCCGCCCCCTTCTCCTTCAGCCGGATCGCCTCTTCCACCGCGATCTCGTCGAACGGGTTCATGCTCATCTTCACGTTCGCCAGATCGACGCCCGTCCCGTCCGCCTTCACACGCGGCTTCACGTTATAGTCCAACACCCGCTTCACGGGCACGACGATCTTCATCGCGATTCCTTCCCGGCTGGATAGCCCATCATGCCGCCGTCTTTGGCGGGCTTGCGACCGCATCGCAAGAGTTCAGCCCGACCAACGAGAAAGGGGCCCGGACGTTTCCGCCCGAGCCCCCCTTTATCGGTCCGTCAGGGCCGAAGGTGCGGTTTAGGCGACCTTCTGAACCTCGGCGACGATCTTCTTGGCGGCGTCGCCCAGATCGTTGGCGGGGACGATGGCGAGACCCGAATTGGCGAGGATTTCCTTGCCCTTCTCGACATTCGTACCCTCGAGGCGGACGACCAGCGGGACCTGCAGGTTCACTTCCTTCGCCGCCGCGACGATGCCGTCGGCGATGATGTCGCAGCGCATGATGCCGCCGAAGATGTTGACCAGGATGCCCTTCACGGCGGGATCGCTCAGGATGATCTTGAACGCCGCGGTGACCTTCTCCTTGTTCGCGCCGCCGCCGACGTCGAGGAAGTTGGCCGGGAACATGCCGTTCAGCTTGATGATGTCCATCGTCGCCATGGCGAGGCCGGCGCCGTTGACCATGCAGCCAATGTCACCGTCGAGCTTGATGTAGGCCAGGTCGTACTTCGACGCCTCCAGCTCCATCGCGTCTTCCTCGGTGGTGTCGCGCAGTTCCATCAGGTCCTTGTGACGGAACATGGCGTTGCCGTCGAAGCCGACCTTGGCGTCGAGCACCATCAGCTTGCCGTCCTCGGTGACGGCGAGCGGGTTGATCTCGATCTGCTCGGCATCGGTGCCCAGGAACGCGGCGTACAGCTTCGACGCGACATTGGCGGCCTGCTTGGCGAGGTCGCCGGTCAGCTCCAGCGCGGCGGCGACGGCGCGGCCGTGATGCGGCATGAAGCCGGTCGCGGTGTCGATGTCGATCGAGTGGATCTTCTCGGGCGTGTCATGCGCCACGGTCTCGATGTCCATGCCGCCCTCGGTCGAGGCGACCATCGAGACGCGGCCGGTCGCGCGATTGACGAGCAGCGCGAGGTAGAATTCCTTGGCGATGTCGACGCCGTCGGTCACGTACAGGCGGTTGACCTGCTTGCCCGCTTCGCCGGTCTGGATGGTGACCAGCGTGTTGCCCAGCATGTCGGTGGCGTGCGCACGGACTTCCTCGGCGGTCTTGGCCAGGCGGACACCGCCCTTGGCGTCGGGGCCGAGTTCCTTGAACTTGCCCTTGCCGCGGCCGCCCGCATGGATCTGCGCCTTGACGACGTAGAGCGGTCCGGGGAGCTTGGACGACGCCTCGACGGCCTCCTCGACGGTCATCGCGGCGAAGCCGGCGGGGACGGGCACGCCGAACTTGGCGAGCAATTCCTTGGCCTGATATTCGTGGATGTTCATGCGCTAGCCTTCCGCCTCTCGGGTGGTTCTAGGGAAATTGCTTCGCGCTAAAGCACAGGCCGGGCCACAAATCCACCCCGAAAGCGTTCTATTGCAATTGCATCGCAAGTGCGAAATGCGGTGCGTCATGCCGTTCGATCCGTGCGATGTATGGAAATACGAGCAAATTCCGTGCGGCTGTTCTATATCGGTCCAATGCACTGGGCTCTCGGCATTCTCCTGTTCCTCGGCACCGTGATCTTCATGGAGGGATTCGCCTATGCGGCGCATCGCTGGATCATGCATGGGCCGGGCTGGTTCCTGCACGAGAGCCATCATCGCCCGCGCACCGGCAATTGGGAGCTGAACGACCTGTACGCGGCGATCTTCGCGGTGCCGTCCTTCGTGATGATCCTGGGCGGCGCGCAGCTGGGCTGGTGGAGCGGTTTCACCTGGATCGGGGCGGGGATCGCGGCCTATGGTGCGATCTATTTCGGGTTTCACGACGTGATCGTGCACAAGCGGCTGCCCACCCGCTATCTGCCCAAGTCCGATTACATGAAGCGGATCATCCAGGCGCACCGGCTGCACCATGTCGTGGAAACCAAGCAGGGCACGGTCAGTTTCGGTTTCTTGGTCGCGCCGCGCCCCGAAGCGTTGAAGGCGGAGTTGAAGCGCCGGGCGCATGCCGGGGTGCGGCGACCGGCCGGCGCGGCGGACGCCCGGGATGCCGCGTTGACGGAAAAGTAACCTTGTTTGGCCATAGCGGGAGCGTCATGGAAAAACCGGTCTTCACACCGCCCTTCGAGCCCGTCCAAGGCCAGGAACTTCGCCGCTCGCTTCGGCAGGCGGTGCGGATGCGGGCCCATCTGCGCGACAAGGGGCAGACCCGGTTCGAGATCGACGTGGTCGACCTGTCGCAAGAGGGTTTCCGAGCCGAGACCAGCTTCACCCTGTGGCCGGGCACGATCGTCTGGCTGACCCTGCCCGGGCTCGCCCCGCTGGAGGCGGTGATCGCCTGGCGCGACCGGTTCAACTATGGCTGCGCCTTTTCCAAGCCGCTCCACCCGGCGGTGTTCGATCATATCGTCGCGCTGGGCAATCGCTGACTTTTTCTAGAGCGAGCGCCGTGATCGTCTCGCCTAGACCCGACCCTCCCCCATCCCCTCCCGCCTGCGGGAGGGGCGTGCCTGGTTCGACCGGCTTGCGCGTATTCTAAGCCCCTCCTCCCGGTAGGGGGGAGGGGTTTGGGGTGGGGGCCAGCCGCGCACCAAACGCATGCGACTTGCGCCCGTCAAAGACTCAATCGAACAGGCTCGACACGCTCGTCTCGTCCGCGATGCGCTTGATCGCCTCGCCCAGCAGCGGGGCGATGGGCAGGTGCCGGATCTTGGCGGTGGTGCCGATCGAGTCGTGGTTGCCGATCGAGTCGGTGATGACCAGCTCGCGTAGTTCCGAACCATCGACCCGCGCCACCGCGCCGCCCGACAGCACGCCGTGGGTGACATAGGCGACGACGTCCTGCGCCCCCGCCTGGCGCAAAGCGGCCGCCGCGTTGCACAGCGTGCCCGCCGAGTCGACGATATCGTCGATCAGGATGCAGAAGCGCCCTTCGACGTCGCCGATGATGTTCATCACCTCCGACTCGCCCGCGCGCTCGCGACGCTTGTCGACGATGGCGAGGGGGGCGTTGTTGAGGCGCTTGGCGAGCTGGCGCGCGCGGACCACGCCGCCGACGTCGGGCGACACGACCATGAGGTTGTCGTTCTTGAACCGCGCCAGGATGTCCGCCGACATGACCGGTGCAGCATAGAGATTGTCGGTCGGGATATCGAAGAATCCCTGGATCTGACCGGCGTGCAGGTCGACCGACAGGACGCGGTCGGCGCCCGCTACGGTGATGAGGTTCGCCACCAGCTTGGCCGAGATCGGCGTGCGGGGCCCAGGCTTCCGGTCCTGGCGGGCATAGCCGAAATAGGGGATCACCGCCGTGATGCGGCTGGCCGACGCGCGCTTCAGCGCGTCGATCATGATAAGGAGTTCCATGAGGTTGTCGTTGACCGGATAGCCGGTCGACTGGATCACGAACACGTCCTCGCCGCGCACATTCTCCTGGATCTCGACGAAGATCTCCTCATCGGCGAAGCGGCGCACCAGCGCCTCGGTCAGCGGCACCTCCAGATAGGAGGAGATCGCCTTCGCCAGCGGCAGGTTCGAATTGCCGGTCATCAATTTCATGGTGTCACCCGTCCCCGCAGACAGCCCGTTACTCGCGGCCCCTTTAATCGCGCTGTCACAATAGCGCAAAGGCGATTCCCGGATTATGGCGCGAGGCATGACCGTGACCCGTTTCGCTCCCTCGCCCACCGGGCGGCTGCATGTCGGCAATATCCGCACCGCGCTGCACAACTGGATATATGCGCGAAAGGCCGGCGGGCGTTTCCTGCTGCGCATCGACGACACCGATGCCGAGCGGAGCGAGGAACGCTATGTCGATGCGATCCGGGCGGATTTGCAGTGGCTGGGGCTGAACCCCGATGCGGAGGTCCGCCAGTCGCAACGTTTCGCGCTGTACGAGGCGCGCTTCGCCGAGCTGGTCGCGAGCGGCCATGTGTACCCCGCCTATGAAAGCGCGCAGGAACTCGACCTGAAGCGCAAGATTCAGCTCGGGCGCGGCCTGCCCCCGGTGTACGACCGCGCCGCGCTGGCCCTGACCGACGAGGATCGGGCGAAGCTGGAAGGCGAGGGCGTTCGCCCGCACTGGCGGTTCAAGCTCGATCACGGCGCGGCGATCGAATGGGACGATGCGGTGCGCGGGGCCCAGCGTTTCGACCCCGCGACGATGAGCGATCCGGTGATCCGCCGCGCCGACGGCAGCTGGCTCTACATGCTCCCCTCGGTCATCGACGATATCGACATGGGCGTGACCCAGGTGGTGCGCGGCGAGGATCACGTCTCCAACACCGCGCTCCAGATCCAGATGTTCCAGGCGCTGGGGGCGGAATTGCCGCGCTTCGCCCATGCCGCGCTGCTGACCGGCAACGAGGGCAAGCTGTCCAAGCGACTCGGCTCGCTGGGCGTCGATCATTTCCGGGAGATCGGCATCGAGCCGCAGGCGGTGCGCGCGCTCCTCGCACGGATCGGGACCAGCGATCCGGTCGAGCCGGTCGCCGACATGGCGCCGCTGATCGCCGGGTTCGATTTCACGCGCTTCGGCCGGGCGCCCGCGCGGTTCGACGAGGGTGAACTGGCGCAGCTGAATGCGCGTATCCTGCACCAGACGCCTTACGAAGGGGTCGCCGAGCGGCTGCCTACCGGCATGGGCGAGGCGGAATGGGAGGCTGTGCGCCCGAACCTCGCCACCGTCGCCGAGGCGGCGGACTGGTGGCAGGTGATCGAGGGGCCGGTCGATGCGCCGGAGCCCGCCGGGGACGACCGCGCCTATCTGGCGCAGGCGGCGGAGGTCGCCGCACGGATCGACTGGGCGAACGACCCCTGGCACGCGCTGACCGCCGCGCTGAAGGACGCCACGGGGCGCAAGGGCAAGACGCTGTTCCTGCCGCTGCGCCTCGCGCTGACCGGCCGCGCGCAGGGGCCGGACATGGCCGCGCTCCTGCCGCTGATCGGGCGCGACCGGACGATCGCACGGCTGAACGGCTGATTGCGGCTTCGGCCTTTCATTACCGACCGCCCTCGCCCACATAGGGCGGGCAACACGTAAAGGAGCGTCTTTTGGCCACGTTGGGAATGTCGCCTGCCGAGAAGGAGGCCGTCACCGCCTTCCGCCGCGATGTCGTAGAGCCGTCGATGACCAAGCTGGTCATCCTCGATTTCTGGGCCGAATGGTGCGGGCCGTGCAAGGCGCTGGGCCCGACGTTGGAAAAGGTCGCCGCCGACTATGCAGACAAGGGCGTGGTGCTGGCCAAGATCGACACCGACAAGAACCAGTTCATCGCCAACCAATTCCAGATCCGATCGATCCCCACCGTCTATGCGATGTTCCAGGGCCAGCTGGTCGCCGACCTGACCAGCGCGCGCACCGAAAGCGCGTTGCGCGCGACGCTGGACCAGCTGCTCAAGCAGTTGCCGATCCAGTCGGAGGCGGCGGACGCGGCGGCCGAACTGGAACCGCTGATCGCGATGGGCGAGGAAGTGCTGGAGGCCGGTGACGCCGAGCGCGCGGTGTCGATCTTCCAGCAGCTGCTCGACATGGCGCCCGACCATCCCGCCGTGCTGTCGGGGCATATCCGCGCGCTGCTCGGCGCGGGCCGGGTCGAGGAGGCCGAGGCCGCGACCGAGGCGCTGCCGCAGGAACTCGCCAAAGACCCCGCCATCCACCGCGCGATGGCCGCCGTCGCGCTGGCGCGTTCGGCCCCGCCGGCGGCGGACTATGCCGGTCTGGCGGCCGAGGTCGCCGCTGATCCCGACGATCACGAGAAGCGGTTCGCGCTGGCGAACGCGCAGATGGCGGCGGGCGACCGTGACGGCGCGGCGGACAATCTGCTCCACATCGTCGCCGCCGACCGCAGCTGGAACGAGGATGCCGCGCGCCAGCAGCTGCTCAAGCTGTTCGAGGTGGTCGGCATGACCGACCCCTGGGTGTCACAGCAGCGGCGGCGGCTGTCCGCCATCCTGTTCGGATAACGCCCCATGGCGCGGCTCTCGATCTTTCCGCTGGCGGGTGCGATCCTCTTTCCGGGGATGCCGCTGCCGCTGCACATCTTCGAGCCGCGCTACCGGGCGCTCGTCTCCGACGCGATGGCGCGCGACCGGCGGATCGGCATGGTCCAGCCCTCGGGCGACGGCGACACGCCCAGCCTCTACCAGATGGGCTGTGTCGGCCGCATCGCCGAGGTCGAGGCGATGGAGGATGGCCGCTACAACCTCGTGCTGGAGGGGGTGTCGCTGTTCCGCATCGTCCGCGAGCTGACGGTGACGACGCCCTTCCGCCAGGTCGAGGCGGAGTTGCTGCCGGTGTTGGACGAGGATTTGTTGTCGCTGGGCCGCCGCGCCTCGCTGGAGCAGGAATCGCGCCGCTTTGCCGAGCTTCAGGGCTATGCGGTCGACTGGGACGCGGTCGGGCGGCTGGATGACGAAAGCCTGGTCAACGGCATCGCGCAGATCGCGCCCTTCGACATCGCCGCCAAGCAGGCACTGCTCGAGGCGCCCGACCTGGAGCAGCGCGCCGAGCTGATCATCCAGTTGATGCAATTTTTCGGTCGCCATGACGGCGAGGATCGGGTGACGCTGCAATGAGCCTGGACCCCTGGCTGCTCGAACGGCTGGTCTGCCCGGTGACGCGGACGCCGCTGCGCTATGACGAAGCCGCGCGCGAACTGGTGTCGGAGGCGGCGGGGCTGGCCTATCCGATCCGCGACGGCGTGCCGGTGATGCTGGTCGAGGAAGCGCGGGAAATCTGATCCCCAATCTGCACCGCACCTCCGTTCGCACTGAGCGAAGTCGAAGTGCACGTTCCGCGCTCATTGCGAAGGTTTCCCTTAGCCTTCGACTTCGCTCAGGCTGAACGGAGGGTGGGGGTGGTCAGATCAGCCTGCCCACCAACGCCACCAGCACGATAACCAGCGCCGCCACGCTCGAATAGAAAGTGAGCGCGAACCCGAACGCCCGCGCCGCCGCACCGCGCGCGTAACTCGCCCAGAACAGCGTCCGCCCCACCGAAAACAGCGCCGCCAGCATCGGCACCATCGCGCCCGACCCCTCGACCACCCAGGCGAGCGCTAAATAGGCCGGGATCGCCAGCATCACCTGTTCGAGGGTGTTGCGCAGCACGGCATTGGCGATCGCGACTCGCGGCGAATCCCCGCTCCCGCTGGCTGCCGCATCGATGTCGGCGGGCGATTCGAAGCGGAGCGCCGCGACATGTCCGATCGCCGCCGCCAGCCAGAGCGCCGCCACCGTGGCCGCCGCTACCGCGCGGAGCACCCGGTCCGCGGGCGACAGGACGGGTGCGATACTCCAGCCAATCGCCAGTGTCAGGACCACGACGGCCAGGGCCGCCCCCATGCCGCGCGCCACGCCGGATTGGCGGCGGTCGTGAATCGGAGCCCGAACGGGGCGGGTGGGGCGACCAGGATAATCAGGCCCAGGGATCATAACTGCCGAAACTCCAGACATGGCCTTCCGGGTCCCGCACGACATAGCCGCGCCCGCCATAGGGCTTGTCCTCGGGTTCGGCGATGATCGTCGCACCGGCGGCGCGTGCCCGCTCGGCATGGGTGTCGACATCGGCGACGACCAGATACAGGTCCATCGTCACCCCGCCCGCCTGGGTCGGCGTCTTCGATCCCGCCACGACGGCATGAGGCGTGAACAGCGCGCTCGCCACCATCACCATGCGGTCCTGCCACACCAGTTGGGCATGATGGATAATGGTCGGATCGTCGGGATCGGCAAAGACCGCCTGCCGCACGAAGCCGAAGGCGGTGCAGAGAAATTCGATGGCGCGCGGGGCATCCTCGTACCGGAGGCAGGGAATGATCTCGTGCCGCATCGAATCGCTCCCGATCGGTTACACCATCACGCCTTGCAGCAATCGGGGAAGCTGCCCGGTCTCGCCACGCGCCTCGGCCATGAAGCGGTTCTTGAGCGGCGGGATATGGTTGATCGCGGTGATGCCCAGCCGCCGGACCGCGCTGGCGGTCTTGCCGGGCACGCTGAATATTCGGTTGAAGCTGTCGGTCGCCACCGAGACCATCAGCGTGTCGAGCCCGCGCCACTGCTGATAACGCTGAAGCAGCGCGGCATCGCCCAGGTCCATGCCGGTCCGCTTGCCCTCGACCAGCACCTCGACCAGCGCGGCGACGTCGCGATAGCCCAGATTCACGCCTTGGCCCGCGATCGGGTGGATGCCATGCGCCGAGTCGCCGACCAGCACCAGCCGCTCGCCGGTCATCGTCGCGGCGCGGTGGAAGCCCAGCGGATAGGCCGAACGCGGGGACGCATGGCTGAGCTTGCCGAGGAATCCGCCCATGCTCTTCTCCGCCTCGGCCAGGAAGGCGCGGTCGGACAGTTTCAGCATCGCGTCGCCGTCGCGCCCCGGCACCGACCAGACGATCGCCGAGCGATGCCCGATCTCGTCATCGGGCAGGGGCAGCAGCGCGAACGGGCCGCTGGGATAGAAGATCTCGAACGCGATATTCTCGTGCGCCACCTCGTGGTGGAAGGCGCTGATGATCGCCTTATGGTCATAGGACCAGCGCGCGACCTTGATCCCCGCCGCCTCGCGCGTCGGCGACTGGCGACCCTCGGCGGCGACCAGCAGCGGCGCGCGGACGGTGGTGCCGTCGCTGAGAATCGCGGTGACGCCCGCCGGGCCACGCTCGACCGACACCGCGCGGGTCTGCATCCGCAGGTCGACCCGTTCGGCTTCGTTCGCGGCCTCGTGGATCGCGCGGCGGAGCAGCTTGTTCTCGAACATCGTGCCCAGCGCGCCGTCATCGGCGTCGGGAATGAAGTCGAGCGCGCCCGGCTCCAGCCCGTCGCTGACCCGGATGTGCCGGATCTCGCAACCCTTGCCCGCCAGCTTCGCGCCGATCCCGATCGCATCGAGCATCCGCCAGCTGGCCGAGGCGACCGCCGAGGCGCGCCCGTCGAAACCGGGGGCCAGCACGACCGCCGGATCGGCCGGATCGACGATGATCGAAGACAGGCCATGCGCGGCCAGACCGACACCCAGAGTCGCGCCGACCAGGCCGCCGCCGAGGATGATGACGTCGCTATCCATGCGCATGCTCCTAGACCTTCATGCGGCGGCAAACAATGTGCAGACCGTCCCGCGCCTTGACGTAGGAACCGTCAGGGGCGATGAATTTTCCCGCATTTTCGGACATTCCTGAAGGATTACATCCCATGGCCAGCCGCGCGCAGCCGGTTTTATGGCGCGAGACGGTGAAGGCGGGCGCGGTGCGCAGCGGCGCGCTGGTCGCCGCGATCGCGCTGTTCGCCGTCACGCTGATGCTGGTGCTGGCGCTGGCCAGCTACCGCGCCAGCGATCCCGCGCTCAACACCGCGTCGGGCGCGGCCCCCGCCAACTGGATGGGGCTGCCCGGCGCGTGGATCGCCGATATCGCGCTGACCCTGTTCGGGCCCGCCGTCGCGCTGATCCTGCCGGTCGGCCCGATCGTCGCGACCCGGCTGTGGCGCGACCGCCCGGCGGGGCGCTGGGTGCGGATGCTGCGCCAGGCGGTGATCGGCACCGCGATGATGGCGTGCGCGCTGTCCTTCGTCTCCGACTCGGCGGTGCTGGCGCTGCCCGCCGGATGGGGCGGGGTGATCGGCCTGTCGGTGGCCAGCCTGGTGCGCTGGGCGCTGGCGTTCAGTGGACAGGCGGCGGTCGTCACTTGGGGATCGGCGGCGATCGGGCTGGCGCTGGGCGTCGGCGGCGCGCTGATCTGGGGACGCAGCCTGGAACTCGACATCGCCGAGCGCGGACTGGCGCGCCTGCGCCGCCGTCGCGCCCTGAGCGAGGATGGCGAGGGCGTGGCCTGGGACGATGAGGATGCGGCGCTCTATGACGACGAGGAGGACGAAGAGGAGCCGCTGACCCTGGCGCGCAAGGCGGTGCCGGTGCGCGAGGATCGTCCCGCCCCCGTCATCGCCGACCGGCAGGTCGCCCCTGCGCCCGCGCGACCCAAGGCGGCGGCGGATCGCGACGCGCCCTATCAGCTGCCCGGCCTCGACCTGCTGACCCCCGCGCCGCCCTCTCCGGCGGGGACGATCGACAAGGCGGCGCTGGAGCGCAATGCGCGGCTGCTGGAAAACGTCCTCGACGATTTTCGCGTCCAGGGCTCGATCGTCGAGGTACGCCCCGGCCCGGTCGTCACCATGTACGAGCTGGAGCCCGCGCCCGGCATCAAGGCCAATCGCGTCATCGCGCTGGCCGACGACATCGCGCGCAACATGTCGGCGATCTCGGCGCGCGTCGCGGTGATTCCGGGGCGCAACGTCATCGGTATCGAGCTGCCCAATGCCAAGCGCGAGATGGTGTCGCTGCACGAACTCGTCGCGTCGCAGAGCTTCGCCGACCAGGCCGCGCAGCTTCCTATCATCCTGGGCAAGAATATCGCGGGCGACTCGGTGGTCGCCGACCTCGCGCCGATGCCCCATCTGCTGGTCGCGGGTACGACGGGTTCGGGCAAGTCGGTCGGCCTCAACGGCATGATCCTGTCGCTGCTCTACCGCCTGACGCCCGAGCAGTGCCGGATGATCATGATCGATCCCAAGATGCTCGAACTGTCGATGTATGACGACATTCCGCATCTGCTGTCGCCGGTCGTCACCGATCCGGCCAAGGCGGTCCGCGCGCTGAAATGGGCGGTCGAGACGATGGAGGACCGCTATCGGCAAATGTCCTCGGTCGGCGTGCGCAGCCTGGCCAGCTTCAACGACAAGGTGCGCGCGGCCAAGGCCAAGGGCCAGCCGCTGGGGCGCAAGGTCCAGACCGGCTATCACCCCGAGACCGGCCAGCCGGTCTATGAGGAGGAAAAGCTCGAATACGAACCGCTGCCGCAGATCGTGGTGATCGTCGACGAGCTGGCCGACCTGATGATGACGGCGGGCAAGGAAGTCGAATTCCTGATCCAGCGGCTGGCGCAAAAGGCGCGCGCGGCGGGCATCCACCTGATCATGGCGACGCAGCGGCCGTCGGTGGACGTCATCACCGGCGTCATCAAGGCGAACCTGCCGACCCGGATCAGCTTCCACGTCACCTCCAAGATCGACTCGCGCACCATCCTGGGCGAGCAGGGCGCCGAGCAGCTGCTGGGGCGCGGCGACATGCTCTACATGCCCGGCGGCAAGGGCATCGTGCGCGTCCACGGCCCCTTCGTCTCGGACGACGAGGTGCACCGGGTCGCGGACCATTGGCGCGCGCAGGGCCAGCCCGACTATATCTCCTCGGTCACCGAGGAACCGGCGGAGAGCTTCGCGCTCGACGGCGCACCCACGGGCGAGGATTCGGCCGAGGACCAGCAATATCGCGCGGCGATCCAGCTGGTGTGCGAAAGCCAGAAGGCTTCGACCTCCTGGCTCCAGCGGCAGTTGCGCATCGGCTACAACTCGGCGGCGCGGCTGATCGAGCGGATGGAGACCGACGGCATCGTCGGCCGACCGGACCATGTCGGTCGCCGCGAAGTGCTGCGCGATACCGAGGGGCATCCGATCTAGAGCCCGATCGCCGTTCAGAATTGCTTCTTCCCCTCTCCCCTGGACAGGGGAGAGGGTTAGCGAAGCTTGCCAGCGTGCTGGCTAGCGCAGCTTGGGTGAGGGGTTGAGCGAGCCCAAAGGCTCGCGCGCTCGCGGAGCGAGCGCCCACCCCTCACCCAGCTCCGACTAAGCCTTTGCTCTCGCAAAGGCCAAGTCTGCGCAACCCTCTCCCCTCTGCGAGGGGCGAGGGGAGGAAAGGCAGCGCTGAATGTCGACCGGCCCTAGGGGGGCAATGACGTTGCGTTGAATCCACGCGACCCCTCTCTTTGAGGGGCGGGGCGGGCAATTACCCCCAGCCTCCATTCGCACGGAGCAAAGTCGAAGGGCACGCCCGCCGCTCGCCTTGACGGATTCCCCGGGCCTTCGACGATGCTCTGGCCGAACCCAAGGATTACGGCGCGACCGGCTTCAACGTCGCCGAATCGATATGCCAGCGCAGCTGGTCCGCGCTCGCGCCCGGCACGTCGTTGACCCGTCGCACCACATATTGCCCGGCGAAACGCTGTCGCCGCCCATCGGTCAGCTGCGCATCGACGGTGACGGGAATGGTCGCATAGACCGATCCCGCCGCCCCTTCGCTGGGCGGCACCTGCCCGATCGTCACGCTGGTCGCGCGGGTCCGGGCGAAGCCCTTCTGGAAATCGGCGAAGCGCTGGCCGGGACGGCCATCGGGGCCCCATTGGGTCCAGGCGGTGGCATAGTCGTGCGCATTGATCGCCGCATAATAGCGCCGCACGACCGCCGCCGCCGCCGCGTCGCTCTTGGGGGCGACCGAACAGCCCGGCGTGGCCGCGGCATCGTCGCCCAGCAGCGCGCAGCTGCGGGCGATCTCGTCCTCGATCATCGCGCAGCTATTCGCCACGTTGCACGGCGGATGGGTGGCAGGGCTGACCGAGGTGCAGATCCTCACCAGCCGGTCGGCGGCGGCGCGACCCCGCTCGGCCGAGCAGGCCAGGGTCCGGTCGGGCTCGGCGGCGGTCTTGATCGGGGCGGGCAGGGTGCGGGGCGTGCCCGCCGGGCTGGCGGTCGGCGCGGGGGCCTGGGTCGCGGCGCTGTTGCGCAGGCTCCCCGCCTCACCGCCATCGCCGCACCCCGCCAGCGGCAGGGCGATGCCAAGGGCGATCCAATAGGGGGAGCGGATCATCGCATATCTCCGGAGCGTGGACCCGGACCAACGCGTCGGCCGCGATCGGGCTCCGTTCAGATGGAAGGCGTGGTCGGCGCAGGGGTGGTTGGCGGGGGCGTGTCCTCGGCGGCGGGCGGGGGATTGCCCGTCGCGGCCGCCGGGCCGGGCACCGTCACCGGGCTGGTGATGATCGGCGACGGCGTGGCGATCGAGGCGACCAGCGCGGCATTCTCGATCAGGTCGAGCGCATGGCGGGCCAGCACATAGCGCCGCGCGGCGCGCTGCCAGGTCTGGGCGGTGGCGGCGCCGGGCAGCCGGGTCACTTCGGCCCGCGCCGCCTCGACCTGTCCGCCGTCGAGCAGCCGCTGCGCGCGCGCCAGCCGCTCGGTGGGATTGGTCGAGGGCGCCGTCGCCTCGCGAATCACGATCAGCCGACCCAGCTCCTGCCGCAGCCCTTCCCACCAGCCATTGCTGGTGTTGACGATCAGGTCGGGGCCCAGCGTGTCCAGCCCCTGGCGCAGCGTCTCCAGCGTCACCGGCTGGTGCGAGGCCATGATGAGCGCGGACACGGCGCGCGGCTCGCTGCCCCCGAAGCGGATGCGGAGCTGTTCCTCCAGATAGCCCAGCGGCTGCCCCCGATCGATCGCGCGCCGTGCGGCGGCGGCGACCAGGATCGATTCGGCGCGGGCGGCCTGGGTGCCCGCCGCCGTCGAGTCGGTCGCGATCGCGGCGGCGCGCGCCTCCAGCGTGGCGAGTTGCGCGGCCAGCGCGGCTTCTCGGGTGGCGAGCGCGACCGGATCGGCGGCGGCATGCGCCGCCTCGGTGGCGGCGGTATCGGTCGCGGTGCCGGACTTGGCGGCGGTGGCGTGCGGCGCGGTGGCGGTGGTGCCGCCGAACCAGCTCAGGTTGCGCATCGCATAGGCCATCAGCAGCAACCCGGCGGCAAAGGCGAGCAGGACCAGCGCGATGGTCGCGCCCGTACGGGGCCCGCGCGACGGCGGTCGGTCGGAAGGCGCGAATTCGTTCATGCCCCGCTTATCCCCGTGGTGGCGGTCCGGGTCAACGCCCGCGCGGCGGCGACCATCGCGGCGTCGCGCGGGGCGGCGACGATCCGGCTGGCCGCCCAGCCCTCGCCCGCCGCCGCCGCCGTCTTCGCGCTGATCGCGACGATCGCCACCGCCGCGCGCGAAACCTCCGCGTCGTCGACCAGCATGGCCAGCCGCGCCGCCGCGCGCGCCGAATGGAGCAGCACGATCGTCCCCGCCAGCGCGCGGACCGCGTCCCGGTCGACCGCCACCAGCTCGGCGGCATAGACGGTGCGGACCATCGCCCCGGTTTCCACCCGGTCGCGCCCCGCCAGATGGAGCAGCCGGGCCAGCCCCGCCGCGCGCGCCTGCTCGACCACGGCGGCGGCATCGCGCTCGCCGGTCAGCGCCACCGTCAGGCCCGCCGCACGCGCCGCCTCGGCGGTGGCGGGGCCGACCGCGACGACGGGCTTGTCGCTGAACGCGGCCAGACCCGGCCCGGCCAGCCGCACCGCCTGCGCGCTGGTGAAGAGCAGCGCCCCCACATCGTCCGGCGCGGGCGGCGTCCAGGCGAGTGCCTGCGCCGCGAAGAAGGGGAGCGCGCGCGCCGTCAGCCCCTGGGCGCGCAGTTCGGCGATCGTCGCGGCATTGCCGGGCTCCGGCCGGACCACGACGACCGTCATCGCCTCAGCCGCCCGCGAACAGGCGGCGCACCACGGGCGGCGCGCGGTCGAGCAGATCGGTGGCCAGCCGCGCGCCCAGCGCCTCGTCCAGCCCGCCCTCGACCCAGCCGCTCACCCGCGCCGAGCCGTCCTCAGCCAGCAGTTCGGCGCGCAGGGTCAGCATTTCCCCCGACAGCGAGGCGAGCGCCGCGACCGGGCTGTGGCAATCGGCCTGAAGCGCGGCGAGCAGTGCGCGTTCGGCCATGACGCAGGCATGGGTCTCGGCATGGTCGATCGACCCGATCAACATGGTGGCAGCGGCATCGTCGGCGCGCGTCTCGATCCCGACCGCGCCTTGCGAGGGGGCGGGGAGCATCTGGTCGGTGGGCACGGCGTGGCCGACATCGCGCCCCAGCCGGTCGAGCCCGGCGGCGGCGAGCAGCGTGGCGTCCATCTCGCCGCTGGCCACCTTGGCAAGCCGCGTATCGACATTGCCGCGCAGCAGGGTGATGGTCAGGTCGGGCCGGTGCGACAATAGCTGCGCGCGGCGGCGCGGACTGCTGGTGCCGATGACCGCGCCGGGACGCAGACCCGCGATCGTCTCCGCGCCGATCAGCCGGTCGCGGACGTCCGCGCGCGGCAGCATCGCGGCGATGTGCAGCCAGTCGGGGCGGACCGTCTCGACATCCTTCATCGAATGGACCGAGGCATCGATCTCGCCATCGAACAGCGCGCGGTCCAGTTCCTTGGTCCACAGCGCCTTGCCGCCGATCTCGGCCAGCGCCCGGTCCTGCACCCGGTCGCCGGTGGTCTTGATCGGCACGATCTCGACCGCGTCCTCGTCCCATCCTTGCGCCTCCGCCAGCGCGGCGCGCACCATCTGCGCCTGGGTGAGGGCCAGCGGCGAACCGCGCGTACCGAGCCGAAAACGAACCATGATCCGGCCTTTGCCGCAATACGCCCCCCTTCGACAATAAGGATGCGAGGGGGTATGGGGTGGGCCATGCTGATCCTGGGACTGGAATCCTCGTGCGACGAGACGGCCGCCGCACTCGTCACCGATGACGGGCGCGTGCTGGCGCATCGTCTGCTGGGGCAGGAGGCGGCGCATGCCCCGTTCGGCGGCGTCGTCCCCGAAATCGCCGCGCGCGCACATGTCGAGGCGATGGAGCCGCTGGTCGCCGCCGCCTTTGCCGATGCGGGCGTGACCCTGGCCGATGTCGACGCCATCGCCGCGACCGCCGGACCCGGGCTGATCGGCGGGGTGATGGTCGGCCTCGTCACCGGCAAGGCGCTGGCGCATGCGGCGGGCAAGCCGCTGATCGCGGTCAACCATCTGGAGGGCCACGCCCTGTCGCCGCGCCTGTCCGACCGCGAGCTGGCCTATCCCTATCTGTTGCTGCTGGTCTCGGGCGGGCATTGCCAGCTGCTGCTGGTCGAGGGCGTCGGGCGCTATCGCCGGATGGCGACGACGATCGACGACGCGGCGGGCGAGGCGTTCGACAAGACCGCCAAGCTGCTCGGTCTCGGCTATCCCGGCGGTCCGCGCGTCGAGGTGGCGGCGCGCGAGGGCGATCCTCATGCGGTGCCGCTGCCCCGCCCGCTGAAGGGCGCGGCCGAGCCGCATTTCTCCTTTGCGGGCCTCAAGAGCGCGGTCGCGCGCGCGGTCGGGCATCATCGGCCGGAGGATATCGCCGCATCCTTCCAGCAGGCGGTGGTCGATTGTCTGCTCGACCGTACCCGCCGCGCGCTGGCCGAGGTTCCCCCCGTCACCGCGCTGGTCGTCGCGGGCGGGGTCGCGGCGAACGGGGTGATCCGGGGCGCGCTCGAGTCGCTCGCCGCCGAGCATGGCCTGCGCTTCGTCGCGCCGCCGCTATGGCTGTGCACCGACAATGCCGCGATGATCGCCTGGGCGGGAGTCGAGCGGTTCCGCGAAGGGCTGACCGATCCGCTCGACACGCCGGCGCGGGCGCGCTGGCCGCTCGATCCGGCGGCCGAGGCGGTGCGCGGCGCGGGGGTGAAGGCATGAGGATCGGGGTGATCGGGGCGGGGGCTTGGGGCACCGCGCTGGCGCAGGTCGCCGCCTATGGCGACCGGCCGGTGCGGATCTGGGCGCGCGACCCGGCGGTGGCCGAGGCGATCAACACCACCCATGCCAACCCGCTCTATCTGCCGAATATCGCCTTGGCGCCGGGTATCGAGGCGGTCAGCGATCCGGCGGCCATGGCCGATATGGATGCGCTGCTCGTCGTCACGCCCGCCCAGGCGGTGGGCGCGGTGCTGGCGACGATGCCGGTCGGCGCGACGCCGCTGGTCCTGTGCGCCAAGGGGATCGAGGCGGGGACGCGGCGGCTGGTCGGCGAGGTCGCCCGCGCGCTCCATCCCGACGCGCCGATCGCGGTGCTGTCGGGACCGACCTTCGCGCATGAGGTGGCGGCGGGGCTGCCGACCGCAGTGACGCTGGCCTGCGAAGAGCCTGCGCTGCGCGAACGCCTGTCCGCGCGCATCGCCGCGCCGCATTTCCGCCCCTATGCCACCGACGACGTGACGGGGGCGGAGATTGGCGGCGCGATCAAGAACGTCCTCGCCATCGGCTGCGGCGTGGTGGAGGGCGCGGGGCTGGGCCAGAATGCGCGCGCCGCACTGATCGCGCGCGGCTTTGCCGAGATGACGCGGTTCGGGCTGGCGCGCGGCGGACGTGCCGAGACGCTGGCCGGGCTGTCGGGCCTGGGTGATCTGGTGCTGACCTGTTCGTCGACCGCGTCGCGCAATTTCTCGCTGGGGGTCGGGCTGGGGCAGGGGCGCTCGGCGGCGGAGCTGCTCGCCGACCGGCGGACCGTGGCGGAAGGCGCCTTCACCGCCCCCGTGCTGCGCCAGGCGGCGATGGAGGCGGGAGTCGACATGCCGGTCTGCGCGGCGGTGTGCCGGTTGCTGGAGGGGGCGGCGGTGAAGGACATCATCGGCATGCTGCTGGCCCGGCCGCTCAAGGCCGAGGGGCACTGATCCCAAGTTCCGTTCGGCCTGAGCGAAGTCGAAGGCCAAGGGGCTCCGCCGCCAGGAAACCCCTTGTCTGGCATGATGGCGTGGCCTTCGACTGCGCTCAGGCCGAACGGAGTGCGGGAGGAGCGGGCAGGCGAAATTACCGCAACACCTGCCGCGCCAGCGCTCCGCATGCCGCATTCTGTGCCTTGGGCCCCGAATCGCCGGTGATCGCGCGGCCGATCGACTTGAAGATATTGCCGACCGACTTCACCTCCTTCGGGATGACGAGGTCGGGTTTCTCCAGCGTGCCCGTCACCGTCGCGGCCCCCGCCAGGCGCAGCACCCCGCCCTGTTTGGGCGCGCCAGTCAGCCGCAGCGCCAGCCGCTCGTCGGGGAAGGTGACGGTGCCCGTTCCGTCCAGCCGGCTGCGCGAGGTGTCGACGATCAGCGGATCGGCGCGGCCGGTGCCGTTCCGCATGTCCACCCCGACGATCAGGCAGCGCAGATTGGCCCGTTCCGACGATCCCGCCATCAGCGCCGCCCCGGCATCGAACCCCAGCGCCGCCGCATAGCGATCGGGCAGCGAGCCGTTCGCCACCACCAGCCCGATCCGCCCGTTCGACCGGCCGATGGCGTCCCGCACCGTCTCGCCCGCACCCGCCAGTTTCGCCCGCGCCGCGACCTGTCCGGTGATCTCGGTCTGGCCCGACAGCGACAGGACGCTCGCCCCGCTCAGCCGCAGGTCGAGCGTCAGTTGCGGCACCTTGCGCCCGCCGCGCTGGTCGATCACCGCGCGGCCGGTCACTACCCCTTGGCGCAGGGTCATGCGAATCCGGTCGATCGTCAGCTGCTGGTGGTCCATCGCCATCCGCCCGGTGAATTCGGTGATCGGCGAGGCGCCCTTGGCGCTGACCACCCGGCCGACGCGGAAGGCGATGGTGCCGTCGGTCGTGTCGATCTTGCCGATGTCGATCCGGGTGTTGGGCACCAGGCGCGGCCCGATCCGCCGTTCGAGCGCGGCGGCCTCGGCCAGCCCCTCGGGCGAGGACAGGTCGTCGAAATCCAACTGCCGCGCGGTGACGTCGCCGTCCAGGATGGTGCGCCCCTGCCGCTTGTCGACGGTCAGCCGGCCGCTCAGGTCGGAGCGTCCGATCCGTCCCTTCAGGTCGGTGATCGTCCAGCGCGGGCGTTGATGCTCGACATGCGCGGCCAGTTCGACGGTACCGGTCTGGAACAGCCCCGCCTCGATCACCGCGTCGATCCGCTTCAGATCGTCGGCCCTGGCCGTCAGGTCGAGCGTCATCGCATCGGTGTCGAGCGGCCGCGCCATCGTGCCGGTCGCCTTCATCGACAATTGCGTGCCGCTGATCGTCGCCTGGAAGGGCCAGCGCCCCGGCTTCACCGCCGCGCCGGTAAAGGCGATGCGGATCGGCGCGCCGCGCACCGTGCCATCGCCCTCGGCCCGCACGCCCTTGTCGGGATTGGCAGCGATGCGCAGCGTGGCGGTCCGGTCCTGCTTGGCGTCGCGATATCCGATCACGCCGTCGGTGATGGTCAGCCCCTGGAGATCGGTGGATCTGCCCCCTTCCTCGGGCTCGCCGGGGCGCGACCAGTTGGTCCGGCCCTGCTTGTCGCGGACCAGCGCCAGCCGCAGTCCCGAGACGCGGATATCCTCGGGTACGAAACGGCCCGTCAGCAGCGGCCAGACCGAGAAACGGATTTCGGCGCGCGACAGGCGGACGAAATCGCCGCGGCCCGCCCAGTCGGCCTGCGGGATACGCAGATCCTCGACCGCGATGACGGGGTGAAAGCCGATCGCGTCGACCCGGTGGACCGAACCGATCGTCACCGGCCGCCCGAATCGCTCGGTCGCCTCGCGCGTCACCGCCCCGCGCAGCACGCCCCAGGGAAAGACCGCCAAGACCAGCACCAGCACCAGCACCAGCGGCAGCGCGACCAGCACCCCCACCGCGATCCTCACCCAGCGCCGCCGCCCCTCCGGGCGATTCTTCACCTGAATCATGACGACGGGACGCGCAGACCGGCGGTTCGTTCCACCTGCGTCAGGACCGGACGGCGCGATGATTGCCCCGACGCCCCGCCCGCCCTAGATATGGGGCCATTGTAATCGGGAGCTCCCTCCGTTGGTCCTCATCCTTCAGATCTTGCAGATTCTCCTCAACGTCGTCTGGTGGGTGATCATCGTTCAGGCGATCCTGTCCTGGCTGATCGCCTTCAACGTCATCAACACCTCGAACGATTTCATCCGTTCGGTCTGGTATGCGCTCCAGAAGATGACCGATCCGCTCTATCGCCCGATCCGGCGCATCCTGCCCGATTTCGGCGCGCTCGACCTGTCGCCGATGGTCGTGCTGCTCGCGGTGGTCATCCTCGACAAGATCCTGAACGCCGCGATCGCGCAACAGATGTACGGGGGCGCGGTCGTCGTCGGCTGATGCCCGCCTGGTCGCCCTGCGAGGACGGCATCCGCATCGCGGTGCGCGTCACCCCGCGCGGCGGGCGTGACGCGCTGACCAGCGGCACCGATGCGCATTTCGCCGCGCGGCTGTCCGCCCCCCCGGTCGACGGCGCGGCCAATGCGGCGCTGGTCCCGCTGGTCGCGAAGCATTTCGGCGTGCCCAAGCGCGCGGTGACGATCGTGGCGGGCGAGACGGCGCGATTGAAGCGCCTTCACATCGCCGGGGACCCGGACGCACTGGCGCGTCTGGCCGAGGCGCTTTATGGCGGTGCGCCATGACCCCAATTACCCCAATGACTGGCGCCACGATCATCGACGGCAAGGCGTTCGCCGCCGGCCTCCGCACCCGTATTGCCACCCAGGTCGCGACCTTCCGCGACGCCACCGGCCGCGCGCCGGGGCTGGCCGTCGTCCTTGTCGGCGAGGACCCGGCCTCCAGCGTCTATGTCCGGTCCAAGGGCAAGGCGACGCGCGAGGCGGGGATGGAGAGCTTCGAGCATCGCCTGCCCGCCGATACCGATCAGGCGACCCTGCTGACGCTGGTCGAACAGCTCAATCAGGACCCGACCGTCGACGGCATCCTCGTCCAGCTGCCGCTGCCCGGCCAGATCGACGCGCAGGCGGTGATCCAGGCGATCGACCCCGACAAGGATGTCGACGGCTTCCACCCGGTCAATGCCGGGCGGCTGGCGACGGGCGTCGAGGGCTTCGTGCCCTGCACCCCGCTCGGCTGCCTGATGCTGCTCAAGAGCATTCACCCCAGCCTGTCGGGGATGGACGCGGTGGTCGTCGGCCGCTCGAACATCGTCGGCAAGCCGATGGCGCAGCTGCTGCTGGGCGAAAGCTGCACCGTGACCGTCGCGCACAGCCGTACCCGCAATCTGCCCGAGGTGGTCGGCCGCGCCGATATCGTCGTGGCGGCGGTGGGCGTGCCGGGGCTGGTCAAGGGCGAATGGATCAAGCCCGGCGCCAGCGTCATCGACGTCGGCATCAACCGGACCGAGACGGGCCTGGTCGGCGATGTCGAATATGACGCCGCCGCCGCGCGCGCGGGCGCGATCACCCCGGTGCCGGGCGGCGTCGGGCCGATGACGATCGCGGTCCTGCTGCGCAACACGCTGGTCTCGGCGGGTCGGCGCGAGGGCGTCGCGATCGACCAGACGGCGCTCTGAGCCGGTGCTCGAACTCTTCATCTCGTCGCTGATCACCTTCTTCGTGGTGATCGATCCGCCGGGCTGCGCGCCGATCTATGCAGGGCTTTCGGCGGGGGCGACGCCGCAGCACCGCCGCGCGATGGCGATCCGCGCGGTCATGGTCGCCTCGGTCATCCTGTTCGTCTTCGCGCTGTTCGGCGAGGCGCTGCTCCACGGGCTCGGCATCGAGATGCCCGCCTTCCGCATCGCGGGCGGCATCATGCTGTTCCTGATCGCGCTGGAGATGGTGTTCGAGAAGCGCACCCAGCGGCGCGAGGACCGTGCGGCCAAGGTCGCCGACGATCCGCACGAGGCGGAGGATGTGTCGATCTTCCCCATGGCGATGCCGATGATCGCAGGTCCCGGTTCGATCGCGACCGTCATGCTGCTGATGAGCCGCAACCAGGGGCTGGAGGCGTCGCTGGTCGTGCTGGGCGCGATGGTGACGATCCTGCTCCTGACGCTGGTCGCTTTGCTGGCGGCGGGTCCGCTGATGCGGCTGCTGGGCGCCAAGATCGAGGCGGTCATCACCCGCGTGCTGGGCGTGCTGCTCGCCGCGCTGGCGGTGCAGTTCGTGATCGACGGGGTCACCGCCAGCCTGAAGTGATGGCATTCCTCCCCGGTCAGGGGAGGGGAACCGTGGAGGGGGCGAGCCGCGCATGAGGCAGCCCCCCTTTCGTCAGGCCCGACGGCCTGCCACCGCCCCGCAAGCGGATCAGTCGATCCGGTACAGCCGCAGCGGCGATCCCTTGGGCAGCGGCAGCGGGGTCAGCCAGTCCGGCACCCAGCCATGCGCCATCCGGTCGTAAAAGCCCCCCGGCGCCCGCGCGCGGTAGTTGGTCGACTCGGACATGTCGGGGCATAGCAGCAACAGCGTCGCGCCGTGCCGCTTCATGATCGCGTGCGCCTGCGCCTCGCCGCCCTGAAAGGCGTGCTGCACGTCCAGGATCGCGTCGCCATTGCGGTGATAGGGCCCCGCGATCGCGTCATGATGGGTGGTCACGATCAGCCGCGGCCCCAGATCGACGAAGGTGAACACCGTCGCCGCCGGATAGGCGTTGAGCCGCGCCAGTACCGAGGTGCGCACGCACTGCCCCGTCGCGCGGTTGACCCGCGCGGCATAGGCATTGGCCTGTCCGACCGGAAAATGGTTGAAGATCAGCGCGGTGGCGATGCCGCTCGGCACCAGGATCGCCGCGACCATCACCGGCACGCGCAGCAGCGGCGAGGGCAGGCGGTTGATCCAGGGCAGGATGATCCAGAGCAGCGCCGCGACGCCGGGCACCGCCAGCATCTGTGCCGCCGGGGCCGCGCGCGCCTGCCACAACAGCATGGCGCAGGCGAAGGTGGTGAACAGCGCGATCGCGGTCCACCCGATCGTGCGCCGCCGCACCGCCGCGACGATCGCCCCGATCATCCCGATGATCGGCATGATGACCATGGGCAGCGCGATGCGCAGCGGATGCTTGTAGATCGGCTTGGCCTCACGGACATTGTTCAGCCAGTTGCGCTGCAATTCGGGGCTGACCTGTTCGGGCCGGGTCAGGCATTGCGGAAAGCGCCAGGCGAAGCCGCCCGCGATCACCGCGCCCGCCAGCACGGCAAGGCCCAGCCGCGCGGCGCGCGACTCGGGATTGATCCGCGCCAGCAGGAACAGCAGCGCCCCCGCCACCACCGTCACCGACAGCCAGACCGGAGTCAGCGCGTCGCAGCGCATCGCGTAATTGGCGTTGGAGGCAAAGGCGGCGAACCCCGCCGCGCTCCCCCCGCCCAGCGTCAGCGCATAGACCGCCAGCCGCGACGCCTCGTCCCGGTCCCAGACCCAGCGCAGCGTCAGGATCGCCCCTGCCATCGCGGCATAGGGCAGCATCTCCAGCCCGATCGACAGCGACACCGCGCTGGCCAGGCCGACCAGCGCGCCGCCGCGCCGCGCCTGCGGATCGCACAGCCCGGCGACCGTGACCGCCAGCATCGCCAGCTGCCATCCGTGATGGTCGATGCGCATCGGCATGAACATCAGCTGGGTCGAACCCGCGCAATAGAGCAGCGCGATCCCCAGCGGCCAGGCATAGGGCGCGATCAGGCGGCGCATCGTCGCCGCGATTCCCAGCATCGCGATCGACAGGGGGATGGTCGGCGCGATCCCGCAGGCCAGCCGCTCGGCCCAGGCGGGGGTGGTGAACAGGCGGAAGAACAGGATCAGCCCCGCGATCGGCAGGTCGACGATGCGGCTCCAATGGATGTCGAACCCGACCGGCGGGTTCATCCGGTACTGGCGCAGGTCATACCAGCCCTGGCCCGCCATCCAGGCGCGCACCTGCATCAGCCGCATATTGTCGTCGGTGTCGCCCAGCGACCACCAGCGGATCTGGCCCCAGCGGTCATAGACGTACCAGGCGGCGATCGCGACCCAGGCGACCATGACCCATTGCCGCCAGTTGCGGTCGATCTCGCCCTTCAGACGTTCCAAAGACGCTTCCCTCATAACCGCCTGCGGCCTAAGGCGCAGGACTTCGGGCTCCGCTCTATCGCGGGCGACGTAAAGGGCAAGACGGCGGCGTGGCGACTCTTCAGCAGCGGATCGGGCAGTGGCGGGACAGCGGGATGCTGGGCCAGCTGATCCGCTTCGGCATTGCGGGCGGACTGTCGACGGTCGTCTATTCGGCGGTCTATCTGCCGCTGACGTCCTGGGTCCTGCCGCATGACAAGGCGGTGCTGGCGGTGCCGCCCGCCTTTCTGGTCGCGGTGATCTTCGGCTTCTTCCTGCACAGCGCGTGGAGCTTTCGCGGGCACGGCACCCGCGACTCCAGCGGGCGGCAGCATCTGAAATTCCTGGTGGTGCAAGGCTTTGGACTTGTGCTGAATGCGGTCTTCACGTGGATCGCCACCGGGCTCCTGCATCAACAACCCTGGGTCGCGCTGATCCCGGTGGTCACGATCACACCGATCGCGACCTTCGCGCTCAATCGCCAATGGGTCTTCGGATAAGTTCATGGACCGTATCGTTTACGACCGCATGGCCGCGCATGATTCCACCCATTGGTGGTATCGCGCGCGCCGCGACATCCTGGCCGATTATCTGACCCGCTATGGCAAGCTGCCGGGCGAGGCGCGCATCCTGGAGATCGGCTGCGGCACCGGGCACAATCTGCCGATGCTGGCCGGTTTCGGTAACGTCGACGCGATCGAGATCGATCCCGCCGCGCGTGAGATCGCGTCGGAGCGACTCGGCAAGCCGGTGGGCGCGGCCCCCCTGCCCGAACTGCCGGGGATCGAGCGGGGCGCGTACGACCTGATCGCGGTGCTCGACGTGGTCGAACATATCGAGGACGATGTCGCCGCGCTTGCCGCGATGAAGTCCTGCCTGAAGCCGGGCGGCAAGATCCTGATCGCGGTGCCCGCGCATCAATGGATGTGGTCGGCGCATGACGTGGTGAACCACCACCATCGCCGCTATTCCAAGGGGACTTTGGTCTCGGCGATCGAGAAGGCGGGTCTGCGTCCCCGCAAGCTGACCTATTTCAACTCGCTGCTCTTCCCGCTCGCCGCCGCCGCACGCATCGCCGGGCGGCTGACGGGCCGCGACGACAGCGACGACTCGCCCCCGCCCGCGCCGCTCAACAAGGCGTTCGAGGCGATCTTCCGGCTGGAGCGGCATCTGGTCGGCCGCGCGCCGATGACGCCGGGGGTTTCGATCGTGACGTTGGCGGAGCCGGTTTGACGGCTGGTTGGGGCGTAGCCTTCGACTTCGCTCAGGCTGAACGGGGTTCAGTACCCAGGCAGTTACCCAACATCCGTTCAGCCTGAGCGAAGTCGAAGGCCAAGGGAATCCCTCGCAAATTCCGGTTCCGCTCTCCGGCATCCCGCTCTAGGGAAGCCCCCATGCTGGACTTTCATCGCGCCGATCTGGCCCGGTTGGCCGCGCGGGACCGATTGCGGGTGCTGGCCCCGATGGCGGGCAAGGACTTCGCCTCCAACGATTATCTGGGCCTCGCGAACAGCCCCCGCCTCGCCGCCGCGATGGCGCGGGCGATCGAGCAGGGCGTGCCCGTCGGCTCGGGCGGCTCGCGGCTGCTGCGCGGCAACCACCCCGAGCATGAGGCGCTGGAGGCGGAGGCCGCCGCCTTTTTCGGCGCGGAGGCGAGTCTTTACTTCTCCTCGGGCTATACCGCCAATGTCGCGATCATGGCGACGCTGCCGCAGCGCGGCGACCTGATCGTTCACGACGCGCTGGTCCATGCCAGCATGCATGAGGGGATGACGCTGTCGCGCGCGACCTCGGTGGCGGCGGCGCATAATGACGCGGGCGCGTTCGAGCAGGCGATCCGGACCTGGCGCGACGGCGGCGGCAAGGGCACGCCTTGGATCGCGGTCGAAAGCCTCTACAGCATGGACGGCGACACCGCCCCGCTCGCCGACCTGATGGCCGTCGCCGAGCGGCACGACGCGATGCTGGTGGTGGACGAGGCGCATGCCACCGGCGTCTTCGGCGACCGGGGGCAGGGGCTTTCGTCGCCGGGCGAGCGGGTGGTGACGCTGCATACCTGTGGCAAGGCGATGGGGTGCGAGGGCGCGCTGGTCGCCGGGCCCGCCATCCTGCGCGACTATCTGGTCAATCGCGGGCGGGGGTTCATCTTCTCCACCGCGCCCTCGCCGCTGATGGCGCGCGGGGTGCGCGAGGCGCTCCGCATCCTGGCCGACGAGCCCGAGCGGCGGGCGGCGCTCCACGCGCGGATCGCGCTGGCGGGCGAGCATCTGGCAAGGCACGGCGCATCCGCACGCGGCACGCCGATCATGCCGCTGATCCTGCGCGACAATGGCCGGACGATGCGCGCGGCGCACGCGTTGCAGGCGCGCGGCTTCGACATTCGCGGCATCCGCCCGCCGACCGTGCCGGTGGGCGCGGCGCGGTTGCGGCTGTCGATCACCCTCAATGTCGAGGCGGCGGACATCCTCGCCCTCGACCAGGCATTGCAGGAGGTTCTGGCATGAGCACCGTCATCGTCACCGGCACCGATACCGAGATCGGCAAGACCGTCTTCTCCGCCGCGCTGACGGCTGCGCTGGGGGCGAGCTATTGGAAACCCGTCCAGGCGGGCACCGATGACGAGGGGCATGGCGATGCCGAGACGGTGGCACGGCTCAGCGGCCGTCCGGTCCTGCCGTCCGCCTATCGGCTGAAGACCCCCTGCTCGCCGCACCGCGCCGCCGAGATCGATGGGGTGGAGATCGACCGCGCGCGCCTCGCGCTGCCGCAGGTCGACGGGCCGCTGGTCGCCGAGGGGGCGGGCGGGGTGCTGGTGCCCGTCACCCGGCAACTGCTGTTCGCCGACCTGTTCGCGCATTGGGGCCGCCCCGTGGTGCTGGTCGCGCGGACGGGGCTGGGGACGATCAACCACAGCCTGTTGTCGATCGAGGCGTTGCGCGCGCGCGGCGTGCCGATCCTGGGCGTCGCCTTTGTCGGTGAAGCGGTCGAGGACAGCGAGGCGACCATCGCCGCGATCGGCGGGGTGAAGCGGCTCGGTCGTCTGCCGCGCCTTGCCGACCTGACCCGCGAGACGCTGGCAGAGGCTTTCGCCGCCCAGTTCGATGTGGGGGATTTCCGATGACCTCGCCGGTCTGGCACCCCTTCACCCAGCACGGTCTGGGCGAGCCGATCCCGCGTGTCGCCACCGCCTCCGGCGCGGTGCTGACCACGGCCGATGGGCGGCAGGTGATCGACGCCATTTCCAGCTGGTGGGTGACGACCCATGGCCACAACCATCCGCGCATCAGCGCCGCCATCGCCGAGCAGGCGGGCAAGCTGGACCAGATCATCTTCGCGGGCTGGACCCATGAACCCGCCGAGACGGTCGCCGCCGAGCTGGTGCGGATCACCCCGCCGGAGCTGACGCGGGTGTTCTTCTCCGACTCGGGCTCCACGGCGGTCGAGGTCGCGCTGAAGATGGCGCTGGGTTACTGGCTCAACCGGGGCGAGCCGCGCCATCGTATCCTGGTCCTCGAACACAGCTATCATGGCGACACGATCGGCGCGATGTCGGTCGGCGCGCGCGGCGTGTACAACCGCGCCTATGCGCCGCTGCTCTTCGATGTCGGCACCATTCCCTTTCCCCATGACGTGCAGGCGACGCTCGACGCGCTGGAGGCGGAGTGCCGGGCGGGCGCGGCGGCGTTCATCGTCGAGCCGCTGGTGCTGGGGGCGGGCGGCATGTTGTTCTACACACCCCAGACGCTGGCCGCGATGCGCGAGATATGCGCGGCCCATGGCGTGCTGTTCATCGCCGACGAGGTGATGACCGGATGGGGCCGCACCGGCACGCTGTTCGCCTGCGACCAGGCGGGGGTGGCCCCCGACATTCTCTGCCTGTCCAAGGGGCTGACCGGCGGTGCGGTGCCGCTGGCGGTGACGCTGGCGACCGAGCCGATCTTCCAGGCGCACTGGTCGGAGAGTGATCGATCGAAGCAGTTCTTCCATTCGTCCAGCTACACCGCCAACCCCATCGCCTGCGCGGCGGCGGCGGCCAATCTGGCGATCTGGCGCGAGGAGCCGGTGCAGGACCGCATCGACGCACTGGCGGCGGCGCAAGGCCTCCATCTGGCGGGGATCGCGGACCGGGTGGCGGTCCATAGCCCCCGCCAGCTCGGCACCATCGCCGCGTTCGAGCTGGGCGCGGGGCAGGACTATCTCTCCGATCTGGCCCCCCGTCTGCTCGCGCATTTCCGCGAGGCCGATCTGCTCGTCCGGCCGATGGGCAACACCATCTATGTCATGCCGCCTTATTCGATCACTCCGGCGCAGCTTGCGCAGGTTTGGAACGGCATCGATGCGGCGATTGCGCGCTTCGGGGGTTGAGCAACGCCGGAGCCTTTGACTTTACGGCTTTTCATTTGCTTTATCCGGCGGCAATTCAAAAGGGAGCAGGCATGAGCGTGGCGGCGGCAAGGGCGATAGGGGCTCTGGCATCGATGACGGCGCTATGCTGGAGCCTGGGCGTATCCGCGCAGACCGCCCCCGCGTCTCCCCCCGCCCAGCCATTGGGCCCGATCAATGCGGACCTGCCGCCGGGGGGGGATTCCTACGCCCGCGCGATCGAGACGACGCCGGTGGCCGCCGCCACCTGGACGCTGTCCGCCTGGGTCCAGCCGCGCAGCGTCGCGGGCAAGGGCACGACGATGCTGATCGGCGGCTTCGGCGATCCGACCCGGGGGCCCCGCCGCTATCTGGCGCTGGTCGACGGCCAGCCCGCGCTCGTCACCGAGGCGGGGGTGGTGCAGGGCGGCGGCGATGCCGACCGCAACAAATGGACGCATATCGCCGCAAGCTATGACGGCAAGGTCGTCCGGCTGTTCGTGAACGGGCGGCAGGTGGTGCAGCGCGGCCTGTCGCTCGAACCCGTTACGGGCGTCGCGACCCTGGCCCCGCGCAGCTATCAGCCGATCTTCGCGGGCCGGATCATCGACTTCCGCATGGTGCGCGAGGCGGTCGATCCGCTGGCCATCCGCGTCGCCGCGCGGCGTGCGCCCGACCCGGCGAAGCTGGCGCTCCAGACCGGCAGCCCGAGCTGGCCCTTTCAGACCCGCCAGATGCAGGGCCAGACCGTACCGCAGGATGCCTGGACCCTGCCCCAGTCCAGGGCGCCGATCCCGACCGGCGGCACGGCGAAGCCCGAGCCGAAGGACCCCGCCCTCGTCTCCACCGCGACCGGGCAATGGGCGGTCAATGGCTGGCGGCTGATCGAGGCGGCGAAGGTCGGCCCCGGCGGCGCGGACCTGTCGCAGGGCAATTTCGACGCCGACAAATGGTATGTCGCGACCGTGCCGGGCACGGTCCTGACCACGCTGGTCGATCGCGGCGTCTATCCCGATCCGGCGGTGGGGCTGAACAATCTGGCGATCCCCGAGACGCTGGCGCGCCAGGATTACTGGTATCGCACCGAGTTCGACACGCCGCCAGAGGCCGCCGGGCGGCAGATGTGGCTGACCTTCAACGGCGTAAACTATTCGGCCGAGGTCTGGGTCAACGGCCGGATGGCGGGCACGATGAAGGGCGCGTTCATCCGGGGCCGCTTTCCCGTGACGCTGGCCGCCGGGCGCAACGCCATTGCGGTGCGCGTCTCGCCGCCGCCGCACCCCGGCCTGGCGCATGAGGAATCGATGACGGCGGGCGTGGGCGAGAATGGCGGCGTCCAGATGATGGACGGCCCGACCTTCGTCGCGACCGAGGGCTGGGACTGGATCCCGAGCGTCCGCGACCGCAATACCGGGCTGTGGCAGGGGGTGACGCTGGCCGCGACCGGTCCGGCGGTGATCGGCGACCCGCAGGTCGTTACGACCTTGCCCAAGCCCGACAATTCGGTCGCCGATGTCGAGATCGCGGTGCCCGTCACCAATAACGGCCAGACCCCGGTGACGGCGACCGTCCGCGCGGTGTTCGATGACGTGGTGGTCGAAAAGCCGGTGACGGTCGCGCCGGGCCAGACGATCCGCGCCGTCCTGTCGCCGTCCGAATTCCCGCAACTGTCGGTCAAGAATCCGCGCCTGTGGTGGCCCAATGGTTATGGCGACCCCGCGCTGCACGATCTGGCGCTGACCGCGGCGGTCGACGGCGCGCTGTCGGACAGCAAGGGCCTGCGCTTCGGGATGCGGCAGGTGACCTATGACCTGTCGCTGTTCGACGATGACGGCGATCTGGAGCGGGTGACGCTGGACCTCAACCGGGTGCGGGGCGGCCAGCGGGTGGTCGACACCAGCCATGCGGGCATCCGCAAGACCGCCAATGGCTGGGCGATGAGCTTCACCCCCGGCGCGTCCCAGTCGGCGGCGGTCGCCAAGGTGCAGGACGATCCGCGCCTCGCCCCCTATCTCGTCCTGCGGGTCAATGGCGTGCGGATCGCGGCGCGCGGCGGCAATATCGGCATGGACGACTTTATGAAGCGCATCGACCGTGCGCATCTGGAGCCCTTCTTCCGCCTCCACCGCGACGCGCACCTGAACATCATCCGCAACTGGGTGGGGCAGAATACCGAGGACAGCTTCTTCGACCTGGCCGACGAATATGGCCTGATGGTCCTGTCCGATTTCTGGGAGTCGACCCAGGATTACAATATGGAGGCCGAGGACCCGCAGCTGTTCCTCGCCAATGCGGCGGACGTGGTGCGCCGCTATCGCAACCATCCCTCGATCGTCGCCTGGTTCGGCCGGAACGAGGGGGTGCCGCAGCCGATCCTGAATACCGGGCTGGACACGCTGCTGCGCGCCGAGGACGGGACGCGGCTCTACATGCCCTCGTCCAACGCGGTGAACCTGCAAGGGTCGGGCCCCTATGACTGGCGGCCGCCCGCCGACTATTTCACCACGCTCGCCAAGGGCTTTTCGGTCGAGGTCGGCACCCCCTCGCTACCGACGCTGGAGGCATGGAAGCGCGCCATCCCGGCCGAGGCGGATCGCTGGCCGATCGGCGATGTCTGGGCCTATCACGACTGGCACCAGACCGGGAACGGCGCGGTCAAGAGCTTCACCGCCGCGCTCGAACGCCGCTTCGGCCCCGCCACCGGGCTCGAGGATTTCGAGCGCAAGGCGCAGATGATGGAGTATGAATCCTATCGCGCCATCTTCGAGGGGATGAATGCGGGGCTCTGGACCGAGAATTCGGGCCGGATGCTGTGGATGACGCAACCCGCCTGGCCGTCCTCGGCCTGGCAGATCTTCTCGTCCGACTATGACACCCATGCCGCCTTCTACGGCGTGAAGAAGGCCGCCGAGCCGATCCATGTCCAGATGAACCTGCCCGACCACCGCGTCGTGCTGGTCAACAACACCCGCGACGCGCTGAAGGGTGTGCAGGTGCGCGCGCGGGTCGTCGGGCTCGATGGCCGGGTCGAATCAGACCAGGAGACGAAGATCGCCGCCAATGCCGAGGGGGTGACGCCGGTGCTGACCCTCGACCTGGCCTCGGCGATGAAGCGCGGGCCGGTGCTCGTCCGGCTGGAGGCGAGCGATGCGGGCGGACAGTTGCTGTCGACCAACAGCTATTGGCAGGCGCAGGACGATGCGGGCTATCGCGCGCTGACGACGATGGGCGCGGCGACGGTCACGGCCAGCACGGCGTTGCAGGGGCAGGGCGAGGAAACGATCGCCAACGTCACCCTGACCAACAGCGGCACGGTCCCCGCGATCGAGACCAAGCTGACCGTGATGAATGCCGACGGGACGCAGGTCCTGCCCGCCTATTTCAGCGACAATTACGTCACCCTGTTGCCGGGAGAAAGCCGCGTGATCGAAGTCCGCTACCCCACCGCCAAGGCGGACAGGCCCAGCGTCACGCTGCGCGGCTGGAACGTCACCGCGACCAGCGCGGACCTGCGCCCGTGAACCGCCTCACCCTGGCCGCGCTGCTCGCGCTGACCCTGGCCGCGCCCGCCATCGCACAGGTGAAGGAGACCGACGGCCAGCGCTGGGCGCGCGAATGGGAGGAGCGGCTGCACAACGATTTCGGCTATCTCGCGCGCTACCGCGACGACAATGCGAAGCTCGCGGCGCCGGTGCCGGGTCGTCCGCGCATCGTCTTCATGGGCGATTCGATCACCCAGAACTGGGTCGATCGCGCGCCCGGTTTCTTCACGCCCGGCCGGATCGGGCGCGGGATCAGCGGGCAGACCACCTCGCAGATGCTGCTGCGCTTTCGGCAGGACGTGATCGACCTGAAGCCTGCGGTCGTGCAGATCATGGCGGGCACCAACGACATTGCGGGCAATACCGGCCCGACGACCGATGCGCAGGTGCAGGGCAATATCATGTCGATGGTCGAACTGGCGCAGGCGCATGGCATCCGGGTGATCCTGGCCTCGATCCCGCCCGCCGATCATTTCGAGTGGAAGCCGGGGGTGAACCCGGCCCCGCGCATAGCCGCGATGAACGGCTGGCTGAAGGATTATGCGGCGCGCATCGGCGCGACCTATGCCGATTACTGGTCGGTCCTGCATGTCGGCGACGCGCTGAACCCCGCTTATGGCACCGACGGGGTGCATCCCAATGCGGCGGGCTATGCCGCGATGGCGCCGGTCGCCGATGCCGCGATCCGGCGGGCGCTGGCCAAGCCTCAGTCGCGCAGGATGCGGTAGTTCAGCCGCGCGGTCGCGATCGGCCGGTCGCGATCCTCCTGCCAGGCGGTCGCCTCGACATTGGCGATCCGCTGGCCCAGGCGCAGGATGGTGCCGACCGCGCGGGTCGGGTGGTCGCGGCCCGTGCGCAGATAGTCGGTCGTCACCGTCACCGGCTTGATCCGCGCCGCCCCCTCCAGGGACAGCCGATGGGTCAGCGCGGCGATCCCCGCCACCTCCAGCAGCCCTGCGATCGCGCCGCCCTGAAGCAGCCCCGGCCAGCCCATCACATGGTCGCCGAACGGCATCACCAGTTCCGGCACCTCTTCGACCCATTCGATCGAACAGCCCAGCCACTCGGCATAGGGCGGCAGCACCATCTGCGTGCCGATCGCGGTGCGCGGCGGGGTCATGCCTCGACCCCCGCGTTCAGCCGCATGAAGGTGCCCGCGACATGCGCCACCGGATCGCCGGGATCGCCGTCATGCGCGATGCCCCGGACGAAGGCGATGCTGTGGGTGATGCGATAGCATTCGCCGCGCCCGATCACCGTCCGCTCCGGCACGGCGGGGCGCAGATAGTCGACGCGCAGGTCGACCGTCACATGCGCCTCGAACGCGCCGCGCTTCAGCCAGACCGACAGGCTGGTCGCCATGTCCATCATTGCGACGATCGGGCCCGAGGCGATGACCCCGCTGGCCGGATCGCCGATCAGCCGCGCGCCATAGGGCAAAGCCAGCTCCGCCCAGTCGTCCCCATGCGTCCGGTACTGCATCCCCAGATGCCGTCCATGGCCGCCAAAGCCGCCCATCGCCGTGAAGCGTTCAATATCGAACCCCATGGGCCGATGCTCTACATCAACGATGCGCAAAAGGAGAGTGGGATGAACGACCGGGTGACGATCGCGGTGGCGGAGGGCGTCGCCGATGTCCGGCTGGCGCGCGGCGAAAAGCTGAACGCGATCGACCGCGCGATGTTCGACGCGCTGGCCGGGGCGATCGACACGCTGGCGGTGCGGGCGGATGTGCGCGCGGTCGTGCTGTCGGGCGAGGGGGAGGGTTTCTGCTCGGGGCTCGACATGGCGGCGATGGCGGGGGGCGATCTGGCCGGGCTGGACCTGTCGGCGCGGAGCCATGGCCCGGCCAATCGGGTGCAGCAGGTGGCGTGGGGCTGGCGGACGCTGGCGGTGCCGGTGATCGCGGCGGTGCACGGTGTGGCGTTCGGCGGGGGGACGCAAATCATGGCGGGCGCCGACATCCGACTGGCGCATCCCGCGACGCGCTTTGCGATTCGCGAGGTGCATTGGGGGATCGTCCCCGACATGGGCGGCTTCGCGCTGTGGCGCGGCGTGCGCGAGGATGTGCTGCGCGAATGGGTCTATACCGCGCGCGAGTTCGACGCGGCCGAGGCGCAGGCGGCGGGGTTCGTCACGCGGCTGGTCGAGGACCCGCAGGGGGAGGCCTTGGCGCTCGCCCGCACGATCGCGGGGCGGAGTCCCGATGCGGTGCGGAGCGCGAAACGGCTGTTCGGGGCGATGGGCTGCGCGCCGGAGGCGATGCTGGCGATGGAGAGCGCCGAGCAGGTGGCCTTGATGCGGGGGAAGAACCACCGCGAGGCGGTTGCGGCGAACATGGCGCGGCGGTGGCCGGTGTTTCGGGACGGTTGAGAGGGGCAGCTCCCTCTCCCGCAACGATAGCCCCTCTCCCGGCAGGGGGAGGGGTTGGGGAGGGGCAAGGGCCGCAAGAGCTCTTCTCTGCGAGACCCCATGCCCTCCCCCATCCCCTCCCGCTTGCGGGAGGGGCGTGCTCTTTGGCAGGTGGCAGGACCCTACAAAAAAGGGGGGCAGCCCCTTTCGAGACTCCCCCCTTCCCGGCGTTTCGCGAAAATTACTCCGCGGTCGCCTTGATGATCTTGCCCGGATTGCGCGGCGGCTCGCCCTTGGGGAGCGCGTCGACATGCTCCATGCCGCTCTCGACCTGGCCCCACACCGTGTACTGGCGGTCGAGGAAGCGCGCATCGTCGAAGCAGATGAAGAACTGCGAATTGGCCGAGTTCGGGTCGTTGGTCCGCGCCATCGAGCAGGTGCCACGGACGTGCGGCTCGGCGTTGAATTCCTGCTTCAAATTGGGCTTGTCCGAACCCGACATGCCGGTGCCGGTGGGGTCGCCGCCCTGCGCCATGAAGCCGGGGATCACGCGGTGGAACACGACGCCGTCGTAGAAACCTTCATTGGCGAGCCCGCCGATGCGCGCGACATGCTCGGGCGCCAGGTCGGGGCGCAGCGTGATCACGACATCGCCGCTCTCGAGCGTCAGGGTCAGCTTGGAAAAAGTCTCGGCCATAAGGGTCTTCCTTGGTTGATGTGCCGCAGGTAGGCATTCCTGTGCCCGCTGGCAAATGCGGGCACCGCGCGATAGAGGCATGACGCCGCGTTCATGTTCCATCGAGGGAGGCCGAGATCAGCGACACCGAACTCCCCGACCTCGAAACCGAGACCCCGTTGCCGGAAACCCAGCTGGACGAGGACGACCGGCTGAAGCCCGAATATGTCACCGCCGTGCTCGATGCGCTGAAGGCGGGCGACGACGAGGGCGCGCGGGCGCTGGTCGAGCCGCTCCACCCCGCCGACATCGCCGACCTGTTCGAGCTGGTCGACGACGAGGAGCGGGTCAGCCTGGCGCGCGCGGTCGCGGACCTGCTGAACGGCGACGTCTTCGCCGAGATGAACGACTATGTGCGCGAGCAGCTGATCCAGGCGCTCGAACCGCATGAAGTCGCCGACATCGCCTCCGAGCTCGACACCGACGACGCGGTCGCGATCATCGAGGACATGGACGAGGACGAGCAGCGCGCGGTGCTGCGCGCGCTCGACCCCGACGACCGCGCCGCGATCGAGGAGGCTTTGTCCTTCCCCGAGGAGTCCGCCGGCCGCCTGATGCAGCGCGAGCTGATCGCGGTGCCCGAACATTGGACGGTGGCCGAGACGATCGAGTTCCTGCGCGGCGATGAGGAACTGACCACCGATTTCTGGGAAATCTTCGTGGTCGATCCCGGCCATCGCCCGATCGGGACGTGCCAGCTGTCCTGGATCCTGCGCGCGCCGGGCGGGATCGCGATCGGCGACGTGATGAAGCGCGAACAGACGCTGATCCCGGTCGACATGGACCAGGAAGAGGTCGCGCTGCGCTTCCAGAAATATGCGCTGATCTCGGCCGCCGTGGTCGATGGCAGCGGGCGGCTGGTCGGCATGATCACCGTCGACGACATCGTCCACATCATCCAGCAGGAGGCGGGCGAGGACGTGCTGCGCCTGTCGGGGGCGGGCGAGGGCGACATCAACGAGCCGATCCTCGACAGCTACAAGAGCCGCGTTCGCTGGCTGATCGCCAACCTCGTCACCGCGATGGTCGCCTCCTCGGTGATCGCCGCGTTCGAGGGGACGATCGCGCGGATGGTGGCGCTGGCGACGCTGATGCCGATCGTCGCGGGGGTCGGCGGCAACGCCGGGACGCAGACGCTGGCGGTGACGGTGCGCGCGCTGGCGACCAACCAGTTGACCCGGTCCAACACGACCCGCGCGATCCTGCGCGAGATTCGCGTGGCGATGATGAACGGCGTGACGGTCGCGGCGGTGATCGGGGTGGGGGTCAGCCTGGTCTTCGCCAATCCGGCACTGGGCATGGTGATCGCGGCGGCGATGATGACCAATATCCTGGTCGCGGGGCTGGCGGGCGTGCTGGTGCCGGTGACGCTCGACCGGTTCGACGCCGACCCGGCGGTGGCGTCGTCGGTGTTCGTAACGATGACCACCGATTCGATCGGCTTCCTGGCCTTTCTGGGGCTGGCGACCGCAGCCGGGCTGACGGGATGACATTCCTCCCCTGCAAGGGGAGGTGGCGCGCGCAGCGCGTCGGAGGGGTGTCCCGCTATCGATAGGCCGACACCCCTCCGTCAGGGCTTCGCCCTGCCACCTCCCCTTATAGGGGAGGAATTACCTCCTCCGATCAAAACTATGGCGGTCGCCCCGGACCATGCTTATGATGCACCCCCGCGCAGCCGGGGGGCCGCGTCGTGTCACCACCCGTCAACGCGGATAGTTAAGCAGCGCGCATGAATCGTTTTGCCATCGGTATCGCCGGTATCCTTGTCATCCTGGCGATCGCGGTCGCCCTGTCCACCGATCGTCGCGCCATCCGCCTGCGCGTGGTCGGTGCGGCCTTTGCGCTGCAGGCGGGGATCGCGGTGCTCGTCCTCTATGTCCCCTGGGGCAAGAAGGTGCTGCAGACGCTGTCCGCCGGGGTCGCCGGGCTGCTCGGCTATGCCAATGAGGGGACCAGCTTCCTGTTCGGGGCGCTGGCGTCCGACCCGCTGGGGCGCAATTTCGCGATCCAGGCGCTGCCGGTCATCATCTTCTTCGCCGCGCTGGTGTCGATCCTCTATTATCTGGGGATCATGCAGCTGGTCGTGCGCTGGCTGGGCGGCGCGATCGAGAAGGTGATCGGCGTGTCCAAGGTGGAATCGCTCTGCGCGGCCGCCAATGTGTTCGTCGGCCAGTCCGAATCGCCGCTCGTCATCCGGCCCTATCTGGCCAGCCTCACCCCCGCACAGCTGTTCACCGTGATGACCAGCGGCATGGCGGGCGTGGCGGGCACGATCCTGGCGGCCTATGCCTCGATGGGCATCTCGATCGAATATCTGCTCGCGGCCAGCTTCATGGCGGCGCCCGGCGGTATCCTGATGGCCAAGATCATCATGCCCGATCGGCCCGAACCGCCCGCCGGCCAGCTGCCGCTGGGCGACGTGATCGAGGATGAGAGGATTTCCCTCGCCGAGGCGACGCATGACGAGGAAAAGCCCGCCAACATCATCATGGCGGCCGCGCAAGGCGCGCAGACCGGCGTGAAGCTGGCCGTGGCGGTCGGTGCGATGGTGCTGGCCTTCGTCGCGCTGGTCGCGCTGGCGAACGGGTTGCTGGGCGGGCTGGGCAATCTGGTCGGGATTCCGGGGCTCAGCTTCCAGGCGCTGCTCGGCTATGTGTTCCAGCCGATCATGGTGCTGCTCAACGTGCCGTGGAAGGAAGCGGGGATCGCGGGCGGCCTGTTCGGCGAGAAGATCGTGCTCAACGAGTTCGTCGCCTATATCGATCTGGGCAAGCAGGCCGCGCAGCTGTCGCCGCGCACCGTCGCGGTCGTCACCTTCGCGCTGTGCGGCTTCGCCAATTTCTCCTCGATCGCGATCCAGATGGCGGTGACGGGCAGCCTGGCGCCGAACCAACGCCCGACCATCGCGCGCCTCGGCATCCGCGCGCTGATCGCGGGGAGCCTCGCCAACCTGATGTCGGCCGCGCTGGCGGGCCTGCTGATCGGGTAGGGCGCTTTCGGGGTTGATCCTGCAGATGGGCGCGCTATGGGCGCCCGGTCGGTCGCGCTCGTGGCCGATTCACTGCACAGGATCACAATGCCCCGATCTAGTCCCTTGTCCGGCGACGAGGACAGTAGACGCTTCGGCGTCCACGTTCTTGCCGACCGTCTGACGGGCCTGACGGGGTCGACGATGTCGGCCCGCTAACGCCGTTCCTCGCCGACCTTCCGCCGGGCTCGACCACACGAACCCGAAGGAGGTCTGTCATGACCCGCATGATGTTCCGCGCGCATGTCCGCGCCCAGTCGCTCGCCACCGTCATGGCCAGCGTTCCCCTTGAGCGCGCGCGGTTGCTCCGCGCCGTGGCGTCCAGCCGTCCCCAGGCGATCCGCCGGACCCGCCCCTCGGCCTGACCGCCCCGCTTTCAAGGACGACCCCGATGACCCGTATCGTTTCGCGGGCCGCGCTGTGCGGCCTGTTGCTGTTCGCGCGCGCCGCCGCCGCGCAGGACCTTGCCCCGCCGACCGACACGCCGCAGGATTTCGCCATCCACGGCCAGGCGACCCTCGTTGCGCAGGGCGTGGGCGGTTTCGCCTCGCCCTATGCCGGGACGAACAGCCTGACCCCGCACCAGCTGAAGGAAACCGCCGACGTCACCGCCTATCTCGGCGCGCGGCCCTGGGGCGGCGGCGAGGTCTGGGTGAATCCCGAGATCGATCAGGGCTTCGGCCTGTCCAATACGCTGGGCGTCGCGGGCTTTCCCAGTGCGGAGGCTTATAAGGTCGGCAAGGCCGAGCCCTATTTCCGGCTGCAACGCGCCTTTTTCCGCCAGACCCTGGGGCTGGGCGGCGGGCGTGAGGCGGTGGCGGGGATCGCCAACCAGCTCGGCGGATCGCGGAGCGTCGACCGGGTCGTGCTGACCATCGGCAAGTTCGGCGTCGGCGACGTGTTCGACACCAACCCCTATGCGCACGACCCGCGCGGCGATTTCCTCAACTGGTCGGTCGTCGATACCGGCAGCTTCGATTACGCCGCCGATGCCTGGGGCTATACCACCGGCATCGCCGCGGAACTCTATCGCGGCGACTGGACGTTGCGGACCGGGCTGTTCAACCTGTCGACCATCCCCAATGGCGAGCGGCTGGAACATGGCTTCGGCCAGTATCAGCTGGATGCCGAGGTCGAGCATCGCCACCGGCTGGCCGGGCGGCCGGGATCGGTGCGCTTCGGCCTCTTCCGCAACCGGGGCAATTTCAGCCGCTTCGACGAGGCGCTGGCCTATGCCGCCGCGACCGGCAAGGCGGTCGATCCGTCCTTCACCCGGCGGCGGCTGACGCGGATCGGCGGCTATATGAACATGGACCAGGCGCTGACCGACACGCTGGGCCTGTTCGCGCGAATCGGGGTCAGCGACGGGTCGATCGAGCCCTATGACTTCACCGATATCGACCGGACGGCGCAGATCGGCGCGGCGCTGAACGGCAAGGGCTGGGGCCGGGCGCAGGACCGGGTCGGGCTGGCGCTGGTCGCCAACGGCATTTCGGCCGAGCATCGCCGCTATCTGGCGGCAGGCGGCCTGGGCGTGCTGGTCGGCGACGGGCGACTGCCCAATGCGGGCGCCGAGGAGATTGCCGAGGCCTATTGCGACGTGGCGCTGACCCGTGCGCTCGCGGTGACGCTGGATGCGCAATATGTCGGCAACCCCGGCTATAACCGCGATCGCGGGCCTGCGGAGGTCTTCGCGCTGCGCGTCCACGGCGCATTCTGAATCCTCCTCAAGCTCCGCTTGGGGAGGGGGACCGCGCCCGAAGGGCGTGGTGGAGGGGCATCCTCGCCCACGGCGAGGCCCCTCCGTCAGGCCTTCGGCCTGCCACCTCCCCATCGGAGCTAGGGAGGATGGGGGGATTAGCGCGTCGGCACCGGCTCCGCGCCCGAATAGTCGTAGAAGCCCCGCCTGGTCTTGCGGCCATACCAGCCCGCCTCGACATATTTGATCAGCAGCGGGGCGGGGCGGAATTTGGGGTCGCCCGTCCCTTCGAACAGCACGCGGGTGATCTCCAGGCAGGTGTCGAGCCCGATGAAATCCGCCAGCGTCAGCGGCCCCATCGGGTGGTTGAGCCCCAGCTGGCACGCCGCGTCGATGTCCGGGATCGTCGCCACGCCCTCGCCCAATGCGAAGATCGCCTCGTTGATCATCGGCATCAGCACGCGGTTCACGATGAAGCCCGGCGCGTCATTGGCATGGACGACGCGCTTGCCCAGCGCCTGGGCGAAGGCCTCGACCCGGGCGACCGTCTCGTCCGAGGTGGCGAGGCCGCGGATCAGCTCGATCAGCCCCATGACGGGCACGGGATTGAAGAAATGGACGCCGACGAACCGGCCCGCATCGGGCGCGGCCTGCGCCAGCCGGGTGATCGGGATGGAGGAGGTGTTGGTCGCCAGGATCGCGGTGTCGGACATCACCTTGCCGACCTCCTCGAAGATCGCGCGCTTGATAGCCTCGCGCTCGGTCGCCGCCTCGATCACCAGCTCACATTCCGCCATGGCGGACAGGTCGCCGACCGGCGCGATGCGGGAGAGCAGCGCATCGGCATCGGCGCGGGTGATCTTTTCCTTCGTCACCAGCCGGTCGAGCGCCCTGGCGATTCCCGCCTTGCCCGCCTCGGCGCGTTCCGCCGACACATCGGCCAGCTTGACCGCATGGCCCGCCGCCGCCGACACTTGCGCGATGCCCGCACCCATCTGACCGGCACCGATCACGCCCACTGACTTCATCGCTCTGCTCTCCTTGTTCTTTGATCGTTGCCCTATCCGTTTCGGAACGTCACCGCCAGCAAAGGGGTTGATACGCCCATGATTCGCACCGCTGTCTTCACGGCTTTCTTGGCGTTTGCCTTGCCTGTGGCCGCCGCCGCGCCGGACACGCCGGTCCCGGCCAAGCCGAAGCTGTTTCGCGACTGGATCGTCGCCTGCGACAATGGCGGCGGGTGCGAGGCGGCGTCGTTGTCGCCGCAGGACGGCATGTTGCAGGATGCCGGATTGCTGATCCGGCGCGCGGCCGACGGCATGGTCGCGGTCGAGATAGCGGACATGACGGGCAAGGCGCGGGTCGCCACGATCCGGGTCGATGGCCGCCCCGTCGCCACCGTTCCGCTGGCCCGCGAAGCGCGGGGTCGGGTCAGCGGGGCGGCGGCCGACAGGCTGGTCGCGGCGCTGGTCCGGGGACGGCGGGCCGCGATCCTGACGCCCGATGCCAAGCCCGTCTCGCTGAACGGCGTCGCCGCCACGCTGCGCTATATGGACGATCGGCAGCGACGGGCGGGCACCACTGCCGCCTTCGTTGCGAGGGGCGCGGCGCGCTATCGCGGCAAGCCGCCCGAACTGCCCCTGGTGCGGGTGGTGACGCCGCCGCCGGGCGACGCGCCCGCTATCCCCTCGGCGGCGATCAACGACATGCGGCGGCGGCTCGACTGCCTGAACAGCCTGGGCAGCCCGGTCAGCGCCGAATCCTATCGGCTGGACGGACGCGCGACTTTGGTCCTGCTGTCCTGCGGGGCGGGGGCGTATAATTATCTGGTCAAGCCGCTGATCTGGCGCGACGGGCGGCTGGCGCCCGCGCGGTTCGACTATGCCTTTCCCTTTGCCGACGAACCGCAGCCGGGCGGCGCGGTGACGCTGGTCAACACCCAGTGGTCGCCCGCGGGTCGCCTGTCGAGCTGGGGCAAGGGCCGGGGGCTGGGCGATTGCGGCGATCGCCAGAGCTTCGGTTGGGACGGCACCCGATTCCGGCTGATCGAGGCGGCGAGCATGACCGAATGTCGCGGCGCGATCGACACGCTGCACGTCTGGCGGGCGCGTCCTGTGTCCGCGCGATAGGCCGAGGGAGACAGGATCATGCTGGAACATCTGCCCGCCTGGCTGGGCAAGGCGATGAGCGGGTGGCGCGCCGGAGTCGAATCGGTCGCGCTCGTCCGCCCCGAACTGGCCCCACCCGCCAGCCTGGCGTTGAGCAGCCCGGCCTTTGCCGACCAGGCGCGGCTGCCCGAGCGTTTCACCGCCGATGGCGCGGGCGTGTCGCCGCCCTTGGTCTGGGGCGATCCGCCCGAAGGAACCGCGCTGCTGGCGCTGCTGGTCGAGGATGCCGACGCACCGACGCCGCAGCCGCTGGTCCATGCGATCGTCTGGAACCTGCCGCCGCGGGCGGGCGATCTGGCCGAGGGCGCGATCGTCGCGGATGGCGCCGGCTCACCCGGACAGGGCGATGTCGGGCGCAATTCCTATCTGGGCGAAGGCTGGCTGCCGCCCGACCCGCCGCGCGGTCATGGCGAGCATCGCTATGTCTTTCAGCTGTTCGCGCTCGACTCGGCGGTCGATATCGGCGGGCAACGTCCGGGACGCAGCGCGATGATCGAGGCGATGGCGGGGCATGTGCTGGCCGCCGGGGTGCTGACCGGCACCTATTCGCGCGAGGAGGAGGCGCCGGTGGGGCCGGTCGGGGCGGTCGCGCCCGCCTGATTGGGGAAGAGTGGGCGGCCGGGCGTCGACAGGCGACGGTCCGGCCGCAGGACGAGGATGACAGGAGCGGCGGCGTCGATCCCGACGCGATCGCGCGTCACGCCTCAGGCGATCGGCAGGATCGGCGTCGCCGAGGTGATGGCCAGTCCGGCGAACAGCAGCGCGCCGATGCAGGAGACGAGGAACTGGCGGGCCTGGATGGTCTGGAACATGGTGGAACTCCCTTTTCGATCGGGTCGCCAACCCTTTGGCGACCGATGCCGGGAGCTTTGCAGAGAGCGTGCCAGTTTTATAAAGCTTTGATATTCCACGGATAATTATTCATCCTGAGAAAATCTGGCAAATTGCGCCAAGCCGATACCGGAAAATCCGCCACGGGATGGCGCAATCCATCAATCCGCATAGGCCAGATCGCGGCCATCATTCTTGGCCCGGTACAAAAGCTCGTCGGCGCGCGCGAACAGCGTCTCCTGCGTATCCTCCGGACGGAAGCTCGTGATCCCCGCCGAGATGGTGATCTGGCCGACCGACTGGTCGGTTTCGCGGACGCGCAGCCGCCGCTCGCGCACCGCCTGCCGGGCGCGTTCGACCAGGGCGGTGGCGTCCCGCTTGGAAATGCCCGACATCAGGATGGCGAATTCCTCACCGCCATGGCGGCACACCAGATGGCCCTGCCCTTCCTCGGCCAGGATCTGGCCGATCGCGGTCAGCACCCGGTCGCCGACCGCATGGCCATGTTCGTCGTTGATCCGCTTGAACCGGTCGATGTCGCACAGCGCCAGATGGCAGGGATCGACCGCCTCGAAACACTGGCCGAGCGACTCGTTGAACGCCAGCCGGTTCGCCAGCCCGGTCAGCGGATCGCGCCGGGCGGTCGCCCGCGCCTCCGCCAGCTTTTCACGCAGCGCGTCCGCCTCGGCGGTGGCCTGTTGCAGCCGCCGTTCGCTGGCGTGGATCCGCTCCAGCATCTCGCCGGTCAGCGCGGCCAGCGCCGACAGCCCGATCGCTTCGGCACGGTCCATCTTCGCGGCGCTGCGGGCCAAGTCGGCGCCGAAGGCCGTGGCGTCGGCCTGGACCGAGCGGAGGATGGCCAGGAACGTCTCGACATGGCCCTGAGTCTGCGCGGCCAGCGAGTCGGACTGGCTGTCGGCCGTGGGCACCGCATGATCGCGCACGGGCGGGGCCTCGACCTTCGGCTCGACCGGTTCCGGACGGGTCGCCGGAGTGCCTCCCCCCAGCCGGACGATATCGTCCTGGTGCAGTCGCACGCCACCATCGATCAGCGACGCGGCGGCGCGCGCCAGGCCGCCGTTCGGATCGGTCAGGATGGCGTGGACGAACGCATAATGCGAGGGATCGGGGGACAGGCGATGATCGTCGAGAAACCGGCCGATCCGTCGATAGAGGTCGGTGCTCATTGACATCCGCCCCCTCCCGACCTGTCGCATGTCCGTTCCGCGTATGACCCGTTCCCCGTCATCGCGAGACGGCGATCGACGGCGCACCCCTGTGCCGTCATCGCCCTGCACCTTGCTGGCATGCCCCCTGTCATGTCCGGTGCCTTAGCGCTTGGCCGCCAGACCGCGGACCGCCGCCAGCGTCGTGGCGACATGTTCGGCGGGGTTCATGTCGTCATGGACGAACAGGATGCGCCCGTCGCGACCGATCACATAGCTGGTGCGCGAGGTGATATCGCGGCCTTCCATCTGGCGACCCAGCGCCACGTCATAGCCCTTGACGATCGCGGGCCCCGCGCTGGCGACCGGGAACTTGCCCGCGCATTCGGCCTTGGAAAAGGCGGCGAGCTTGTCCACCGGATCGGCCGACATGCCGATCACCCGCGCACCCGCCGCGCGGAAGGCGTCGATCTTCTCGGCAAAGGCGCGCGCCTCGGCGCTGCATCCGCTGGTGAAGGCGGCAGGGAAGAAATACAAAACGACCGGGCCGTGGCGAAGCTGATCCTTCAGCTTGAGCGTGAAGACCTTGCCCGCGACCGCGCCGCGCGTCGTGAAATCCGGGGCGGTGGCGCCGGGACGCAAGGCCGCGGCGGCGGGAAACGCCGCCATTGCAAGAAGAACGCCCAAGACTGCCTTCATCACCCCAATCCTTCCGGTAATATGGTTAACGCCTATCCTGTCGCCGGGATGCCGTCCATTGCTGATCGTGCGTCGCTATCCTATCGGTTGCATCATGTCCGTTCATACAGCCGATATCGACCTGGCGTTGAAGCTGGCCGACGCCGCCGGCGCCGCCATCCGACCCTATTTTCGCCGCGAGATGGGGCTGGAGATCAAGGAGGATCGCTCCCCCGTCACGCTCGCCGACCGCGAGGCCGAGGCGGCGATGCGCCGCATCCTGGAGGCGGAGCGCTCGGGCGACGGGATTCACGGCGAGGAATATGGCGTCAAGGACGGCGTCACCGGGCGGCAATGGGTGCTCGACCCGATCGACGGCACGCGCAGCTTCACCGTGGGGCGGCCGATCTTTGGCACGCTGATCGCGCTGGTCGACAATGGCTGGCCGGTGCTGGGCATCATCGACCAGCCGATCGCGAAGGAACGCTGGCTGGGCGTGATGGGCCGCCCGACGCTGTTCAACGGCCAGCCCGCGCGGACGCGCCGCTGTCCGGCGCTGGAGGGCGCGACGATCGCGACGACCAGTCCGCATCTGTTCGAGGACGACGACGTGCCGCATTTCATGGCGCTGGTGGCGGCGATCAGCGGCGACAGCCCGCGCCAGGGGCCGGTCTATGGCGGGGACTGCTATAATTACGGTCTGCTCGCCAGCGGCCATGTCGACATCGTGTGCGAATCGGGCCTGAAGCTCCACGACTTCGCGGCGCTGGTGCCGGTGGTCGAGGGGGCCGGTGGCCGGATGTGCGACTGGAACGGCGATCCGCTGACCGCCGACAGCGCCGGACATGTGCTGGCGATCGGCGATCCGGCGCGGACCGAAGAGGTGCTGGAGGCGCTGCGCAACGTGCCGCACGAGCATGACCATCACGATCACTGATCGCAGGTCAGTCATCGAAGCGCGCTGGGTCGGCACGGTTTAGAAGATCCCCAGGAACTTCTTGCGCTGACTCTTGGCCTCGCCTTCGCTCTGACGGCCGTCCTTCGACTTGGCGGTGGTGCCGTTGCCGACATCCTGGCGCGGCTGTCCTTTGGTGGTCCGCTGCGCGCTGGCACGGGCGCCCGACAGGACCGGGCCGCAGGCCGCCGCCTTGGCATCGCCGACATCGACAAAGGCCAGCACCCCTGCCAGCGGCGTCGCCACCACCGCCAGGCCCAGCCCGGCCCCGGCGCGCGCCAGCAGGTCGCCGCTGATCGGATCGATACCGGGGCTGGCGAAGCTGCCGGTCAGGCCGACCGGGGACTGGCCCGAAAACAGGCTGAACTTCTTGGCATCGGCGCGGATCGCCATGTCGATGGCCTCGTTGCGGAAGCTGAAGCCGCCGCGCCCGACGATGACGTTCTTGGACGTGTCGATCAGGATCGGGTCCGCCGCCGCGATCCCGCCGCGCACGGTGAAGGCGATCAGCCCGCAATTGATCCGCACCGGCTCCTTCAGGCGATCCTCGAACATCTTCTGGACGAAGGTGCCGAGGTCCAGCTCGGCCAGCTGCGCGTTGCGGGTCCATAGCGAGCCGGCGGGCAGGATGAAGGCCATCCGCCCGTTCGCGCTGGCCAGCGAATCATGGATGGTGTCGCCGCGCCCCTGGAGCTGGATGCGGCCCTTGACTGTGCCGGTCGTCCCCGCCTCCGCCACGCCCCATCCCGCCAGCAGCCGCCCGAGCGGCGTCGGCGACAGGCGGATGTCGTAACGGACCAGGCTGGGCCGCTGGCGCGTGTCGAACAGCAGGTCGGACGCGACGTCGCCGCGCGCCATCGCGAAGCGGAGCGGCGACAGGGTCAGCTTGCCGCGATCCAGCGCCAGCGTCAGGTCGACGTCGGAGATGGGCACGCGGCGCGAGCGGACGGTGCGGATAGTCCATTTCAGGTCCGCGTCGAACCGCTGCATCGTCGCCACCGGCAGCGCGGCATCGGGCAACAGCCTTTGCGCCCCCGCCCCGGTCGCGGCGGCGGCGGCCTGCGCGCCCCTGGTCGCGACGATGTCGGGGTTATAGCCGATAAAGGGCGCGGCATCGACGATATCGAGCTTGCCGGTGGTCAGCTGCGAATCGAGATGCAGCCGCTCGCCATGGGTGACGGTCAGCGTCCCCGCCAGGTCGCTGTCGCCGAACGTCCCCTTCATGCGGGTGAAGCGATAGACGTCGCCGTCCTTCACCAGCTGCGCGCGCAGGTCATAGGTGCGGGTGCGCGGGATGACGACGCCGATGACCTCGAGCAGCGTCGACAGGTCCTTGCCCCGCGCGCGGGTGCGCAGCGGCACATCCTCGATATCGGCGATCGAGGGCAGGGTGCCTGCGACATCGACCACATTGCCCGCCGCACGCATCCGCGCGATCAGTTCGTTCCTGCCCCGATTGGCGGTGGCGTCGGGCGACAGCAACTGCGCGGTCAGGGTGAAGGGCGTCGCGCGGATCACACCCTTGCCGCGCAGCCCGACCGCCTTGCCGATCCGGGCATCCTGCGACCGGAAATCCTCCAGCGCCAGGTCGGCGGTCACGCGCATCCGGGGATCGCGATAGCGCACCGTCGTGCCGTTGATCTCGGCCGTGTCGATACGCGGAAACTCCAGCGGCTTGCCGCCCTTCTTCTCGCTGAAGGTCCAGCTGTTCGTGCGGTGGTCGGGCGTCCATTCCAGATCGACCGCGCCGTTGGTCAGCGCCAGCCAGGTAAAGCGCCGCTTGCCGAACAAGAGCGATAGCGGCGCGATCCGCGAATCGATCCGGTCGGCGGTGAACAGATAGGGGCGGCTGGCCCAGTCGGGGTTGGAGATGGCGATCCGCTCGGCGACGAACTTGATCCGCCACGGCGCGAAATAGAGCTGGAAATCGCCGCCCACCGTCACCGTCCGGTGGGTCAGCCTGCCCGCGATCGATTCGAAGGGGTGGCGCAGGAACCGCCCCTTGGTGACGAACAGCACCAGCCAGATCGCGGCGATGGCGAGCAGCAGCCCGATCGCGACGCGCAACGCCCATCGCCGCCAGCCCGCACGGGCGACGGTCGGGCTGGCGGAGGTGTCGGCCGCTGGCGCCTGATCCATGGCATCCCCAATCGCCCGAGCGAGGCGCTTGTTCCTTTGCGGTGGCCCGCCCTCTTCGGTTGCAATCCGCGCCCGGTTCGTCTAAGCGGCCCGCTTCCCGAGCGAGGTGTCACGAACGGCCCGGCCATCAGGGCTGCCGCGGCCGTTTCTGCCTTGCTCACAGCGAAAGGACCAAAATGCCCAAGCTCAAGACCAAGAGCGGCGTCAAGAAGCGCTTCAAGCTCACCGCGACCGGCAAGCTCAAGCACGGCGTCGCCGGCAAGCGCCACCGCCTGATCAGCCATAACGGCAAGTATATCCGCCAGAACCGCGGCACCTCGGTCCTGTCCGATGCCGACACCAAGACCGTGAAGGCCTGGGCGCCTTACGGCCTGAACTGATTTCTGGAAGGATAGAGAGATATGGCACGCGTCAAGCGGGGCACGACCACCAAGGCGAAGCATAAGCGGATTTTGGATCAGGCGAAGGGCTATTATGGCCGTCGCAAGAATACCATCCGCATCGCACGCCAGGCCGTCGAAAAGGCCGGTCAATATGCGTATCGCGACCGCAAGGTTAAGAAGCGGACCTTCCGTGGTCTGTGGATCCAGCGCATCAACGCGGGTGTCCGGGCCGAGGGCCTGACCTATTCGCAGTTCATGCACGGCCTGAAGCTGGCGGGCGTCGAACTGGACCGGAAGGTCCTGGCCGACATCGCGATGCACGAGGGCGAAGCCTTTGCGGCGATCGTCGCGCAGGCGAAGGCCGCTCTGCCGCAGGCCGCGTAATTCGCGACTGACGGACTAGCGCCGGAAATCAGGAAAGGGCGTCGGTGGGTTCCACCGGCGCCCTTTTCCTTGTGCGGTTGTTCCATTCCTCCCCTGCAAGGGGAGGGGGACCGCCGCGAAGCGGTGGTGGAGGGGTGTCACCCGTGGTGAGGACGCTGATCCTCGCCGACCGGGACACCCCTCCGTCAGGCCTTCGGCCTGCCACCTCCCCTTGCAGGGGGACTGTTTACACCGGCCGCATTGTGGATTCTTGTCTGTTCCTTTGATTTGAGACGGGGGGATGGAATGCGTTGCCCAAGGTGTGATGGGACTGACCTGATCAAGCGGGGCCGGAAGGCGGGGCATCAACGCTATGTGT